>JAPKMO010000100.1 GCA_026645945.1 Anaerolineae bacterium
CTGTTTGAGTGTGTTTTTGTCGCGCACGCCCAGCAGGCGCGGGCCGTAGGCCACGTTCTCAAAGATGCTCTTAGGGAAGGGGTTCGGCTTTTGGAACACCATACCGATGCGGCGGCGCACCTCCACCGGGTCTACGTCCGGGGCGTACAGGTTGCGGCCATGATAGAGAATCTGCCCCTCCACGCGCGCGCCGGGAACTAGGTCGTTCATGCGGTTGATGGCGCGCAGGACGGTGCTTTTGCCGCAGCCGGACGGGCCGATGAAGGCGGTGATTTTGTTTTTCTCCACCGGGATGCTCACGTCCTTAACGGCGCGGTAGCTGCCGTAATAAACGCTGATATTCTGAATATCTACCGCTCTGGGATGATGTCCGTTTTGGATCATACCTGTAGTCTCCTGCGCGCCTGATTTCGCAGAACAAACGCAATCGTGTTAATTGCAATCAGCAAAACAAGAAGGACGATGATGGCCGCCGCCGCCAGTTCGCGGAAGCCGGCCTGCGGGCGGGAAGTCCAGGTGTAAATCTGGATGGGCAGCGCGGTAAAGCGCGTGAACAGGCCGGGGTCCTGCACGATGAAGGTGGAAGCGCCCACCACCACCAGCGGCGCGGTTTCGCCCACCGCCCGCGACAGCGACAGGATGATGCCGGTCAGAATGCCTGGCAGCGCCGAAGGCAGCACCGTCCGCCAGATGGTCTGCCATTTGGTCGCGCCCAAACCGTAGCTGGCGTCCCGGTAAGAGGGCGGCACGGCGCGGATGGCCTCCTGCGCGTTGATGATGACCACCGGCAGCACCAGCAGCCCCAGCGTCAGCCCGGCGGTGATGATGTTGCGCCCCGTGCCGTCGTTAATGCCGAAAGCCTGCCCGCTGGTGATGCCCAGGCCGCCGGTGGCCGGGTCGCCCATAAAACGCACCAGCAGTTGGAGGCCGAGCAAACCGTAAATGATGGACGGCACACCTGCCAGGTTGCGGATGTTGGTTTCGATAATGCGGTTATACCACTTATTCGGGTCGGCGTATTCTTCCAGGTAAATTGCCGCCGCGATGCCGATCGGAAACGCCGTCATCACCACGATGATGAGCAGATAAAGCGTGCCGAGCAGCGCCGTCCGCACGCCGGACACCAGCGGGTTGCTGTCCATCGGTTTGGTCAGCATCTCCAGCCGCAGCCAGGATTTAAAACGCAGTTCCGGGCGTGTGATTTCGTCCGGGAAAAGTTCGACCAGCCGTTCTTCAATCGCGCTCCGGTTGAACAGGCCCTCAAACAGCGGCCAGCTTTCCGATATGGTCGGCTGGAGGATGGTCGCCTCGATCAGTTCCAGGATTTGTTCCTGAGTCAGGTTATCGGACAGGATTTGCCCCATCACTACCGCGCGTTCGCCGGTGGGAATATCCGCCGGGGCTTTATCGGCATATTCGGCAGGAACCTGTTTGCCGGCCAGGGATTGGCTGAGCGGTGTGCGGGCGAAGGTCTGCAAATCCAGCGGCGAGAGTGTGTCGGAAACCATCTTTGGAAGCTGGCCGGGCGCTTTTTCGACCAGCAGCGCCACCAGTTCCGGCTCGGTCAGTTCGGCCAGCGGGCGGTCGCTGATGGTTTCCGGCTCGACCTTATAAACCAACGCCACATAACCGAAAGCCTCGTTGACGATGGTGAGAACCAGCAGCACCAGCGCCAGGATCGCCAACCCGAAGGAAGCTGCATACAGGCGGCGCATGGCCGCACCTCGGTTCTGGCGGTCAATCAATTTACTGCGAAATACGCCTTCTTCGATATGTGGCATTATTCGTACATCTCCCGGAATCGCCGCGTGATGTAGGTGCTGATCTGCGTCAGCAAAAACGTGATGATGAACAGCGTCAGGCCGATGGAAAAGATGCTGGTATAGTCCACCGACTGGTAGCTGAGGTCGCCGCCGCTGATGCGGGCGATGTGGCCGGTCATGGTTTCCGCGCCGACGGCGAAATTGGGCGGGAACGTCCAGTTCGGGCCGGCGCCCGCCGCAATCGCCACGATCATGGTTTCGCCAACCGCGCGCGAAATGCCCAGGATGACGGCGGCCACAACGCCGGACAGCGACGCCGGAAGCACCACTTTGGCGATGGTTTCCAGTTTGGTCGCGCCCAGGCCGTAGCTGGCTTCGCGCAGGTCGCGCGGCACCGATCTCATCGCGTCCAGGCTCATAGAGGCAATCGTTGGCACGATCATGATGCCGACCACCAGCCCGGCGGACAGCGTATTGTAGATGTCCACGCCGAACAGCGGGCGCAGCACGCCGATGGTGACGAACTGCAAAGCGAAAAAGCCGTAAACCACCGTCGGCACACCCACCAGGATTTCCAAGACGGGGTTCAGAATGGCGCGTACTCGCTGGGTGGCGTATTCGCTGAGGTAAATGGCCGCCGCCAGCCCCACCGGCAGCGCCAACAGGATAGCGATAAACGTGGTCATAAAGGTGGACTGCACCAGCGGCAGCACGCCGAAGTCGCCCGTCTGCGGCTGCCAGCGCGTGCCGGTCAGGTATGCCAGCAGCGTCGGGCGGCGCTCCACCTCGATCACGGTGCCGGCTTGGTGGATGCGGCGCGTCGTGTTTTCCAACCCGCGCTCGACCACCAGAGTATCCCCCTCGATGGCGGCGATACGCATCGTTTCCGTCTCCATATGGATCATATCGCCCACAGCAAACGAGTCCGCCGCATTTTCCGGCAGCGCGATGCGAACATCTTCATCCCCCATCCCTTCGAGCGTTTTAACGGCATCCTCTTTTAACGCCAGGATGGGCGCGCCGGGCGGGTGCGCCTGGGGTTCGGTATTCAAATAACCGCGCTCAACCACGATAGAACGCTCGCGCCGGTCGGCTACGCGCATGATCTCATCGCCGATCTGGATGAGCGACCCCGGCGGGAACGGCACGCGCGACAGGTCGCCCAGGTCGAGCAGCAGGTTGGCGCTGGTGGACGTGGCTGCGCCTTCGCGGTCGCTGCGCAGGCTGACCGGTGGAGCGGCCTGATCTACCACAATCATTTTGGCGTAAATCCAGGCGCGTGACTGGAAAAAACTGACCGCTTCACTGCCCAGGAAGATAACAATAAAGGCAGTCGTAAAAATCGAAAGCAGCCCGGCCACGAACAATAAAATCAGGATCGTTCGTTCGCCGACGCGAGCGCGCTTACTGATGTCGGAGCGGTTGGGGCGTTTCCCTCCTAATGCCTGGGAAAGTAGCCGGCTTCTTTCGCTGGAGTAGGAAGTCCCTTCGATGGCCTGTTCCATGCAACAACCCTTCGGTTATGCGTTTTCGCGCAGCATCATACCACGCCGCGTTTAAGCCCGTGTTAAGATTACGAATCATTTCCTGAAACAGACCGAGGGGAGAAAACTCTCCCCTCGTCTTGCAAGCCCTTTGCAGAGCGAATTACATGCCGGGCATGACCGACAGGATGTTCAGTTTAGCCAGGTTCAGCGCGAAGGCGCTGGGCGGGAAGTAACCAACGTTGGCACATTCTTCGACGGTATTGGTCAGATAGAAGCTGATGAAGCTGCCAACCTGCGGTTTGGCGGCGATGATGCCGGCATCGCTGTAGATGAACAGCGGGCGCGCCAGCAGGTAGCTGCCGTCTTCGACCGACACGGTGTTCGGTGTCACGCCATTGATAGCAACAGTGCGCAGCTTATCGCCTTCATTGATGTAGTAGGCATAACCGAAGAAGCCGACGGCATACGGGCTGCTCTCGACACCCTGAACCAGAATGTTGTCGTCTTCGCTGAGCTGGGTATTGGCAGCGGCCAGGATGGGGGCTTCGTCTTCGTCAAAAACGGCTTCCACGAAGTAATCGAAGGTGCCGCTGTCCGTGCCGGGGATGAAGCGCAGGATCGGCTCAGCCGGCCACTCGGGGCGCACGTCCGACCAGTTCAGAGCGGTGCTGAAGATGGCGGCCAGTTCTTCGGCGGTCACGTCCTGCACGAAGTCGTTTTCAGCGCTCACCACAACGGCCAGGCCGTCGGTACCAACACGGAATTCAAGCGGGGTGCGGGGCGGGTTCAGCGCGGCGCAGGCATCAATTTCCGACTGTTTGATGGCGCGGCTGGCGTTGGAGATGTCGGTTTCGCCGTTGGCGCAGAAGCGTTCAAAACCAGCGCCGGTGCCGATGCTGTCCACCGTGATGGTGCCGGTGTAACCTTCAGCATTAAAACGGGCCGCCACCGCTTCCGTCAGCGGGAAAACGGTGGAGCTTCCGGCGGTGATGATGTCGCCTTCGACCGTCAGCGGGTCTACTTCGGGCAGTTCAATATCGGGCAGGATCACCGCGTCAATGACATGAATGACGCCGTTGCTGGCTTCGATGTCGGCGGTTACGACTTTGGCGTTTTCAACCTGCACGCCCATGTCGTCCACGACAATGCTGATGGCATCGCCTTCAACCGAGGCCACCTCGCCGGTCGTCACATCTGCCGACATCACCTTGCCGGCCACAACATGGTAGGTCAGGATGCTGGTCAGGGTGTCCTTGCCGGCCTCGCTGGTCAGGTAAGCGACAACCGGGGCGGGCAGCGCCGCGAAAGCGTCATTGGTGGGGGCGAACACCGTGAAGGGGCCTTCACCGGCCAGCGTTTCGGCCAGGCCGGCCGCCGTCACCAGATCAACCAGGGTCGAAAAATCGGCGTTACCGGCGGCAATGTCTACGATGGTCTGATCCTGAGCGGCCACGCCCACGAACGGAACGAGCAGCATCAGCGCAGCGACCAGAATTAAAAGGCGGTTCTTCATACGTGACTATCTCCTCATAAGTTAGCGATCTTGGAAAATGCCGGAGGCATTTCATCGAAGATGCTAAACCCAGAGTTTTAACAGATCAGATTCGTCATGTTATGGAAATGTTCCGTTATGATTAAAGTGACTTTATCAAATCGCCAAAAAAAGATTAAAAATGTTAAAAAAGCCTTCTGGGACTAAAACCCTATGGGGAGGGTTGAAACCACAGGGGATAATTGTTACATATAATGAAACTACGGCGGCTGTCATTGTTTATGTTGCCCGATTCATTTTTATCAACCCGTTATGAGCGAGTTTTTATCCCCATGAGCGCCAGACCTATGCAACAAAGTACCAGGCGGTTGTGGTTCGCGCTGCTGGTGGCAGCTGCTGCCGGCTGTACGGGCGCAATTTTTTATGCCGGCGCGCGGTTGTTCGAGCAGGCTTACTATCTGCTTGAGCTGCCAAGCGACCCGTTCGGTTTGGCCGTCCGGCGGCAAGGCAGCGATGCCTTTTCTGCTCTGCTGGCTGCGGCGGGATTTTTGCTGCTGCTGCTGATTTTAGTCTTCCTGCTTGTGCGCAGGCCGCGCGCCGCTCCGCAGCCTGAAAACGCCGCCGACCCCATCGCCGGACGGCTGAACCGGGACGTATCCCGCCTGAAGGCCATCCTGGATGGCATGTACGAGGGCATTATTTACACGGAAGAAAACCAGATTCGCTACGCCAACCGCACGATTGCCCGAATGATCGGCTACGACGGCGATACGCTCGACGACGCCGATACCCAGACGCGGCTGGCTGGCCTGTACCGGTCGCTGTCGTCCCTCATCGGCCAGAACGGCACCAGCCAGGGAGTTTTTACCATCCGGCGCAAGGACGGCAGCGAGTTCGACGCGCGGGTGAGCCACACGCACCTGGAAGGAGAAGTGGGCGGGGTTATCACCATCATCCAGGATAACAGCCAGGAGAAGAACCTCCAGGCGCAAAAGCTGCGTTTTGTGTCCAACGCCTCGCACGAACTCCGCACGCCGGTTGCCAACCTCAAAACCCGCCTGTACCTGCTGCGCCGCCAGCCGGAAAAACTGGCCGAACACCTGGACGTGATGGAAAAAGTGGTCGGCAAGCTGCAGATGCTGATCGAGGAAATGTTCGACTTCACCGAAATCGAACGCGGCACGATGCTGCTGGAACGCCAGGATGTAAACCTGCAAGACCTGGTTTCGGAGGTGATCGCCGGTTATCAGGCCAAGTCGGAACTGCGCGCCATCAGCCTGACGTGCGACCTGCCCGCCGAGCCGCTGCGCGTTTTTGTAGACCGCAAGCGGTTCGCGCAGGTGATCGCCAACCTGGTTTCCAACGCCATGAGCCACACCCGCGAGGGCGGCAGTGTGCAGGTTCGCCTGGCGCGCGATGCGCGCTTCCCAAAGCAGGCGCTCATCCAGGTGCAGGATAACGGCGTCGGCATTAACCAGAACGTGCTGGAGCAGGTGTTCCACCCGTTCTCGCTTGCCAAACATGGTGAAGTGGGCGGCACGGCGCTGGGGCTGTCCATCTCTAAAGAGATCATCGAACTGCACGACGGCGAAATCGTCGTCGAAAGCGAAGCCGGTAAAGGCACGTTGTTCACCATCCGGCTGCCGCTGTCGGCCTAAAATAACCCGCGCCACAGACCCCCGTCCGGCATAAATGAGACAAGAGGCTTAAGCCCCTTGTCCTGCATGTCGATTCAACACGCGGATGAAATTACAGAACGCGGCCTTCAGCGGTTCATGAAGCGGTAGCCAACGCCGCGCAGCGTCATGATGTATTCGGGGTGGTCGGGGTCTTTTTCGAGCTTCTGGCGCAGGTAGTGAACGTACAGCTTGAGGCTGTCTATCGCGTTGGCATACTCCTCGCCCCAGGCTTCCGTCACCAGTTCGGTGCGGGTGACGACACGCCCGGCGTTGCGTACCAGCACGCCCAGCAGGTTGAACTCCTTTGGCGTCAGGTGTTTGAGTTCGTTCCGCACCCACACCTCGCGGTTCATAAAGTTCACGCGGAAGTCGCCGCCGTTAAACACCAGCTCCTCGCTGATGTTCGGCCTGGGGGCGCGGCGCAGATGCGCCCGCACGCGCGCCACCAGCTCGTCGTTTTCATACGGTTTGGGGATGTAGTCATCCGCGCCCATCTCCAGGCCGCGCACGATGTCCCGCGATTCGCCGCGCGCCGTCAGGAAGATGATCGGCACGTCGGACATTTCGCGCAGCCGGCGGCAGACCTCCCAGCCGTCCATATCCGGCATCATGATGTCCAGCAGCACCAGATCGGGCTGGTAGCGGTAGGCCTTACGCAGGCCGTCCTCGGCGCGAAATGCCTTAATGACTTCGTACCCCCGGCGTTCGAGCAGAATTGCGATCAGTTGGACGGTGGTTTCTTCATCATCAATGACCAGAATTTTCTCTGCCATACGAGCAGCACCCTCTTTGAATACTCTGCCGGGGGACAAACATTCTCTAACCCGGACGTTACAAACTTATAACCTACTCTAGCATAGGCCGATATAGGGCGCAAGTGGGGCAACAGGGCAATCGCATATAAACGGTACAAGTGTTCTCAATCTGCTTCTCGACCCCCTCCGTCCCTTCGGGACACCTCCCCCGTATACGGGGGAGGATGAATGCTCGCGCGACACGTCCCCCTCCCCGTATACGGGGAGGGCTGGGGAGGGGTCTGAAAGGGCCATAAGCCGGTTAAGATTTGATATGCAATCGCCCTGGTGGGGCAAAGCGCGT
The DNA here is from genome assembly GCA_026645945.1 of Anaerolineae bacterium. Lineage (GTDB taxonomy): Bacteria > Chloroflexota > Anaerolineae > Aggregatilineales > Phototrophicaceae > CFX2. The sequence goes on from JAPKMO010000100.1 coordinate 7,520, forward strand.
TATACTCGCAAATAATTATCGAATTAGGGAATTTTTCATCATGGACATCACGGTGCAATTTGAGGTGGACGGCGAACCCACTGCGCCGGAAACCCTGGCAGATGACTGGGAACTGGCCGAAATGCTGGAACACACCGAAGCGTCCGTCCGGCAGCAGGTGGCGCACAAACTGGACGGCCTGCTCTGCCCGGAACACGGCCAGCCGCCGCGCGTGCGGGTCAGCGTGCAGTACGCTTCTGACGCAGGGCAGATGGAACTTTCGTATCATGTGGATACCTGCTGCCAGCCGTTTTTGCTGCGTGTGGTGCAGGCGTTGAATCATTAAGGGTTTATCTATAAACCCACCAGACAGTGGGTTTAAGCCCACTGTTCTGCTATCAGATCAATTGGTTTATGGAGAGGTTCTAAGCGGCTCGCCTGTTACGCAACCACCGCCGACACCTCAATTTCAACCAGCAGTTCGGGGCTGACGAGGGCGCTGACCTCGACCATCGTTGCCGCCGGGCGAATGTCGTGGAAGAATTCGCCGTGCGCGCGGCCAATTTCCTGCCACCGGCTGATGTCGGTCACAAACATGCGCGTGCGAATCACGTCCGTGCGTGCCGCTCCGGCCTGGTTGAGCGCCCGCTCGATTTTTTCGAGGATGAATTTCGCCTGCGCGTAAACATCGCCAGCGCCGACAACCTGGCCGTTTTCATCAACGGCGGTCGTGCCGGCCACTTCCACGATATTACCTATCCGCACAGCGCGCGAATAACCGACGATGTTTTCCCACTTCGCGCCGGAAGAAATATTGGTACGACCGGACATAACCGCTCCTGACTGGTGTTTAAACCATGCATGTTATTCTAACGTCATTTCAAACACTTGCGGCTAACTGTTCCCTGGCCGTGTCGCTGGTGTAATTCCGCAGGCGCGGGTACTTCCAGGCAATCCAGCCGGTGAGCAGAATGGTCGCCAGCCCGCCGGTGAAGATGGCGACCGGCGCGCCAAAAGCCGACGCCACCAGCCCGGCTTCCAGTTCGCCAAGCTGCGGCCCGCCCATAAAAAACATCATGTTCACGCTGGTCATGCGCCCGCGCAGGTGATCGGGCGTCAAAATCTGGCGGATCGTGCCGCGAATGACGGTCGAAACAGTGTCGCCCGCCCCGGTTAACGCAAAACAAATGTAGGACAGGGCGAAGTTGGTCGAAAGGCCGAACAACGCGGTTGCTGCCCCGTAAATCGCCACGCTGACCAGCAGCACTTTACCCTGGTGGTAAATCTCTTTTCGCAGCGCCGCCGCCATCCCGGCCAGCAGCGCCCCCACCGGCTGCGCGGTCGCCAGCAGGCCGTAACCTGCCGCCCCCACGCCCAGCACTTCCGAAGCGATGATTGGCAGCATGGTGCGCGCCGACGAAAAAAAGGTGGCGAAAAAGTCCAGCAGCATTGTTCCCCAGATGATGCGCGAGTTATAAGTAAAACGCAGCCCTTCCACCAGCGGCTTCCAGCCGATGCCGCCGGTCGGGTTGGCCGCGCTGCCCCGGTAGCGAATCAGCGCCAGCGCGCCGACGGCCACCAGGAACGACAGCGCATTGATGGCGTATACCGCGCCGACGCGGGTGTTCAGGACTTCCATCTCCATCGCCGCTTCCTGCGAAGCCCCCGCGCCGATGATGATGCCGGTGATGGCCGGGCCGGCGATGGTGGCGACCTGCCACATCAGCGTATTCAGGCTGACCGCGTTCGCCAGATGTTCGCGCGGGACGAGGTTCGGCACGAGCGACTGCCGCGCCGGGGTATCCAGCGCCGTTATGCCCGCCGCCAGCGCCATCACCGCATAAATCAGGCCGACGGTCGCGCTGCCGGTTAAGGTCAGCGCCGCCAGCAGCAGCGCCAGCCCGGCGGCCACCACCCGCGTGAAAACCATCAGTTTGCGCCGGTCGCGGGAGTCGGCCAGCATTCCGCCCACCAGCGCGAACAGCATAATCGGAATCACCCGCGCCAGCCCCAACAGCCCTAACCCAAGCGCCTGGCTGTTGAGCGTGACCGGCTGTCCGAACAGGTCAAAAACCAGCGTTTGGCCGCGCAGCAGTTGGAACACGTGCCAGTCAATGGCGAACAACTGCATTTGCGAACCGATGGTCGAAACCAGTTCGCCCGTCCAGACCAGGCGAAAATCGCGGTGGCGCAGCGCGGCCAGCCGGGGGATGGGAACGGATGCGGCAGTCACGGAATCTCCTTCATACAGGCCTGTGTTGTGGAGTAATGATTAAAGCTGTGTTATGGATTGTAGCGCGGAAAAGCCGATACGATGGAGTCCGCCCGGCCAACCTGGACTCAGTTCACTGCCGGGCTGCCGGCGGGGCTGGCCTGCGCCGCCCTTGCCGTCTGCGCACAAGTAGCCTAAACTGGCGGCGTGTTGAAAGGAAAACAACTTGCCATGCAAACTGCCCATAAACTGCTGCTGATCTGCCTGGGGGCGCTCATCCTGCGGCTGGGGGTGCTGGCCGCCTTTGTGAGACATCCCGGCGTGGGCGACCCGAACCACTACTATAACCTGGGCGGCTTTCTGGTGGAGGGGCGCGGCTTCAACATTGATTACATCTGGCAGTTCAACAATCCCCCGGAGCAGCTCGAACACCCGGAAGACTATTGGATGCCGCTCACCGGGGCGCTAGCCGCGTTTTCGATGGCGATTTTTGGGCGCAGTGTCCCCGGCGCGCTGATAATCTTCGCCGTCATGGGCGCGCTCGTCCCGCTGTTGGCCTATCTGGCGGCGCGGCAGTTCGGCTGCTCGCCGGGCGGCGGGCTGTTTTGCGCCGCTGCTGCCGCCGTCCTGCCGGAGTTCGTGCTGAACTCGGTACGGACGGATACCACCATCCCGAACCTCCTGCTGGTGTGCGCCAGCATTTTACTGCTCACGCGCGGACTGCGGGGGGGCAGCGTATGGCCGTTTGTGGGCAGCGGCCTGGCGGCGGGGCTGGCTTATCTGGTACGCAGCGATAGTTCCCTGCTGCTGCCGATGCTGACCGCCACGCTGGTTATTTATGCCATATGGGGACGCCAGTATACCAGCCGGCGCTGGATTTATGCTGCGCTCGTGCCGGCGGTTGCCGTCCTGGTGGCGCTGCCCTGGAGCCTGCGGAACATCCAGCTTTTCGGTACGCCGACCACGCCTAAACTGGACGAGATGTTTTACCTGACCGATTTTCGGGAACATTTCGTGTACGATACCGAATTGAGCCTGCAAACCCTGCTGGCAAGCCAAACGCCGGCGCAGTTGATCGGCAAGCGGCTGTTCGAGATGGCCGCCAGTGCCAAACTGCTGTATACCACGCTGGACGTGTTCCTGCCGGTGGCGGTGGCCGGCGGGCTGCTGATGCTGCTGGCCGCGCGCGACCGCGACCGGCTGCTCACGCTTGCGCCGGCGCTCATCCTGCTGGGCGGCGCGTTCGTGTTTTATACGGTGCTGGTTCCGCTCAAAAGCCAGGGCGGCAGCTTCAAAAAAGCCTATCTCACGCTCATTCCGCTGCTGCTGCCGCTGGCGGCCTATGCGCTGGAGCGGGCGATCAGCAGCGAACGGCTGCGCCTGGGCGCGATGGCGCTGGCGGTGCTGTTCATGGCGGCCAATGCCGTCGAACTGGTGCGGGCGGACGCGCGCGCTGCCGGAGCGTACCTGGATACCATGCAGCGGGTGGCGGCGGGGGCGCACGCCATGCCGGACACCAACGGCGACGGCGAGATCATCCTCATGGCGCAGGACCCGTTTATGCTGCGATTCGTCGGCATCCGGTCGGTGATGCTGCCGATGGAAGACCGCGACACGATTTTAGAAGTGGCGCGGCGCTACGGCGTGGACTACCTGATGATGCCGCCCGACCGCCCCTCGCTTGACCCGCTGTACGCCGGGACGGAGAGCGACCCGCGTTTTGTGGCGATGGCAAACGTAAGCGGCACAAACATCGTCCTGTACGGTTTTGATTTTTCGGCGGAATGAGGCAGCCCGTGACGAACCGCCGGTTCATCCCTACACCTTTACAGCTTATCCTGGCGCTGGCGGTCGTCCTGCGGCTGGCGCACGCGCTCTCGCTTAACCCGCTCGATGTCTACCGTACCGGCGGCGACAGCGCCTGGTATCTGCTCAACGGTTACGCGCTGGTCACGGGGCAGGACGACGCCCACGTGACGATTCCCGATGCGCCGCATCCCGGCGTGCCGGTGCGGCTGGCCTACCTGCCCACGCCGCCGCTGTACCTGCTGTTTGCCGGCTTCTGGCAGGCAGTCCTGCCCCCAGCTGCCGCCATCATCACGACCCGGCTGCTCCAGGTGTTGATGGGCGCGGCGCTGTGTTTTTTCGCCCACCGGCTGGCTGCGGCCTTCGGCAGTGAACGCGCCGGCTTGATCGCGGCGGCGGCGCTGGCGGTTTCGCCGGCGTTTATCCTCGAAGCGGCGGTCGTGCAGTCGGAAACGCTGTTTATGTTCCTGGCCGGGGCGGGTTTGTGGCTTTATACGCGGATTTTTGCGCCCGGCGAAGCGAACCTCGCGCGCAGCCTGATCGCCGCCGCCGTCCTGTTCGGCCTGGCGACATTGACCCGCGCGGCGCTGCTGCTGTTCCCACTGGGGCTGGCCGTGCATACACTGCTGGTCTGCGGCTGGCGGCGCGGCCTGCGTTACGCGGCGCTGCTGCTGGCGGTTTACGCGCTGGTGATTTCCACCTGGACGTTTTACAACCTGGCGCGCTGGGGGCGGCTGGTGGTCGGCGGGGAAGGCTTCGCCGCCTTTTTATTCATCGGCGCGACCGATTGGCAGGGGCCGGATGCGCTCGACGCTCAATTAGCCGAAGCCGCCGGCGGAGATGTGCCGGGCGACACCCAGGAACGGCAGGGAATTTACCGGGAAGCCGCCGCGCAGATCATTGCCCAGGATGTGCCAGGGTACATCAGCCGGCGGCTGGCTGACCTGGCGGCGGCGCTTTTACAGCCGCATGGCACGATTTATTACGGCGGCGAAAGCCTGAAATACCTGGCGGCAGGCTGGTGGATGGCCGACCGCTCGCCGGAGGGGCTGCTGCGGCTGGCGCAGGGTGAGTGGTTCTGGCCGAAGCTGGTCATCTACATTTTTCATTATGCCGGGCTGCTGCTGGGGACAGTCGGGCTGTGGCTCAGCCGCCGGAACTGGCGCACGGCGCTGCCATCCTTCGGTTTTATCCTTTATATCCTGCTGGTGCATCTGGTTCTAGACGCGCTGCCCCGCTATCTGTTCCCGGCGATGCTGTGCTGGTGGGCGTTCGCCGGGATGACGCTCAGTCGGCTGCAGCGGCCTGGTACGGCAGCCAGATGGTGAAAGTCGTGCCGGCCCCTTCCTGGCTTTCGACAGCGATCGTTCCGCCATGCAGGTCGAGGTTGTCCTTCACCACCGCCAATCCCAACCCCGTGCCTTCGATCTGACCGACGTTGGTCGCGCGCTGGAAGGGTTTGAACAGATGCTCCTGGTCAGCCGCTGGGATGCCGATGCCCTGGTCGCTGACCTGGAAAACCAAACAGCCGTCCGCCGAGGATAAACTGAGGCGCACCTCGCCGCCCTGGGGGGAATATTTGATCGCGTTGGTGAGCAGATTCATCAGGATGTGCGAGAGCAGTTTTTCATCCAGCAGGACGTTGGGGTATTCGCCGTCGCTGGCGAACACCAGCCGGTGACGCGGGCCGGCGGTGTCTTGCAGCCGTTTGAGCAGCACGCGGCAAAATTCGTTGGCATCCAGCGGCGCGGGGCTAAACCTGATTTTGCCCGCCCGCGCCCTGCTGATCTTCAAAATATCCTCGATCATCTCCGACATATTCCGCACCTGATGTTTAATTTCGTGCAGGTGTTCGGTCTGCCGTTCAACCGTCAGGCGGTGGCGGTAGCGATCCAGCAGTTCGCTGGACGACAGAATCACCGCCAGGGGGTTGCGGAACTCGTGAGAAATCATCGAGATGAACTGCTCGCGCAGCTCGATCAATTCCCGTTCTTTCTGCACTTCCAGGTGCAGCATCTCGGCCTTCAGCCGCTCTTCTTCCAGCAGCCGCCGTTCGCTGGCGTCGCGCAGTATCAGCAGCCAGGCCCAGCCGGATTCCCAACCGATGCGGTTGGCCGTCCAGTCCATCGGCAGGGTCGAATCGTCGGCACGCCGGAAGTTGGATGAACCCAACCGCTCCCCGGCCTCGGCGGGATTAAACACCCAGGAAAACGGGCCGTTTTTTTCGCCGGCAGGCAGCAGGCCGGTAAAGGGCTGGCCGATGAGCTGCGTTTCGTCGTAACCGAGCAGCGTCCAGGCGGCATGGTTGGCGCTTTGAATGAAACCCATCCCATTGATAATCAGGATGACATCCGGCGATTCGTTAAAAATGACCCGAAATTTTTCTTCCGAAGCGCGCAGCGACTCCTCGGCGCGCCGGCGTTCGGCCAGTTCGTCCTGCGCCTGCCGGTACAGCGCGGCGTTGTGGCTTGCCACCGCCACATGCGAGGCCAGCGCCTCCAGCAGCCACAGATCGGCGTCGGTGTAGGCGTTCAGCCGGTAGCTAAAGACCTGAATCACGCCCACGACCTCGCCTTCCAGCTTAAGCGGCACGATCAGCGCCGAGCGCGGGCTGTCTTCTTCATCTTCATCCGGCACGGCGACTTTTGTCACCTGCCGGTCGTCAAAACGATATACACTGGCTGACGTTTGAAGATGGGCAATATAATCGTTCAGCAAAAGCGACTGCCCGGTGCGGATGGCGATACTTTGCGTGCCGCGCCCCTCCGGGTTGAGTGGAATCGGGGGAAGCTGGCCGGGGTCTTTGATTTGGCCTTCGTAACGCATATGCACGCAGCGGATGAGGTTATCATAGGGGGTATATTCCGAAAGCAGCAAGATATCGCAGTCCATCGCCCCGAAAATAACCTGATGCAGCGCCTCGTAGATCGCCGCTGGGTCGAGCGACTGGCCGAGCCGTTGGCTGGCCTCGTGCAGCAGGCGAAGCTGCTCGGTGCGTTTTTTGAGCGCGGCCTCGGCCAATATCCGCTCGGTATTGTCTCGCAGCGTGCCGAGGACAGCCGGGCGTCCCTGGTGTTCCACCCGCCGCCCCAGAACCTCCAAATGCACGACACCGCCATCCTTTTTCAGCCCGCGCAGCGTATAATGCAGCGCCTCGGCTTTGCCTTCCAACCGGATACGCAGATTTTCGGCAACCATCTGGCGGTCGTCCGGGTGGACAACATTCAGCATCTCATGGCCGATCAGTTCGTCGGGGCGGCAGCCCAGTATGGAGGCCAGGGGTGTATTGACGTAAACAAACCGGCCATCCTGTATCAAATACATTCCAAACAGGCTGTCTTCAACTAGCAGTTGAAACAGCGCCGCATCTACCGGCGCAAGGCGCGAGCCGCTGTCGGGCATCACTACGGGTCTTTCTCCTGGGTCTGTTTTTATTCTATCGCAATTTCCCGCCGGATGACGACAGATTTCGTGCTATAATGCCGCGCGAGGAAGGGTAAACGAATGACGACTATTCTTGGTATCGAAACCTCTTGCGACGAAACCGCTGCCGCCGTTGTGCTGGATGGCCGGACGGTGCTTTCCAACGTCGTCGCCTCGCAGATTGACCTGCACGCCCGTTACGGCGGCGTGTTCCCGGAGTTGGCCTCGCGCGCGCATATCGAAGCCATCGGCGCGGTGGTGGAGCAGGCCGTCCACGACGCTGGCATCGGCTACGAGCAGGTGGATGCCATCGCGGTGACGCGCGGGCCGGGGCTGGTCGGGTCGCTGCTGGTGGGCGTAAATTACGCTAAGGGGCTGGCGCTGGCGACCGGCAAACCCCTGCTGGGCATCAACCACCTGGAAGGCCACGTGTATTCCCTGTGGCTGACCGAACCAGGCCGCGAGATCAAATTCCCGGCGCTGGTATTGATCGTCTCTGGCGGGCATACCGAACTGCTGCTGATGGAAGATCACGGCCTGTACCGGCGGCTGGGCGGCACGCTGGACGACGCGGCGGGCGAGGCGTTCGATAAAGTCGGGCGGCTACTGGGGCTGCCGTTCCCCGGCGGGCCGAACATCGAACGCGCCGCCATGATGGGTAACGCCATCGCCTACAAATTTCCGCGCGCCAAACGCGACGACAGCTACGATTTCAGCTTTTCTGGCCTCAAAACCGCCGTCCTGCGAGAAGTGACCGTGCCGCCCACCGGCGGCGAAGGGCGCGCCCGGCGCGGCGACACACCCCGCCTGCGTGCCGACATTTCGATCAACGACGTGGCCGCCAGCTTCCAGGACGCGCTGGTAAGCGCGCTGGTGGAAAAAACCGCCCGCGCCGCCAAAGCCTATCAGGTGACGGAAGTTTTGCTGGCGGGCGGCGTCAGCGCCAACCAGGCCCTGCGCCAGCGGATGCGCGCCGAAGCCGGGCTGCCGGTGCGCTACCCGCCGCTGAACCTGTGTACCGACAATGCCGCCATGATCGCCGCCGCCGGCCATTATCGCAGACTGTCCGGCCTGCGGCACGGGCTGGATATGGACGTAAAACCGATGTGGCCGCTGACCAGCGAAACCTATACCCGTTAAAACGCGCCGTCTACTCCGCCGATTTCCGCCGGTAGACATTATACGCGCCAACGGTATGAATCAGATCGTAATCGGCCAGTCGTTCGGTCGGGTAGATGATGGTGTATACACCGAACGGCCCGGTTATCACATAGTCGGGGCTGCCGTAGTCGCGGAAGTCGTACAGATCGCGGGCCGGCGCTGCGCCTTCCCAGGTTTCCGCGACGGCATAGGCCAGCACGACCTGCGGCGGATAGTGATAAGTGTGGTCGGTCAGCACCCCCAATTCCTGCTCCCAGGTCTCGATGAGGGCATCACGCGGCACATTCGCATTCAGGTATTCGGCCAGGGTATAAGCGTCGCCGTTGCCGTGCTGGAAGGCCGCATGAACGCGCGCATACAGCGGCAGCAGCCCGGCATTAATCGCCACGCCACATAACAAAACCACCGCGATAAGGGCGGGAGTGGTCGTTTCGCCGCGCGCCAGCCGCTGTATACCCTGCCAGTCGAAGCGCCGCCCGCCGATCAAATCCATAAACATCCGCACGACCAGGATCGAACTCAGCACCACCGGCGCAAACGCATACCGCACCCAACCCAACGAGGTGACGAACAACCCGGTTGCCACCAGGATGAACAGTGTCAGAATGCCATATCGCTGGCCTTCTTCGCTGCCGCGCCGCAGGCTGAGGAACAGGCCGTAAAGCAGCGCCGGGATAAACATGGCGCTGTAAACGCCGCCGCCCATTAAAAAGCTGACCGCGCGCTCCATCGCCGCCATGT
>JAPKMO010000101.1 GCA_026645945.1 Anaerolineae bacterium
TTTTGCAGGTCGCCGCCGTTGGATTCGAGCGCCTTTTTGCAGTCCAGCGGGCCGGCGCCGGTCATCTCGCGCAGGTCTTTGACCATCTGGGCAGTGATTTGCATGGGTTTTATTCTTCCCCTTCTTCTATGTCTTCTTCGTCATCCAGGAACAGGTTCGCATCGCGCAGTTTGGCGAGTGTCGAAGCGCCCAGGTACTGCTCGTCGCCTTCGACTTCATCCAACTGGTCAAAGTCATAATAAGGCGACTCTTCCTCCGGCATGTCCGCTGCTTCAGGCAGGTCGTCCACCTTCCGCATGGCTTGGCCTTCCAGCACCGCCTCGGCAAAGGTCGTCACCAGCAGCCGGATGGCCCGCACTGCGTCGTCATTAGCCGGGATGATGTAATCAATCGTGTCCGGGTCGCAGTTAGTATCGGCCAGCGCCAGCACCGGCAGCCCCAGGATGTTGGCTTCTTTGACGGCGGTCGCCTCGCGGATGGTATCCACCACGATCAGCATATCGGGCAGGTTTTTCATGTCCCGGATGCCGCCCAGCCGGAGCTGCAGCTTTTCGATTTTGCGTTCCAGCATCAACCCCTCTTTTTTGGTGAGCAGGTCGAACTCGCCGGCGTCACGGCGTTTTTCCAGCTTTTTGAGCGTATCAATCCGCTCCCGGATGGTGCGCCAGTTGGTGAGCGTGCCGCCCAGCCAGCGGTGGTTGACGTAGGGCATCCGGCAGCGCGCCGCTTCCTGGGCGATCACTTCCTGCGCCTGGCGTTTGGTGCCGACGAACAGCACTGTGCCGCCTTTAGCGACCAGATCACGAATCGCATCGTAATAGGTGTTCAGGTTGGCGAGCGTTTGCTGCAAATCAATGATGTGGATGCCGTTGCGCTGGGTAAAGATAAAGGGCGCCATTTTGGGGTTCCACTTGGGCGTGCGATGCCCGAAGTGAACACCCGTTTCCAACAGCGCCTTCATGGTCACGGAGGAAGGCATGGTTTATTCTCCTGGTTACGTGTTTGAACGCTCACGCCCTTCATCCCCTGGCCGCAACCCGGTTCGCGCCGGGCAACACCGCCTGAGTCTGGACGTGTGATATTGGGCTGCCCGATTGGTCAGCCGGGGCGCATTGTAGCATACCGGCGGCGGCGATTCAAGGATGGGCATTGACGAATGCGCGCCAGACCCACCCCTGGACGGAGGAGTATTTTTTGCGGATGTGTATCCAGTTTTCAGTTTCGTCCAGGATGTACACTTCTTCGCCGGCGTACAGGCTGCCGATGCGGTCGTGGCGGAAACCCGGCCACAGGCGCAGGTTGGCGTCCCGGACGATCACCCCGCGCCGCGCCCGCTCCAGCGCCGACGGAGAGCGGTTGAGCGAGCGCACGACCAGCCTGTCCACGCACAGGTAAGCGCCCGGCCCGACTTCCACCCCGGCGAAGCCGTTCGGGCTGAGGCGAACGTTGTAGTCAATCACCAGTTCTCCGTCAAACAGCGTCCGCATCGTACGCCCGTCCACCTCCGCCCGCAGCAGATGCCAGTTTTTATCCAGCGGCGGCAGGTTGGTTTGGCTGAAATCGTGGATGTTGGTCGCGCCTACGCCGCCATAATAATACTGGGCGATGTGCGCGCCCCATTCGCCAAAACCCAGGCTGTGCCGGTAGCCCCACCATTCGCCGTTCAGCCGGGTGAGCAGCGCGATATGGCTGTAGTCCGGCGCTCGTGTCGGGTTGGGCAGTACCCTCGCCTCGATTTCAATCGAATAATTCCGCCAGTCCTCCGACCCGAATATAAACTTGGGGAAGCTGCCGTAGCGAGAATGGTAGTTGGAAATACAGGCCAGGCCGCGCCGGTCATCAAAAACGTGCCGCCAGCCGGCTTCAAAGGTGATGCCGGACAGCCCGGAACGCTCAAAATCCTCCTCGAACAGCACTTCCAGAAAAGCAGCCTCGGCGGCCTCCGGCGGTGCTGCCTGCTCTGGCGGGTGGACGATGATGGGGGGTTGAATTGGGTCAGCGGCGGTCGGCGGCGGGGACAGGAGCAGCAGCAGGGTAAAAATCAACGCGCCGATGGCGGGCGGGCCGTTGTTTACGGCGGACAGCGCCATGCGATTTTCCCTCGAATAACCTTTTTTGCAGGGACACCGGCTGTTTTCCAGTGTAGGCCAAAGCCGCTGGCAGAGCAAATCGGCAGGCCGTAAAATATAAAAATACTGTGATTGCCAGTCCCCTCCCCAAATTTTGGAGAGGGGGTTAAAATGGGACATAACAGGCTTCTAAGTCCCCTCTCTACAAAGTGGCGACCCGAACAGGGGCGCATGTCCCCTGAGGGGAGGGGATATAGGGGTGGGGAAGGTTCATAACGGAACGAGCAATCAAGGTGAAAATACAAACCGGCTCTACAAACAGGTTTTAAAACCCTCATGCGCGAAACTCAGGCAATCATCGAACGTATAAGCCGCCTGAACGAACACTACCAGCGGCTGCATCTGTCGGTCGAGAATTATTTGAAGGATGTCAAACCGGGGCAAAGCCTGCTGGCGCGGCTGACCGACCGCTGGGACCCCTACCTGCGCGAGCTGTGGTGGCCGGTGGCCGCCGCCAACAGCGGCCTGACCGTCGAACGCCCCGGCAGCCAGCGTTACGAACCGGGGCAGAGCGTCAGCCTGCTGGGGCCGGTCGGGCAGCCGTTCCGCTACCGGCGCACGCTGCGAAATGTGCTGCTGATCGCCTACGATACCGCGCCGACGCCGCTGGTAATGTCGGTGGACTGGCTGCTCAGCAATCACATCAGCGTGACGCTGGTGCTGGCCGGCAAGGCTGCGCTGTACCCCACCCAGCGCCTGCCGCCGGAGGTGGAGGTGCTGCACGCCGACGAATCGTTAAGCTGGCCGAATCGTGTGATGACGGTCGGCTGGGCCGACCAGGTGTTTGTGGCGGTGGGGCAGGACGACGAAATGGGGCGCTTCGGGCAAATCTGGACGCTGTTTAAAGAACTGCGCGCCGAAATACCGAAGGCCTACCTGTTCGGCGTGTTCCAGCCGGCGCAGCCGTGCGGCGTGGGGGCCTGCCAGGCGTGTCTGGTGCCGATGCGCGGCCACCATAACAGCCTGGTTTGCACCGAAGGCCCGGCGCTGGATTTAACCCAGGTGATGCTGGCTTAACAGGCGTCCCGCCGGCGCTTCGATCAGGCCGGGGCGGCGGCCTGCGGTTCGGCCAGCCGTTCGGCCACCAGTTCCGCGATGTCCTTCACCGCCGGCCCATCGGCGACGGCGGGCTGGGCGCTCTCGAACATCTGCATACAGAACGGGCAGCCCACCGCCACCACTTCCGCGCCGGTGGCTTTGGCCTCTTCGTACCGTTCGATGTTGACGGCTTTTGTCCCGTGTTCTTCTTCTTTCCAGAACTGCGCGCCGCCCGCGCCGCAGCAGAACGAACCGGTTTTGCTGCGCGCCATTTCGGTATGCTGGCCGTTGAGCGCCAGCAGCACATTACGCGGCGCATCCACCACGCCGTTGTGCCGCCCCAGGTAACACGGGTCGTGGAAGGTGACGTTCGGCTGCCGTTCGGGGTGGGCGCTCAGCGGCAGTTTGCCCGCCGCGATCAGTTCTTCGATCAGTTCGGTATGGTGGACGACGTTATAGTGTCCGCCGAACTGGTGGTATTCCTTCGCCAGATTATGGAAGCAGTGCGGGCAGGTGACGACGATACGTTTGGGATTGGCGGCGTTGAGCGTTTCCACGTTGCCCATCGCCAGTTCGTAATACAGGTCTTCCTTGCCGGAACGCCGCGCCACATCCCCGGTGCAGTTTTCGGCCTCGCCCAGCACTGCGAAGCTGACGCCCGCCCGGTGCAGGATTTTCACCAGCGACCGTGCCGTGATCTGCGCGCGCGGGTCGTAGCTGGCGGCGCAGCCTACCCAGTACAACACCTCAAAGTCCGGGTTTTCCTCCACCGTCGGGACGGGTATCTCCAGCCCTTTGGCCCAGTTAAAGCGGCTGTCGGCGTTCTGCCAGGGGTTGCCCTGGCGCTCCATGCCTTTGTAGGCGGCTTGCAGTTCGGCGGGGAAATCGCTCTGCATCAGCACTGCGTCGCGCCGGATATAGAGAATGTCCAGCATCGGCTCGTTGCCGACCGGGCAGATGTCCACGCACGCGCCGCAGGCCGTACAGGCCCACACCGCCGAACTGCTGATGACCGAGCCGATCAGCGGTTCGGGCGATTCCTGCCCGGCGGCCAGGTCGCCCATACGTTCGCGGATGGTGTAACGTTTGTTGATTTCCAGCGCCGAGGGCGACAGTTCCTTGCCGGTTGTATAGGCCGGGCAAACGTCCTGGCAGCGGTTGCACATGATACAGGCGAAGGCGTCGAAAATCTGCGTTTTGCTCAGGTGTTCCAGCCTGTTCGCGCCGAACTGTTCGATTTTTTCGTCTTCAAAATCAAGCGGCTCCATCTCGCCCAATGATGTGCGTTCCGGTCGCGTGAGGAAATTGAAGGGTGCCATAAACAGGTGCGCGTGTTTGCTGTGCGGGAAGTACGGCAGAAACAGCAGGATGCCCCCCAGCGCCACCCACCAGAAGATATGCTGCAGCATCTTCAGGCCGTCGGCGCTGAAACCGCCGAAAATCGGCGCGACCAGCGTCGCAAACGGCATAAAGGCGTCCGGCTCGCCCGCCGCCACATGCGCCACCTCGCCCATAAAACGCGCGCCGACGTGAATGAGGATGAACACGGCCACGATCAGCGAATCGCGGGTGATGCCGCCGTTTTTGACGTTGGGGTGCAGCAGCACGTTGTCGTGATAGGTCAGTTCCTTCCGGTTCGGCAGCACAAACCGGCGCAGGATGAAATAGGCCACCCCCACCAGCACGGCTATGCTCAGCACGTCCGCCGCCAGCCGGTACAGGTCGTACAGCGTGCCGGTGGATTGCAGCGTTTCGGTAAATGTGGGGATGTAACCCCGCAGCACGTCCAGCGCGTTTACCAGGAAATAAAACGTAAACCCCCAGACGATGCCCAGGTGGAACAGGCTGGACAGCCGCCGCGTTTTGAGGGTGGTGCGCTGGCCGAGGTAAATCACCAGCGCCCGCCAGGCGCGGGGCAGCAGGCGGTCGAGGTGCAGTTTGCCGCTGCCCCGGTTGATGATGAGCCACATCTCGCGGAAGCCGTTAAAAGCCGCGCCGACCGAGAGCAGCGCCAGCAGGATAAAAAGCATCTGTTCAACGGGTGTCAGCATTGAAGTAACCCCAATTCTATTAAATACCTTGATTGCCAGTTTCTTTGTGAACCTTCCCCCCCTCAATCCTCTCCCCATAAAATGGAAAGGGGACTTAGAAATCTGTTATGATCTGTTTTAACCCTCTCTCCAAGATTTGGGGAGGGAGCAGGGGGAGGGGACTGGCAATCACAGTATTAAATCGGCGTTTAATTAGGCTGGAGTGTACCACCTGCCGGAAAAAAGGCCAAAGAAGCGCCGGCCTGCATTCCCGGTTCGACCGCCGAAAAGTTGGCTGTTGAAGTCCGGCTGGATTATCGGTAGAGTCACAGTATGTTCGAGGGTTGTTTGCATCAGAAGGGCCGGCAGGCATGATAGACTTGCAACCAATTTTCCAGGCGGTGCGCCAGGCCGCTGAACTGTGCCGGGCCGTCCAGGAGATGCACCTGGCCGGGGGCGAAAAAGGCGGTCACGAGCCGGTGACGGTGGCCGATTACGGCGCACAGGCGCTTTTGTGCCGGGCGATCAGCCTGCATTTTCCCGATGATGCCGTGCTGGCCGAAGAACAGGGCGGCCAGTTCGTCGAACTGGTTTCGGACGGCGAAAAGGCGCAGGTCATCCGGCTGTTGAGCGAAACGCTGGGACAGCGCGTGACGGAAGCCGACATCGTGCGCTGGCTCGATCATGGTTATGGCTGCGAAGCCGAACGCACCTGGGTGATTGACCCGATTGACGGCACGCGCGGTTTTCTGGCGCTGCGGAACTACGTCATCGCCGCCGGCCTGCTGGTGGACAAACGCCCGGCGGGGGCGGTCATCGGCGCGCCGGGCTATCCCACACCCGACCGGCGCGGCGCGCTGTTCCACGCCCAAAGCGGCGTCGCCTACATGCAGCCGTTTTATGGCGGCGTGCTTAAACGCATTCGCGCCTCCGACCGTGACGAACCGGCCAGCCTGCGCGTCCTGGAAAGCGTCGAAAAAAGCCATGCCAGCCACGAACGGATGGAACGGGTGCGCCGCGCCGCCGGGCTAGAGGATGCTGCCCTGGAGCGGCTGGACAGCATGGAAAAATATGCCCGCATCGCCGCCGGAGACGCTGAACTGTACCTGCGGCTGCCGCGCCTGTTCAGCCAACGACCGCATATGGTCTGGGATCACGCAGCGGGGGTGGCGCTGGTGCAGGCGGCGGGCGGGCTGGCGACTGATGTGGACGGCTCGCCGCTGGACTTCACCCAGGGGCGCACGCTGGCAAACAACCGGGGCGTCATCGTCAGCAACGGACGCATCCATGCGCGCGTGCTGGAAGGCGTGGCGAAGGTGCTGGCCGAAGAATCGCAGGCATAAATCCCCGCGCGAAACCCGATTTGCCGTTTTAGAACCGGCTCTATACCGCCTTGAAGGGCCGATTTTGCGTTTGCCGCTCGTCGGGTTTACAGCCGAATGCTTAATATTAAACGAAATAGTTGACAAGTGCGGTTAACCTTCATATAATACAAAATAAGCTGTGGAAACGTTTCCACGCTCATAAGTAAATGTATTTTATACCTGGCTGGAATTAGTTTTATGTTTCGACCGACTATCCGTGATGTGGCGCGTAAGGCCGGGGTAGGCATCGGCACGGTTTCCCGCGTGCTGAACAACAGCCCCAAAGTGACGCCTGAAACGCGGCAGGCCGTCCTGGCGGCCATCGCGGAGTTGGGTTTCCGGCCCAATACCATCGCCCGCCAGCTTCCCCGCAGAACCCGCCTGCATAATATCGGCGTCGTCACGCAGCCGTTCATCAACTACCAGGCGTTCGCCGCCCAGATGCGCGGCTTGCAGCTTGGTCTGTACGATTACGACTCCAAACGTTACGAGATGGTGCTGTACAGCGTCCGGTCGCTGGCGCACTTCGACGAACAGCTTACCGCCATTGTCCGAACCGGCACGGTTGACGGGCTTATCATCATTGATTTCGACCTGCTCGACGAGCAGAAACAAATGCTGCGCGACGCCGGGCTGCCGTTCGTCGGCCTCAACCACCTGCAAGATGCCGACTGGCCGTGCATCGGCGCGGATAACCACCTGGGCGGTTATCTGGCCGCCAGCTACCTGCTGGATTTAGGGCATACCGACATCGCCTACCTGGGCGACGAATTTGTGGATACGTTCGAGTTTAAAACCAGCGGGCAGCGTTACGAGGGCTTCCGGCGCGCGCTGGCCGAGCGGGGACTGCCGGCCAAAGACGAATACGTGCGGCTGGGTTTTCATGATTACGATGTCGCCATCGAACTGGCGACCGAACTGCTGCGCCTGCCGGACCCGCCGACGGCCATCTTCGCCATGTGCGATATGCAGGCGCTGGCCTGCCTGGACGCTGCCCGGCGGCTGGGGCTGCGCGTACCGGAGGCGGTTTCCGTGATGGGCTTTGACGACCTGGAAACCAGCTATCACGTCGGATTAACGACGGTGCGCCAGCATTTCGAGCCGGCTGGCCGGCTGGCCGTCCAATACCTGCTGGCATTGATTGACGGCGCGCCGCCGCCGCCGCCCGTTTTACCACCCCCTGAGGTGATTCCGCGTCAAACAACCCGACCTCTTGCCGGGAAGGGGGCTGTTTGACGCTTCATCACATCCCGAAAATCCAGGATGAAAGGAGTCTACCACACTCGATTGGAATGCACAGTGTATGAACCCGATCTGAGACCGTATAGACCTTTTAGCTGTAAGGAGATAAAAAGACCATGAAACGTATCGGCTTGTTATTGATTCTGGCGCTGCTGGTGGCAGTCCCGGTATTTGCCCAGGACGCGACCGAAATTGATCTCTTCTTCCACAGCGGACGCGGCGGAGAGCGTGACGCGCTCAATGCAATCCTTACCAACTTCAACGAATCGCAGAGCGACTACGTGGCCGTCGCAACCGAACTACCGGAAGGCTCGTATACCGATGCCGTGAACGCGGCAGCGCTGGCGAACGAACTGCCCTGCCTGCTCGACTTCGACGGCCCGACGCTCTACAGCTTCGCCTACCGAGGTTATCTGCTGCCGATTGACAGTTACGTGTCGGATGAACTGAAAGCCGACATTCTGCCGTCCATCATCGAGCAGGGGACGTATAACGGTAAGCTCTACAGCCTGGGCGTATTCGAAAGCGGCCTGGCGATCTGGGGCAACAAGCAGTACCTCGAAACCGCTGGCGTGCGTATCCCGACGATTGACGCCCCCTGGACGCTGGACGAATTTAACGCTGCGCTGGAAGCCCTCAGCCAGGTTGAAGGCGTGCAGTATGCGCTGGACCTGAAGATGAACTACGGCCAGGGCGAATGGTTCACTTACGGCTTTTCGCCCATTTTGCAGAGCTTCGGCGGCGACCTGATTAACCGCGAAGATTACCAGAGCGCCGAAGGCGTGCTGAACGGCGACGCGGGCGTGGCTTTTGGCGAGTGGTTCCAGAGCCTGTTCACCAATGGTTATACGACGGCCACCCCGCCGGACGATAACCTGTTTATTGACGGCAAGGCCGCGCTGAGCTTCGTCGGCCACTGGGAATTTAACCGCTACAGCGCCGCCCTGGGCGACAACCTGGTGCTGATCCCCATGCCGGATTTCGGCAGCGGCCCGGCAACCGGCAACGGCTCGTGGAACTGGGGCATCACCACCCAGTGCACCAATCCTGACGGCGCGTGGGCGCTGCTGGAATTCATGCTCCAGCCGGATCAGATGACTATCATGACCGAGGCCGCCGGGACTATTCCCAGCCGCATCAGCGTGCTGGAACAGGATGCCCGGTTTGCCGAAGGCGGTCCGATGAACGTTTACTTCCAGCAGTTGTTCGGCGGCGTGGCCGTTCCGCGCCCGCAGACCCCGGCTTACCCGGTAATCACGGCGGAATTCGCCAAAGCCATTGATGAAATTGCTAAGGGTGGCGACGTGCAGGCGGCACTGGACGCGGCGGTAGATGCGATTGAACGCAACATTGAGGAAAACGACGGCTACCAGGCACAGTAGCAGTTTTCGACCGCTTACGGGGAGGCTTCGGCCTCCCCGGTTTTTCAACAGTGCATGAGGAGTATCGGTCATGGCCGTTCATGTAAAGGCCCGTTCCGGCGGCTTGCAGAGGCGTGAAAGGTATCTCGCCTATGGGATGATGGCCCCCGCCGCCGTGCTGCTGATTCTTTTTTTAATCGTGCCGTTTGTGATGGCTTTCGGCCTCAGCTTCACCAACCAGTCGTTAGTGCCGCCGCTGGAGACAGTGGTTGACGAAACCACCGGCGAAACCGTCCAGCGCCAGAAACCGCCCACCGTCATCGGCTTCGAGAACTACCAGAATTTGCTCCGCATTCACATTTTTACGGTGGAGCCGCTGGTAGACGAACAAACCGGCGAAGTGCTGCGCGACGAAACGGGCGGCATCCAGTATGAACGCGCGCGCACGTACCTGCGCCCGGAACGCCTGGAAGAACTGTTCCAGATTGACCTGTTCGGCACACGCTACCTGGTCGGCGCGGGCGATGCTTCGTTTTACCGTTCGCTGCTGAATATTTTCCAGTTCGTCATCATCGTCGTGCCAGTGCAAACCAGCCTGGCGTTGTTTCTGGCGATTCTGGTCAACCAGAAGATACGCGGCGCAAACTTCTTTCGCACCATCTATTTCAGCCCGGTCGTCACGGCGATGGCGATTGTGGCCGTGCTGTGGTTTTTCCTGTACAACCCCAGCGACGGCTTAATCAACAACTTCCTGAAGGTTTTTAACATTGGGCCGTTCCAGTGGCTCGAACATCCGGCTTCGGCGCTGATCGCCATCATCATCATGTCCATCTGGCAGGGCGTTGGTTTCCAGATGGTCATCTACCTGGCCGGCCTGCAAGAGATTTCTGAAGACCTGTACGAAGCCGCTTCGATTGACGGCGCGAACCGCCTCCAGCAGTTTCGTTTTGTGACGCTGCCCAGCCTGCGGAATACCACCCTGTTTGTCGCCATCAGCACTACTATTCTGGCTTTCAAGCTGTTCGTACAGGTGGACGTGATGACCTTCGGGCGCGGCGGGCCGGAAAACGCGACCATCACGCCGATTCTGCACATGGTCAACGAAGGCTTCCGCAGCGCGCAGCGGGTCGGTTATGCCGCCGCTATCGCGGTCGTGTTCGTGCTGATCGTGCTGGCTATTTCGCTCATCCAACGCCGCGTTTTATCGTATGGGGATCACTGACTATGGCGACGACCCTCGAATACGCTCAATCGTCGGAGGCGCGGGCGCTGGAACGCCGTGCCTGGATACGCAAAGTAGTTTTTTACACCCTCGACTATGGTTTGATGATTTTTCTGGCGCTTTTTTTCCTGTTCCCCATCGTCGTGATGGTGGTATCATCGGTCAAGCCGGACGACATCATCACCGCCGACATGCGGTCATTAAACGCCTTCATCCCGCGCGAGTTCACGACGGCCAACTTTTCCTGCCCGGATTACCAGTCGCCGGGCAGCCTGTGTTCGCCGAGACCGGGCGAAAACCCCGGCCTGTTCGAGCGCCTGCCGTTCGGGAAGATTTTTTTCAACACGATTTTCGTAACCACCTCGATTGTGGTCGGCGGGCTGCTCATCAACAGCATGGCGGCCTACGCGCTGGCGCGGCTGGACTGGCCGGGGCGCAGAATCGTCCTCACCATCATCATCGCGCTTATCATCATCCCGTTCGAGTCCATCGCCGTGCCGCTGCTGCTGATCGTGCGCGAGCTGCCCTGGCTCACCGGCCCGAACTGGCTGAACACCTACCACGTCCAGATCATCCCGTTCATGGCGGACGCCTTTTCGATCTTCCTCTTTTACCAGTTTTTCATCGGCATTCCTAAGGATTTTGATGAGGCGGCGCGGGTGGACGGCGCCAGCGGTTTCACCATCTACCGCCGGATCATCGTGCCGCTGTCGCGCCCGGTTTTTGCGACCGTCGCCATTCTGCAATTTCTGGCTTACTGGGGCGCGTACCTGTGGCCGCTGATGGCGACCGCTTCCGGCGGGTTTGATATTCAGCCGCTGCCGGTCGCCATGCAGGTCTTTTTTGGGCAGGCCCCGCGCCAGTGGGGGGACGTGATGGCCTTCGCGTCGCTGGCGACCGTTCCGGTGCTGATCGTCTTTTTGCTGTTCCAGAAGTGGTTCGTCCAAAGCGTCGCATCGGCAGGGGTTAAGGGGTGATCGCGTTTGGGGAACTCTCGAAACGGGGCGCCCCCGTGCGCCTTTTGGGCCTGAATCGTTGAGGGCAAAACATGGCGCTTCACCTTTCTGATAAATGGGTCTGGGATTTCTGGTTCGCTCAGGATGGCCCGGATACGCATCTGTTTTATTTGCAGGCCGACCGCGCGCTAAAAGATGAAAGACTCCGCCACTGGAACGTGTCGGTCGGCCATGCGGTATCGCAGGATTTACGCCGTTGGGAAGTGCTGCCGGACGCGCTGCGCCCCAGCGCCGGCCAGCCGGACGCTTCCGACAGCTACACCACCTGGACGGGCAGCATCATCCGGCACGAAAGCCGGTGGTATATGTTCTACACCGGCGGCAGACGGTCGGAAAACGGTCTGGTGCAGCGCATCGGGTTGGCGACCTCCGATGATCTGCTGCGCTGGCACAAATATCCGGCCAATCCGGTCATCACCGCCGACCCGCGCTGGTACGAACTGCTGGATTTAAACGTCTGGCATGACCAGGCCTGGCGCGATCCGTGTGTTTTCCGGCATCCCGAAAGCGGCCAGTTTCACGCTTTCATCACCGCCCGCGCCAAAAGCGGCCCGCCGGACGCGCGCGGCGTCATCGGCCATGCCGTTTCGAGCGATCTGCTGCACTGGGAGGTGCAGCCGCCCGTCACCGAGCCGGGTGAGTTCGGCCATATGGAAGTGCCGCAGTGGGTGGCGATAAACGGGCGTTATTATCTGCTGTTCTGCGTGCCGGGCGAACACGCTTCGCAGGCGCGGCGCGCCCGCCTGGGCGACCAGCCAACCACCGGCACGCACTACCTGGCCGCCGACAGCCCGCTCGGCCCGTACCGCTACCTGACCGATACCTTCCTGGCGGGCGACCGGGCCGGCAGCCTGTATTCTGGCAAGCTGGTACAGGACGGCGCCGGCCGGTGGATGTTTATGGCTTTCCGCAACTTTAATGACGAGGGCGCGTTTATCGGAGACATCACCGACCCCATGCCGCTGCGGGTCGAACCCGACGGGCGGTTGATGATAGGATGACGGCCATTGAAATGATAAAATAACATGATGCACGATAACCACTGGCTGAACCAACAGGCGCGCCTGTCACTCGACCGGCTGCTGCCGCGTATAGAGCCGCTTTTGAAGGCCGACAGCGAGCGTTTCATCGAACGGCTGCGGGCGTTTTTCCCGACCATTTTCGGCCATCTGCACACCCTGTACGGGACGCACTACGACTTTTTTTATCATCTGGAGCAAATTCTGGCGATGGCGGCCCGCCGGTATGCCAGCCGCGCCGCCGACCTGAAGGCGCTAGACGCCCGGCGCGAAGCCGACCCGCGCTGGTTTAAATCCGAGCAGATGGTAGGCGGCGTCGTTTATGTAGACCTGTTCGCCGGCAGCCTTCAAGGCGTGCGTGAAAAAATCCCCTATTTCACCGAACTGGGGTTAACTTACCTGCACCTGATGCCGCTGTTCCTGGCCCCGGAGCAGAATAACGACGGCGGTTACGCCGTCAGCGATTACCGTACCGTCGCCCCGCGCCTGGGGACAATGGCCGAACTGGAAACCCTGGCGCGCGAACTGCGCCAAAACGGCATCAGCCTGGTGCTGGATTTTGTCTTTAACCATACTTCGGACGAACACGAATGGGCGCGGCGGGCGCTGGCCGGGGACGAAACTTTCCAGGATTATTATTATATGTTCCCCGACCGGACGCTGCCCGACCAGTACGAGCGGAACCTGCGCGAAATTTTCCCCGATCAGGCGCCAGGTAATTTCACTTTCCGGCCTGAAATCGGCAAATGGGTCTGGACAACTTTCAACCGTTTCCAGTGGGATTTGAATTACAGCAGTCCGGCGGTGTTTAACGCCATGCTGGACGAAATGCTGTTCCTCGCCAATATCGGCGTGGAAATCCTGCGGCTGGACGCGGTGGCTTTCATCTGGAAGCAGATGGGGACAAGCTGCGAAAATCTGCCCCAGGCGCACCAGATCATCCGCGCCTACAACGCGCTGGTGCGGGTGGCCGCGCCGGCCATGCTGTTTAAGTCGGAGGCCATCGTCCACCCGGATAATGTCGCCAGCTACATCAGCCGGGAGGAATGCCCGATCTCCTACAACCCGACGCTGATGGCGCTGCTGTGGGAGGCGCTGGCAACGCGCGAGGTTAAACTGCTGCGCCATTCCATGAGCAAACGTTTTACCCTGCCGGACGACTGCGCCTGGGTGAACTATGTGCGCTGCCACGATGACATCGGCTGGACGTTCGCCGATGAGGATGCCGCCTGGGTGTGGATTAACGGCTTCGACCACCGCCAGTTTTTGAACGCCTTTTACATTGGGCGTTTTCCCGGCAGTTTTGCCACCGGGCTGCCGTTTAATTACAACCCGGTCAACCAGGATATGCGTATTTCCGGCACGGCGGCCTCGCTGGCCGGGCTGGAGCAGGCGATCAAACAAAACGACGCGCTGCTTACAGATCATGCGCTCAAACGCCTGGCGCTGATTCACAGCGTCATCCTCAGCGCCGGCGGCATCCCGCTGATTTACCTGGGCGACGAAATTGCCACGCTCAACGACTACAGCTATCAGTCCGACCCGGCCAAACAGGCCGACAGCCGGTGGGTGCATCGCCCGCATTTTGACTGGGCGCGCGCCGAACGCCGGCATGACCCGGCGGCTGTCGAAGGGCGCTTGTACCAGACCTTGCTGCATTTAATCCGCCTTCGCAAACGCACCCCGGCTTTTGCGGGCGGCAAAACCATCTTTTTCGACTGCGGCAGCCCGCACGTGCTGGCTTACTTGTGCGATAATACGGTGCTGGTGCTGGCGAACTTCTCCGAACGCGAGCAGATTGTGAACCAGGGGACGTTGATTGCCAGCCTGCCGGAAGTCGTTACCGATCTGGTGAGCGGCCAGCCGGTGGATGCGGCGCACGAGATTCGCCTTGCGCCCTATCAGTTTATGTGGCTGGCCGTATCATAAACACCCCGAACCGGCGGCGCGCCCTACTTGACCGCCGGTTCGTTTTCGGCATAATGTGAAGTATCGTTATGGATGGGGTTGGAACGATGAGCGAGCCGGTTTACCATGCGTTTTTGGCGGCGGAAGAAGGGATAACAACCGGTCAGGAATTTTCGATCAGCGGGGTGCTGGATGCCGGACGCCCGGCTTTTTTGATCGGCAGCGACCCCCGCTCTCATGTGCAGGTGGACGGGGCGGACGCCTCCCACGCTTTGATCGTCCGGCGGCAGAGCGCCTATTTCATCCAGCCGCGTTTCCCCGGCCAGAGTGTGCGGGTGAACGGAAAAATCATCAGCGGGCCGACCTGCCTGCTGCCCGGCGACCGGGTACAGATCGGGACGGCGGTGCTGCGCTTCGAGCAGGACGAGCGCCCGCCTTCCGTGACGCCCCCCCAGCCGCCGCCCGCATCCCAGCCGCCGCCCACCCGGACGGTGGTTTATTTCCCGGCGCAGCCCGCCGCAGCGGCGGGCTTACAGCCGGCAGCCGCGCCCGCCGTGTATCATCCGCCGGCGGCGCAAACGGGCGGCGTGAATATCATGAGTCTGGTGCTGGGGCTGGTCGCCATCCTGGCGATCATCGGCGGGGTGGGTTATGGGCTGGTGAGCGGGGCGGGCAGCGCCGCGCCCGCCGGTGAGGTGAACTTTGCCTACAACGACGGCAACGTAACGCTGCTGATGTTCGAGGCCAAGTGGTGTACCTACTGCCCGCAGCAGAAGCCGATTGTGCGGGCGCTGGCCGAACAGTACCGGGGCGATGTTTACGTGGAATACGTGGATATTGATGTGCCAGCCAACAGCGGCCTGGTGTCGCGTTTTGGGGCGCGCGCCGTCCCGTTGATTGTCATCATCAACGACCAGGGACAGACGACCGCCACCTTTCGCGGGCTGACGAGCGAGCGCAACCTGCGCGCCGGCATTGACCAGGCGCTCAAGGAATCCACCGGCGGGGCGGCCAGCCAGCGCGGCTGAAACCACACCGGAGAGGAAAAATTTCCGGCCTGAATCGAGATTCGCGTTATAATCACCAGCCGGGTTCTTCGCCCGGCTTGTTTTGATTGTGATACAGGGACGCCGCGCATGGTGAAATTCATGATTATGTTTCTCAAACCGGCTGATCGGGACGCCTTTGAAACCGCCTACAACGACCTGCTCGCCCTCATCGAACGAATGCCGGATGTTACCCGGCGGCAGGTCGTTCATGTCAACGGCGGGCCGACCGGCTACCCCACGTATGACCGCATTCTCGAAATCTATTTTGAGGACATGCCAACCATGATCGGCTCGCTTAAGTCCCGCGCCGGGCAGGAAGCCGGGGGCGAACTGGCGAAACGTTTCCCTGCCCGTTCCTACGAAGCCCTGTTCGCGGAAGTTTACGAAGAAGCCGGCGGCAGAACAGAATAGGTCTACCGGCGGAGGCAGCTTTTTAAGCCCGCCCCCGCGCCAACCCAATCGAGGATAAAAATGCAAGCCCTGAAAGAACGAATCCTGGCCGAGGGACAGAACCTCGGCAGCGGCATTCTGAAGATTGACAGCCTGCTTAATCACCAGATTTATCCCGACCTGATGATGGAGATGGGGCGAGAGATGGCGAAGTTGTTTGAGGGCGTGAAGGTTGACCGCATCCTCACCGCCGAAATCTCCGGCATCGCCCCGGCGCTGACGACGGCGGTCGTGCTGGGCGTGCCGGTCGTTTATGCCCGCAAGCTCAAGCCGATCACGATGGCCGGCCCGGTCTACCTGGAAACCGCCCCCAGCCACACCAAAGGCGGCGAAGTGAACCTGCTGGTTTCGGCGGAATTTTTACACGCCGGGGAAGATGTCCTCATCATTGACGACTTCCTGGCGACCGGCAAAACCATCATGGCGCTGGCGCGGATGGTCAAAAGCGCCCGCTGCAATCTGGTCGGCATCGGCGTGGTGGTGGAAAAAACCTTTGAAGGCGGGCGGGAGATCGTCAGCAAGGCCGGGTTTGACTGCCCCGTCCGCGCCCTGGCGACCATCGTCAACATGGATGACGGCAAAATTGTTTTTGCGGAATAGGCCGGA
>JAPKMO010000102.1 GCA_026645945.1 Anaerolineae bacterium
TTATCGAACCACAATGACCTTTTGAAAACCCATTAAGCTTTCATATGCGATTGCCCTACCAGCAAGCCGGAAACCCATCGAACATGCAGCTTCACCAACCCCCGGATATGTCAAATACTTGACAGCGATGCGAATAAGACTTACAGTTAATTTATTGATGGAAACGCTTCCATAGAAGTGTTTTCACAGAAGATTGGTGTGCCGGGGGGCGTCGAAAGCTGCCACCGCTGGAATTGATCGCGCGGGGAACCACCCGGCGTCGACGGCGTCTTGATGTTCAGACAGGCAGATATTTATCAAGCAGACGAGTGTGTTCGACATTAAACCCGTTGAAATGATTTGCAGCGAAAGGGGTATGTGACCGGAAAGGAGCAGATTTGGAACTTGATTGATAAAAGTAAGAGTCAGACTGCCGCTCGACCCTATCGGCTCATTTCTGTACCTAAAATAGAAACCAGGAGAATTTTAGCATGAAACGCAAGATTAGTCTTATCCTTTCCACCATTGTTATACTCGCGGGTGTCTTAACTGCCGTGCCATCCTTCGCGGAAGAGGCCACCCCCAGCTGTGGAACCGAGCCGGTCACACTCAACGCCTACTTCGAGACCGGGTTCGATATTCCCTTCAAACTCGCCGAAGAGTTCACTGTGCAGTATCCAAATGTGACCTGGGACATCAAGCAGGACCAGTTCACGAATCTTATCAACTCGACGCCGCGTCTGCTCTCTGGCGACAACCCGCCCGATCTCATCCGGCTGCCGACAATGGTCTCATTCGCCAAACAGGGGCTGCTAAAGAACCTTGACGACTACGCCGCCGCGTTTGGCTGGGACGAGTGGCCCGTGCCACAGCTCAACCAGAACCGCGTCGCGGAGGATGGCACGCGCGGTTCCGGTTCGCTCTATGCAATGGGCCTCAACTACAGCCTGACCGGCATCTTTTACAATAAGGAACTGGCGGCTCAGATCGGCATGACCGAACCGCCCAAGACACTTGCCGAGTTCGAGGACCTCCTCGCCAAAGCGAAGGAAGCCGGTCTGCTCCCGATCATGCAGTGGGGTAGCGCCAAGAGCGGCATGGGACTCGCCTTCCCGCTGCAGGCGCTCATGGCATCTGTCGGCCCGGTCGAGCCGATCAACGACTGGATTTTCCAGAAGCCCGGCGCCACGATTGACACACCGGAGAACCTCATCGCTGCCCAGCATCTGGAACAGTGGATCAAAAACGGCTACTTCCCGCCCGACATCAACGCCATCGAGTATACCGACGCTAATGCCCGCTTCGGCCAGGGCGAAGGGGTCTTTATCTTCAATGGCGACTGGCAGAATCCTGCCTACGACGCGGATATGCCCGGCAACATCGGGTTCTTCCTGATGCCTCCCGCTGAAGCCGACGGATTGCCTGCCGCTATGTCTGCACCGCTGACATTCGGCATCGCCGCCAACGCCAGGAACGCGGACTGCGCTGCCTTCTTCTTCAACTGGGTTGCCACAAACGAGGTTGCCCGTCAGATCAACGTCGACATCGGCGGTTCCAACCCAGGCGGCCCGTCGGGTCTTAAGATGCCAACTGTCGCCGAAGGCTCGGTCACGAACGAGACTCTCGCTGCCGGCGTGGTTGTTGGTGAAGCCGGAACGTCAATGGACTTCATCGCCAACGCGACCAGTGCCATCTTCGCCCAGGGCTGGACGCCCGAACTTCAGAAGATGGTCGGCGGCAGGCAGGACGCTGCCGGTCTGCTCCAGGCTGTTCAGGCCGAATACGAGCGGCAGCTCTCTGAGTAGCAGTGATGGCCGCAGGACGGTTCCTGCGCCTGCCAGATAGACGGTGGTAATAATGATAACGTCAGACAATCGCCCTGCGGCTCACACGTTTTTCCGGTGGATCCCCCTGCTGAGGGGGATCAGCCGGGAGTCCCTCATCGGTTGGCTGTTCGTTCTGCCCGCGCTGCTGATGTACGCGGTGTTTGTGCTGCTTCCTCTCCTGATGAGCATCCAGTACTCGTTCTTTCGCTGGGATGGCATCGGCCCTATGACCTGGGTGGGACTCAACAACTACGCGACCGTCCTGGAAGTTCCCGATCTGCTTGGAACCATCTTCAATGCCTTCCGGCTGGTCGTGTTCTTCAGTTTCATCCCGGTGTCGCTTGGGCTTGTCGTTGCGAGCGTCATTTACCGTGTGGCGACCGGGCGGCTGGGAGAGATAGCCCGGACTGTTCTGTTCCTGCCCCAGGTTATCCCGCTGGTTGCGGCGGGCATCATCTGGGGCTGGCTGCTGGCCTATCCGGGTCTGATTAACCAGGTACTCAGGGCCATCGGCCTAGGCTCGATTACGCGCGCCTGGCTTGGTGACTTTGACTGGGCGCTGCCGGCGGTCGGCTTCATCGGAATCTGGGTGCTGCTGGGGTTCTGCACCGTCCTGCTGTGGACCGGCATGACGAGGCTCGACTCGGCTCTCTATGAGTCCGCAAGGATAGATGGCGCCGGGTGGCTCGCGGAATTTATCAATATTACCGTCCCGCTCCTCAGGCACGAGATCGGCGTGTGCCTCACCGTGACGGTGATTGCCGCGCTTGCCGCATTCGACATCGTTTACGTTTCGACAGCCGGCGGCCCCGGCAACTCGACGGCGGTTCCCGGAATCCAGATCTATATCCTGGCATTCACTCAGCAGCGGATTGGCCTGGCGTCTGCTCTGGCCGTTATGCTCATGGTCATGGTTTTGGTCGTCATCCTCCCCCTCCAGCGCCTCAGCCGGGAGACCCACTATGAAAATTAGTCGCGCCGAACTCTGGTCAGGCCGGGCGCTGCTCATGGCGCTGATGGCGATCACGATTTTGCCCTTCATCAGCATCTTCACGACCGCGCTGCATCCATCGGGAACAGTACCCAGCGGTCTCGAATGGCCCGCTGACCCGCAGTGGGGTAACTTCGTTGAAGCGTTCAATGTGGCGAACATGACCGCTCTCCTGGCCTCCAGCACGTTCATCGTGGTTGCCGTGGTGCCGGTTGCGCTGCTCATCTCGACGATGGCCGGGTTCGCCATCGGCCACCTGCATATCCCCGGCTCGCGCATCCTCCTGTTTCTGTTCGTGTTCGGGCTGACACTCCCTTTTGGAGGGATTATCGTCCCGCTCTACTACCTCGAACGTGAATTGGGAATCTACAACACCCGCCTCGCAATCGTGCTGCCGCTGATCGGCCTGTACATGCCGTTCGCTGTGTTCTGGATGCGCGCGCACTTCGTCAACATGCCTTCGGAAATCTCGGAGGCGGCCCGCGTGGACGGTGCGACGACATGGCAGCTGTTCTGGCGTATTCATGTCCCACTCGCGCGACCGCCGATCACGTCGCTCGGGATTCTTATGTCTGTCTGGACATGGAACCAGTTTCTGATTGCGCTGGTGCTGGTCGAGGACCCGACACAGCGGACGATGGCCGGGGCGCTGGGAGCGTTCCAGGGGCATTATGCCACCAATATCCCCCTGCTGTGCGCCGGCACAATCCTGATTCTGCTGCCCACCCTTATCATCTTCATCCTGTTTCAGCGCCAGATCATCACGGCGCTGCTCCAGGGTTCGGTCAAAGGATAAGCGGTGGGTTGATTGTCTGCCGGCTTTGCCAAAGGCGGTTTGTGCCTGGCTGCTGTTCGCAAGATGTGATTTTCCGTCGGGGTGAGGTCGGCCTCACCCCGGCCACCACAGCATAAATTCCTCTTAATCCATACACACGAACCTTGTGCGTAACTCAGCGCCCAACAGCATCAAAGACTAACCAGAGACAACCCCTGATAAGGAATATTCGATGCGTAACTGTGTTCACTTGATAACCTATGCCAACCGTCTGGGCGGCAACCGACTGGAAGACTTACAGCGTCTATTGAATGGCCCGCTCAAAGGCGTTTTTGAGGGCGTGCATATCCTGCCATTTTTTGATCCCATTAATGGCGCCGATGCCGGTTTCGATCCCATTGACCATCTGACAGTTGATCCCAGTCTTGGGACGTGGAGCAATATCACGGCCCTGAGTGGCGATCTCGAAATTACCGCTGATTTAATCGTCAATCACATTTCAAACAAATCACGTCAGTTTCAGGATTTTCTGAAGAACGGCGCCCAATCGTTATATAGTGGAATGTTCCTGACGTTTGGCAGCGTGTTCCCTAACGGCGCAGCCGAAGAAGACCTGCTGCGGATTTATCGTCCACGTCCCGGTTTGCCCTTCACCACCTTAACACAGGCGAATGGGCAGAAAGCCATCTTATGGACAACCTTCACGAATGAGCAGATAGATCTGAATGTGTATCATCCACAGGGACAAGCTTATTGGAAAGCGATCCTCCACCAGTTTCTGAAACACGGTATCAAGACGATTCGCCTCGATGCGGTCGGATACGCGATCAAAAAACCGGGAACAAGCTGTTTCATGATCCCCGAAACCTTCGAGTTCATTGAAGAATTGGCGCAGTACGCCCGGTCACTTGGGTTGGAAGTGCTGGTGGAAATCCACTCCCATTATCGTCAGCAGATTGAGATTGCCCGCCAGGTAGATCGTGTCTACGACTTCGCGCTGCCGCCCTTGATCCTTCACGCCCTCTTCAACAAGACCGCACGCTATCTTAAAACCTGGCTGGCAATCAGCCCTCGTAATGCGGTGACGGTGCTGGATACGCATGATGGGATTGGCGTGATTGATATTGGGGCTGTGGTGGATGCCGACGGTGCAGAACTGCCGGGTCTCGTTCCAGCACACGAGTTAGATGCGCTGGTGGAGATGATTCATGAGAAAAGCGGCGGACAGAGCCGGAGCGCCACCGGACAGGCCGCCTCGAATCTGGACTTGTACCAAGTCAACTGTACTTATTACGATGCCCTGGGGCGAAATGATCGTGACTATCTGATTGCCCGTGCTATTCAGTTCTTTGCGCCGGGCATTCCCCAGGTCTATTACGTAGGCTTGCTGGCCGGCACCAATGATATGCAATTATTGGAACAAACCAGGGTCGGCAGGGAAATCAATCGTCACTATTACAGTTGGGACGAGGTGGAAACCGCCCTCGCCAGACCAATTGTCCAAGACCTGCTAAAGCTTATTCGCTTCCGCAGCGATCACCCGGCCTTTCAGGGGGACTTCTCCTTGATAACCTGCGCTGACTCGCTGCTAATTATCAACTGGAGCCAGGCTGAAACCTGGGCGCGGCTTAAGGTTGATTTCTCAGCATCCACGATGGAGATTTGTTACCTGGAAGATGGTGTCGAGAAGCGCCTCGACTTTTATACCTGAGTTCTCGCCAACCGGAATTGACCTCGGCACAGCGTCATAGCATCGAAGCGCAGAAAACAAGGCAGCCGGGTTCTTGCTGCCGCAAGTTGGCAGCAGTGTTTCCTGTTTGCCATCCAGCTTCTTCCCGCGTCCTGGACGCGGCTTGTTTTCGAGTGACCCTTGTTCCACTCAGCGTTGGTACCTCTTGGCGACCGTCAGGGGGGGCATCCCCTGCAATTCAGCGATTTCACCATCCGTTTTTGCCCGCATCACTCCACAGCAGGGTTTGGACACAGCAGATGATGTGGGCTTTATACTGTCCGCTTCCCTTCCGGCTTTGGCCGGGTTACGACTCGCGCCCAGGGTCAAACGCACATTCCCCAGCAGCGATGCTGCAAACCGCCAGCACATCGTCGCCGCGCCGCACTTCAAAGACTGCCTCCGGCTGGCTGCTGACCCAGAACCAGCGCGGGAAGGTCACGCTTTCCCAGGAATGGCGGATGTTACATTCATCCGGCTTGCCGATCTGCCCAATGTCTGACCGAAAAACCTGGAAACAATCCCCGCTCGGCAGCGCGTAAGTGGGACGGCTGCCGCCTTCCCACCGGCGCGAGTCAAACGTCAGCCGGCTGCCGTCCGCCCTGGTCTGCACGAAAATCAGGCCGCTTACATCCACCGTTCCCCCGGAGCGGTTGAGCAGCATCAGGGAGTCGCCATCGTAACGCAGGATAACTGCGTCTGTGCCGCCCCCCGCTCCTGCCGTCGGCGCGGCAGTCGTTTCGGGAGTCGCTTCAGTGGGGATCGGTGTGGCCGTCGGCGGCTGCTCGGTCGGCGCTGCTGTAGGGGGCAGCGTGGCGGTGGCGGCGGCGATAACCGGCCCGGTGGTAGGCGCGCGCCTGGATGGCGTGACTACCGGCGTCGTTCCGGCTTCGGTCGGCGTGTCGGTCGGCTCGGTGGTCATCGGTGCCACGACCTGGGCCGACTCGGTCTGCGTGGCCGCCTGCGCCGTCGCGGTCGCATCGGCGCTGCCGCTCAGGCTCATGCCGATAAAAACGCCGGCGGCCAGCAGCAGAATGACGCCGAACACGGCCAAGATAACAATCGGGCGCCGCGCGCGCGTCTGCCCCAGCAGGCTTTGCCGCAGCGGCGCGGAGGCTTTCGAGTCCGTCACGGTCGGCGCATCGTCGCTGATGTCGAGAACGGGATGCAAAGTGCTGCGGCTGAGCGGATCCGAGGCCGACAGGCGCGAAGGCGACGTGCCGCCGGTGGGGGCATCGTCCCAACCGCCCAGCAAAACCGGGCGGCTGTCTTCGTTTTCCAACCCCACATCGCCGCCCGCAAACGCGATCTCCAGCGCCTTTGTCAGCGCCGCGCCGGACAAAAAGCGCCTTTCCGGCTCCTTCGCCATCACTTTCATCACCACTTCATCAATCAGCGGCGCTAAATTCGGGTTGTAGCGGCTGGGCGGCGGCGGCGGTTCGGTGAGGTGTTTCATGGCGACCGTCATGGCCGAAGGGTCGTTAAACGGCACGCGGTTGGTCAGCATCTCGAACAGGACAACGCCCAGCGAATACAGATCGCTCTGCGGGATGGCCTGCGCCGACGAAACCGCCTGCTCCGGCGCGATGTAATGCGCGCTGCCGAAGGTCATGCCGGCGGTGCCTTCCGGCACGCTCAAAGCCAGGCCGAAATCGGTGAGGATGGCTTTGCCGCTGGACGTGACCATGATATTAGAAGGTTTCACGTCGCGGTGAATCACGCCTTCCTGGTGGGCGTAATCCAACGCGCTGGCGATGTCTCGGATGACCTGCAAAATTTCGGCGTAGGCCATCCGAGTATTGTTTTTGGCGTGGTTACGCAGGATGTGGCGCAGGTCGCGGCCTTCGATAAATGCCATCGCCATGTAGTAGGTGGTGCTGAGCTGATCGAATTGATACACGCCGACAATATTGGGATGATGGAGTTTGGCGATAGCGCGAGCTTCGTTCTCGAAACGTTTGCGATATTCTTCCTGCTCGTGTTCCGGGATCAGGTGCGCCTCGAAAACCTTCACCGCCGCGTAACGGTTGAGTTTGGCATCGTAGCCCCGGTAGACGCGCGCCATGCCGCCGCGCCCTAACATCTCCACGATGTTATAATTTCCAAGCTTTTTGCCGATAATCGGGTCGTTTGCTGTTGACATCATTCGTTAATCCCCGATCGGGGTTGCAGGCAGAGTGATGGTTAATTCTATGTTATACCGAAACTAAACGCTTGCCCAATTAATTTCAATAAATTCACAAAAAATCATGAACAGTGCTGACGCCTCGAACATTTGCGGTATACTCTTAGTATCTATCCGTAAACCGATTGATCTGACAGCAGAACAGTGGGCTTAAGCCCACTGTCTGGTGGGTTTACGGATAAGCTCTTAATTGAATCACACTTGTTCAGCACAAAAGGACGTTGTGAGCCTTGACACCCTCACCGGATATTCCCGAAAAAGAACTGCGCGAACGATGCGCCAGCCTGCTGGCCGCCGCCGCCGAAGAAGCGCGGCGGCAGGGTCATAATTATATCGGGGTGGAGCATCTGTTCATCGCCCTGACGCGCCGCGAAAGCGGCCCAACCTCGCAACTGCTCAAACGGGCAGGGTTCAGCGCGCGCCAAGTGCGTAACGAAATTCGCCGCGAGATCGGCCAGGGCGACGGCAAGCTGGAACAGGTGCTGCCGCTGACCCCTCGCAGCGAAATGGTGCTGGCGCTGGCGATCTTTCTGGCCGACCGCGATGAGGATGCCGGGGATGAAATTGACGAAGCACACCTGCTGATGGCGATTTTGCAGGAAGGGGAAAGCATTCCTATCCGCAAGCTGATCGAAATGGGCTTCGACCTGAACCTGTGGTTACAGCGGCTGCTGCTGGAAGCCCAGATGCCCGACCAGGCGCCGGATTCGCTGCCGGAAAATCCTTTCAACTTTCCCAGCCCGGACGATGATTTCGCGTTCGATAATTATCCGAACGCAGCCGGTTTTGCGTCCGATATTTCGCACAGCGACATGCGTATCCCTACCCCGCTGCTGGATAAATACGGGCGCGACCTGACCGCCCAGGCCGCCGCCGGGAAAATCGGCCCGGCCATCGCCCGCGAACGCGAAATCCGCGCCCTGGCGCGCACGCTGGCGCGCAGCAAAAAGAATAATCCCCTGCTGCTGGGCGACGCCGGCGTGGGCAAAACCGCCGTCGTCGAAGGGCTGGCCTACGCCATCCACGAGGGGACTGCGCCGCGTTCGCTGCTCAACCGCCGGATTGTGCAGATCGAAATCGGTACGCTGGTGGCCGGAACGAGCCTGCGCGGCCAGTTCGAGGAGCGGCTGATCGGCATCGTGGACGAGGCCAAAAACGCCGGCAACGTCATCATGTTCATTGACGAGATTCATACCATCGTCGGCGCAGGCGACACGATTGACAGCAACCTGGACGCCGCCAATATCCTGAAGCCGGCGCTGGCGCGGGGCGAACTGATCTGCATCGGCGCGACCACGCACGAGGAATACCGCCGCGCCATCGCCCAGGACCCGGCGCTTGACCGGCGCTTCCGCACCATTGACATCGAAGAACCCAGCCAGGACGATACGCTGGCGATTCTGGCGGCGCAGCGCCGAAAACTGGAAGACCATCACGGCGTCAGCATTCGCCCGGAGGCTCTGGAAGTCGCCGTCCGGCTGTCGGTGCGCTACCTGCCCGACCGCCGGCTGCCGGACAAAGCGTTGGATTTGCTGGACGAAGCCTGCACCCGCGTTGTGATTCGCACCATCGCGCCGGACGAGGACAATACGCCGATTTCGGAGGTGCGCGTCGAAAACATCGCCAGCGTGCTTTCCGACTGGACGGGCATCCCGGTGACGGAACTGACCAAAGACGAAAAACGCCGGCTGGCTGGCCTGGAGGAGGCGCTTTCAAAGCGCGTGATCGGCCAGGACGCGGCGGTGCAGACGGTGGCCGAAGCCATCAAAACCGCCCGCGCCGGCCTGGGCGACCCCGACCGCCCGGTGGGCGTGTTCCTGTTCCTGGGGCCATCCGGCGTGGGCAAAACCGAACTGGCGCGGGCGCTGGCCGATTTTCTGTTCGGCAGCGACGAAGCCATGCTGCGCCTGGATATGTCGGAATTTCACGACTCGCACACCGTCGCGCGGCTGATCGGCGCGCCGCCCGGTTATAAGGATACCCAGCGCGGCGGGCAGCTTACCGACGGCCTGCGCCGCCGCCCCTACAGCGTCGTGCTGCTGGATGAGGTGGAGAAGGCCGCGCCGGAGGTGTTCGACATCTTCTTGCAGGTGTTTGACGAAGGCCGCCTGAGCGATGCGCATGGCCGCCATGTGGACGCGCGCCATGCCGTGTTCATCATGACCAGCAACATCGGCACAGAGGAAACCGGCAAATCGCTCGGTTTTACCCAGCGCGACGAACTGCCGGATTATACGGCGCACCTCAGCCGCTTCTTCAGGCCGGAGTTCCTGAACCGCGTGGACGAAATCATCACCTTCCGCTCGTTGAACCGTGAGGCCATGAGCCGGATTCTCGATCTCCAGCTTGGCGAACTGCACGAACGCCTGACCGAACAAAAGTTAAAACTGGAACTGGCCGCCAGCGCCCGCGACCTGATTTTAGACAAGGGTTATGACCCGGTAAACGGCGCGCGACCGCTGCGCCGGGCGATTGAACGGCTGCTGACCCGCCCGTTGAGCGCCCGCATCGTAGAGGATACCTTCCAACCGGGCGATACGATCATCGCCCACGCCACCGAGGACGAACGCCTGCGCTTCGAGGCTTCCAGGCCGTGATGTTCGAGGAAAGTCGTTAACGAACTATCTGTGTAGGGTAGAGGACTGGTAAACCGGCGGAATTATGAACCCACCTCAGACAGGCCGCGAACCCACCACGCTGTCCCCCCAGGAGACGGCGCGCTTGCTCAACGAACCGCATCCCCAGGATGCGGTTGACCCGTTCGCCACCGACCCCACGCTGGAAATCCGCACGCTGGGGCGGCTGGCGCTGCGCCGTGACGATCTCAACGACCTGTTCACCCTGGGCGACCTGTGCGCGCTGCAAGCCCTGGGCGACGACGGGCGTCTCGTGGTAGATTATGTGAACAAAACCCGGCTGGCCTACCGGCGCGCGGGCGAAAAAGCGCTGTCTGCCGAGGAGCGGGCAGCAGCGGAGCAGGCCGCCCGCGATTTTGCCGCCTGGGTGGTAGCCGCCGCCCGGCAGTTCCCTACCCGGCACAATCTGGCCGTCGCGCTGTTGGTGCTGGCGGACGATGAAACCGGCGTCCCGCCTGCCGATGATTCTACCATCGGCAGCCTGCTGGACGCTTACCTCACCCCGGAGCCGGCCAGCGACATGACCGCCATTGCCGACCTGCCGCCGGGCGACACCGGCGAAGATTTTACGATGGTCAGCGACCTGCCGCCGGAGACCGACTCGTTAGAAACGGTGGCGGATTATGGCGCGGATGAAGCGTTAATTTCACAGGATGTGGATTATACCATCCTCAGCGAAACCCGCATCGAAGACCTGCACCCGCTGGCCGAACGCGGCGGAGGGCGCAAACCCGCGTCCCCCGCGCCCGCGCCGCGCGGCGACGAGTTCCAGATCGGCGACCGCATTCAGGACCGCTACGAGGTAGCCGACGTGCGCCGGGGCGGCATGGGGGTGGTCTACCTGTGTTATGACCTGCACCAGCGCGAGCCGGTGGCGATCAAAACCTTCCAGAGCCGCTTCCTGGAAAACGACCGCGCGGTTTCCCGGTTCATTCAGGAGGCGCTGACCTGGATTCGCCTGGAAAAACACCGCTATATCGTCCAGGCGCGGCTGGTGGAAACCATCGCCGGGCGGCCTCATATCATCCTCGAACACATCAGCGGGCCGGAGGGGCTGGGGCCTGACCTACGAAGCTGGATTGACCATAAACGGCTTGACCTGCCGCAGTCCATCGAGTTCGGCCTGCATATCGCTCTGGGAATGCAGCACGCCAACCAGAAAGTGCCGGGGCTGGTTCACCGCGACTTAAAACCGGCCAATATCCTGGTCACGCACGACGGCATCGCCAAAATTACCGACTTCGGCCTGGTGCGCTCGCTGGAGTTCACCGACGTGCCGCTGCCGGGCAACGAGGTGGATTTTTCCCCGCGAGACGATACCAACCCGCGCCTGACACGCTTCGGCGCGGTGGTGGGAACTGCGCCGTATATGTCGCCGGAACAGTGTCAGTCGCTGGACGTGGACATACGCGCCGATATTTACGCCTTCGGCTGCATCCTGTACGAAATGCTGACCGGGCAGCATGTGTTCCCGGTCAAAAAGTTTGAAGCCTGGCGGCAGGCGCACATCCATGACCGGCCTGTATTCGCCCCGGAACACGCCGAACGACTGCCGCGCCGCCTGCAAGACCTGGTGCTGTTCTGTCTGGAGAAAGCGCCGGAAAATCGCCCGGAGCGGTGGGGCGTGGTGGTGGACGAGCTGGCCGCCATCTACAAGGCAGTAACGGGGCAGAAAGCCGTCCTGGAGATTACCGGGCCGGCGCTGGCCGTTCACGAGCTGATTGACAAGGGTTATTCGCTGACTGAACTGGGCCGCATGGACGAGGCGCTAGACGCCTACGACCGGGCCATCGCCATGAAGCCGGACAACGCCCTGGCCTGGGCGCGTAAGGGGCGGGCGCTGCGCCTGCTGGCGCGTTATGACGACGCGCTGGCCTGTTACGACCGGGCGCTGGAAATTCAGCCCCGTTACGCCTTCGCCTGGAAGGGTAAAGGCATCGTCCTGGAACGCCTGGGACGCCCGGAGCAGGCGTTAGCCTGTTACGAGGTGGCGGCGGAGATCAACCCCACCGACGTATGGAACTGGTACAACCAGGCCGACGTGCTGCAAAACATGAACCGCTACCAGGAGGCGCTGCCGCTGCTGGAAAAGGCGCTCGAAGTAGACCCGGCTCACCCCAACAGTTGGGCAAAACTCGGCCAGGTTTACCGCCTGATGCAGGATTACGAAAAATCCATCCAGGCTTATGATCGGGCGGTGGAACTCGACCCGGATTACGCCTGGGCGCACAACGGCAAAGGTCTGGCGCTGAAGGCGCTGGGACGCCCGGCGGAGGCGCTGGCCGCCTTCAGGAAGGCCGCCCACCTCCAGAGTGATGAAGTGTGGCACTGGTACAACCTGACCGAAATGCTGGTGGAAATGCGCCAGTATCAGGACGCCATCGGCCCGGCGCAGCAGGCCACCCGCGCCGACCCCACCCATGCTTACAGTTGGGCCAAACTCGGCCAGGTGATGCGCTACGTGGGCCGCAGCCAGGAAGCATTGGAAGCCTACGACCGCGCCATCGCCCTGCTGCCGGATTACAGTTGGGCGATCAACGGCAAGGGCATCGTGCTGGAACACCTGGAGCGTTACGAGGAGGCGCTGGCCTGTTACCGGCAGGCCGGGCAGTACGCCGACAGCTACGTATGGCACTGCTGGTACAACCAGGGCAACGTGCTGGTGCTGATGGGGCGCTTTAAAGAAGCCATCACCCTGCTGGAACAGGTCACGCGCAGCGTGCCGGGACATGCCCCCAGTTGGGCGCGGCTGGGCAACGCGCTGCGCCACCTCAAACGCCACGAGGAGGCGCTGGCGGCCTACCGGCAGGCCACCCGCATTGACCCCAATTATGCCTGGGCATGGAACGAACAGGGCATCACGCTGGAGGCGCTGGGGCGGCTGGATGAAGCCTTAAAAGCCTACAAACGCGCTGCCGGCGCCGAACCCCGCGACGCTTTTTACGCTTACCAGCAGGCCGACGTGCTGATCCAGATGAACCAGTACCAGCCGGCCTTAGAGCAGCTGGAACACTCGTTAAAACTGGATAATACCAGCGCCCGCGCCTGGGCCAAACACGGCCAGGTGCTGCGCCGCCTCAACCGCCTGGAGGATGCCCTGCGGAGTTATACGCGGGCTATCGAACTTGACCCATCTTACGGCTGGGCCTGGAACGGGCGCGGGCTGACGCTTAGCGCGCTGGGTAAACACGACGAGGCGCTCGCCAGCTTCCGCAAGGCTACCGAGGTCGAAGAAAACGATGTCTGGTACTGGTACAACCAGGGCGACGAGCTGGTTTTGCTGGGGCGTTTTCAGGAAGCGCTGGCGGCGCTCGACCAGGCGCTTAAACTCAACCCCCGCCACGCCGAAAGCTGGGCCAAACGCGGCCAGGCGCTGCGCCGGTTAAACCAGAATGCCGAGGCGCTGGCGGCCTACGATCAGGCGCTGGCGAGCAACCCGCATTACGCCTGGGCGTGGAACGGGCGCGGCCTGGCGCTGGAAAGCCTGGGCCGGCGCGAGGAGGCGCTCGCCAGTTACGAACGCGCCACCCAGGAAGACCCGCGCATCATCTGGTACTACACCAACCAGATTGACATCCTGCTGGATATGTCGCAAAAGCAGGAGGCGCTGGCGCTGGTGGAGCGGGCGCTGGCGCAGCTTCCCAATCACCCGGTCGCCTGGGCGCGTCACGGCCAGGTGCTGCGCCGCCTGGGCGAGTATGAAACCGCCATCGAAAGTTACCAGAAAGCCATCAAACTGGACGAAACCTACGCCTGGGCCTGGAACGGCCTGGGGCTGGCCTTCGCCGGGCTGGAACGCTGGGACGAGGCGCTTTCGTCCTATGAACTGGCAGTGCATTACAACGAAAACGACCTGTGGTTCTGGCACAATTACGGCGAGGCGCTGCTGGCGCTGGGCGAATACGGGAAAGCCGTGCAGGCCTTTGAACGCGCCGCCGCGCTTGACCCAAACCATGACCTGACCCGCCAAAAGCTCCAGGCCGCGCGGGACAAAGCCGCCGAGTCCGGCGAGGAAGATGAGGAATAAGGGGGGATGCTGAGCAATAAAGATATTTCGATCACCTTTATGAGCGGCCCGCACGATGGCAAAACGCTCAACTTCGAGCAGCCGGACGCCGGCGAGGAGCGCGTGCTGCTCATCGGGCGGCGGGAAGGCTGCGATATTCACCTGCATTTTGATAACCAGGCGTCGCGCCTGCACGCCAAACTGGGCATTGTGTCCGTCCCGGTCACGGCTTCCGAATCGGTTGACAACCCGTTTATGCTGACCTTCTGGCTGGAGGACGGCGGCAGCCGTAACGGGACGTTCCTGGAAAAAGAGCGCGCGTCTATTGTTGGCCGCGTCAGCCTGCGCCCCGGCTCATTATTCCGCGTCGGGCGGACCTGGCTGCGGCTGGACGTGCCGCTGTCCTTCGACGAAGACCCGGAGTTTTAAGCCGCCGTGCCGCGCGTTTTTACGATAATCGCCGCTGGGCTGGCTTTCATAGGGGTGGCGCTGGGCGCGTTCGGCGCGCACGGCCTAGCCGCGACGCTGGAAGCCAGCGGGCGCGCGGACACTTTCGATACTGCCAACCAGTACCACCTG
This sequence comes from Anaerolineae bacterium, assembly GCA_026645945.1. Taxonomy (GTDB): domain Bacteria; phylum Chloroflexota; class Anaerolineae; order Aggregatilineales; family Phototrophicaceae; genus CFX2. Next base: position 14,707 of record JAPKMO010000102.1, read on the forward strand.
ATTCACGCGCTGGCGCTGCTGGGCGCGGCCTGGGCCGCCGAACGCTGGCCGGGGCGGGCGGCGCGCTGGGCAGGGTATCTGTTCGTGCTGGGTGTACTGCTGTTTTCCGGCAGCCTGTACGTGCTGGCGATTTTCGACATCGGCTTCATGGGCGCGGTCGCGCCGTTGGGCGGGGCGGCGCTGTTGGGGGGCTGGCTGTGCATGGGGCTGGCCGCCTGGCGCAGTGGGCGTTAAGCCCCGGCTGCCGGTTTCCCGCAAAGGCGCACGACTCAACACGCAATACTCAGCACTCGGAACTGATTTTATGCCGGTAGATGCTATTTCGCTGGAAGTGTTCAAAAACCTGTTCGCGTCGGTGGCGGAGGAAATGGGCGTGACCTTGCAGCGCGCCAGCTTCAGCCCGAATATCCGTGAACGGCTGGATTTTTCCTGCGCGGTGTTCGACGATCAGGCACGTCTGGTCGCCCAGGCGGCGCATATCCCGGTTCATCTGGGCAGTATGCCGGCTTCGGTGGAATACGCCCTGCGCGAATTTGACTCCTTCCAGCCGGGCGACGTGATTATCCTCAACGATCCGTATCATGGCGGCACGCATCTGCCGGACATCACGATGGTATCGCCGGTTTTTGTGGGCGGGATGGCCGCTTTTTTCGTCGCCAGCCGCGCCCACCATGCCGATGTCGGCGGCATGTCGCCGGGGTCGCTGCCGCTTAGCACCGAGCTGTACCAGGAAGGGATCATCATCCCGCCCATTAAGCTGATCGAAGCGGGACGGCGCAGCGCGGCGGCGCTGGCGCTCATCACGGCCAACAGCCGCGCCCCGGAAGAACGCCTGGGCGACCTGGAAGCCCAGTTAGCCGCGCAGCGGGTGGGCGAAAAACGGCTGCTGGCGCTGGCCGAAGAACACGGCGCTGCGCGGCTGGCCGAACATGCCGGCGCGCTGCTGGACTATGCCCGCCGGCTGACCGAAGCCGTCATCGCCGCCATCCCGGACGGCGTGTATACCTTCGAGGACGCCCTGGAAGGCGACGGCCAGGCTGAATTCCGCATCCCGATTCGCGTCACGATCACGGTCAGAAGCGCCGGGGACTCGACCGAGCGCCCGCAGATGATCGTGGATTTTGCCGGCAGCGCGCCGCAGGTGGCAGGCAACGTCAACGCGGTCGAGGCGATTGTGCGTTCGGCTACCTGGTACTGCGTGCGGCTGCTGGCGGACGAGGACGCGCCGGTGAATCACGGCTGTTTCCAGCCGGTGACGGTTGTCACGCCGCCGCACAGCCTGTTAAACCCGGACTTCCCGGCGGCGGTGGCAGTCGGCAATACCGAAACCGGCCAGCGCATCGTAGATGTCGTGCTGGGGGCGCTGTCCCGCGCGCTGCCGGGCAAAATTCCTGCCGCCAGCCAGGGAACGATGAAC
>JAPKMO010000103.1 GCA_026645945.1 Anaerolineae bacterium
AGCTGGCTGCGGACGAATATCATCTACAACGAAGCCATCCCGCAGCCGCCCCGCAGCCAGGACCCGGTGGATTGGGTGCTGTTTGATCTGCGCCAGGGCTACTGCAATTATTACGCCTCGGCGATGGTGATGATGCTGCGCGGCCTGGGTATCCCGGCGCGGATGGCCGCCGGCTTCGCCCAGGGCGAGTGGGACCCGGCGCAGAACGCTTATGTCGTCAAGGAGCGTGACGCGCATACCTGGGTGGAGGTGTTTTTCCCCGGCTACGGCTGGATTGAGTTTGAGCCGACGGCGGCGCAGGCCCCGCTGAACCGCGCCGACGATATTCCGGCGGGTTTGCAGCCCAGCGCCACGCCGCTTGCCAGCCCTACCCCCACTCCGACTTTGACGCCTTCGCCGACGCCAACCAGCCCGGTTCCGCCGACACCGCTGCCGCTGAATGCCCAACTGCTGCCGACCGTTACGCCGACCTTTACACCCTCGCCGACGGCCACACCGGTTATCATCCCTACCCAGCCGCCGCCTTTAACGCCCCAGCCGCGCGACCCCATTTCCGCGATTTTATCCGCCCTGGGGCTGGCACTGCTTGGCCTGCTGGTGATCGTGCTGCTGGTGGCGCTGGGGGTTTTTATCTGGTGGTGGTGGGAATGGCGCGGCCTGCGCGGCCTCAGCCCGGTCGTCCGCGCTTATGCCCGGCTGGAACGGTATCTCGGCCTGATCGGCCTGCGCCTGAACCGCCAGCAGACGCCGGAGGAACGCCGCCGGGTGATTGTGCGCGCGCTGCCGAAAGCCGAACCGCCGGTGTCGGCCATCACGCAGATGTACACCGTTGAACGGTACAGCGGCTACCGCTCGCAAACGCCGCAGGAAGCGGAACTCCAGGCCGAAATGGCCGACGAAGCCTGGTCGAACGCCCGCGCTAGTATCTTGCAGCGGTTTCTGCGGCTGCGCTGGCCCTGGAGGCGGCGGCAGTAGACGATAAACACAAGAGAGGCGAATCTTTTCCCGGTTCGCCTCGTATGTCAGCCAGCTTCACGAACAAGGGGCTTAAGCCCCCAGGGCGATTGTATATCAGCCCCCTGTTACCGCTAGGTTGAGGGCGGCTCACTTCTCGTTGATGATGCTGAAGATCATCGGGCGGCGTCTGGTTTCGTTGTAGATGAACCGGCCAATACCCTCCTGAAGTTTTTCGCGGCGTTTGCCGTTATGCCCGTTGGAGGTCGCCAGCACATCGCTGACCGTCTCTTTGATCTGTTCGATCAATTCATCGGCATTGCGTAAATAGACGAATCCTTTGGAGATGATCTCCGGGTTGCCCAGCAGTTGGCCGGTCTTTTTGTCCACGTTTACAACCACGATCATGAACCCGTCGCGGGCCAGCATTTCGCGGTCGCGGATAACGGCCTTGCCGACATCGCCCACCCCGCTGCCGTCCACGAACACGTAACCGCCTGGCACGCGCTCGCCTTTGCGGACGCCGTTTTTGTCGGCTTCGATCACCATGCCGTTTTCCGCCACGAACACGTTTTCCGCCAGGATGCCGGACTGAACAGCCAGCCGGGCGTGGGCTTTCAGATGCCGCAGTTCGCCATGAATCGGCAGAAAATAGCGCGGCATGGTCAGGTTAATCAGCAGGCGCATCTCCTCCTGGCTGGCGTGGCCGGAAACATGCACCGGGGCAATTGGGTCGTAGATGACCTCCGCGCCGCGCTGAAACAGGCGGTTGATGGTGCGGCTGACCGTTTCCTCGTTGCCGGGGATGGTGTGCGCCGAGATGATGATGGTATCGCCTTCCTCCACGTCAAGCTGGCGATGGCGTCCGGTTGCCAGGCGGCTTAACACTGCCGACGGCTCGCCCTGCGCGCCCGTCACCATGATAACGACTTTGCTCGGCGGCATCGCGTCAATGCGATTAAGGTCTACAAACATCTCATTGGGAACGTTGAGGATGCCCAGCTCGCGCGCCATTTTGATATTTTCGGCCATGCTGTGTCCGGCGACGGCGATTTTGCGCCCGTAGCGTTCGGCGGCCTTCGCTACCTGATGAATACGCGAAATGAGCGAAGCGAACGTCGCCACCATGATGCGCCCCGGCGCGGCGCGGAATACCTTGTCGAACGCCTCGTCAATCACGCTTTCGGAAGGCGTCCATCCGGCCTGGTCGGCGTTGGTGCTGTCGCCCATCAGCAGCAGCACGCCGCGTTTGGAAAACTCGGCCAGTTTAGCATAGTCGGTCTTTTTGCCGTCCACCGGCGTGGGGTCGAACTTGTAGTCGCCGCTGTGAACGACGATGCCATAAGGCGTATTGATGCCAAAACCCACGCAGTCCGGGATGCTGTGGCAGACATGATAGCTTTCCACCGTGAACGGCCCGACCTTCAATACGTCCCCGGCTTGAAAAACGTTGACCGCAGCGGCCTTCAGGTGCGCGTTTTTGAGCTTCACCTGTATCAACCCTGCCGTCAGCGGCGTCGCCCACAGCGGCACGCCCGGCAGCGCCTCCACTACATGCGCCACCGCCCCGACATGATCTTCGTGGCCGTGCGTAAACAGAATGCCGTGTATCTTCAGGTCGGTGCGTTCCAGCAGATACCGAAAATCCGGGATGATGTAATCCACACCCAGCATATCGTTGGCGGGGAACATAATGCCGGCATCAATAACAATCGCATCATTACCCAGTTCAATCACGGCCATGTTTTTGCCGATTTCCCCCAGCCCTCCCAGGGGAACAATACGCAGTTTTTGCGATTTTGAGTTTTTTGCCATATTCCGATACGTGTCGCGCCGCGCGCCTTTGGCCGGAACCAAAGGCGGCGGAACCTCTCCTTTCATTGACATATAAAAACGGAAATCACCCGGCACACCCTCGTATGCCGAGTTTTGCTCCTCGGATCAATTACCTAAAAAGCCACAAATAAAACTATTGGTTTTAATTACGACGTATATTGTAGCACACTTTGCCCAAAATGAGATGCACGGAAATTAACATTCAGCATCTCCTAATGGATAAACCAATCAGACTGTACCTGATCCTGAGTGGGCAGCGGGCTTCAGCCTGCTGCCAGTGGGCTAAAGCCTGCTGCCAGTGGGCTAAAGCCTCACTGTCTATCAGGCTCATTAGTTTTGTGCGCTTTAAACGGCACTTCACGGCCAGTCCTTAAACGACTGAAGCCCCCGGATGACCTGCCGCTGGTCGTCCTCGTTCAGGTCATTATAAAACGGCAGGCGCAGCAGCCGGTCGCTCAACTGTTCCGTCACCGGGCAGTCGCCGGGTTGCCCGCCGAACATGCGCCCCATATCGGAAAGATGCAGCGGCAGGTAATGAAACACGCTTAAAATGCCCAGCGCCTTCAAATGCGCGATCATCGCCTGCCGGGCTTCCAGCGACGGCAGCAGCAGGTAAAAAACGTGATAAGCCTGCTCGCAGTGGGGCAGCACGGTCGGCAGTTTAACGTCCTGTTCCTGCGCCCAACCATCTAAAGCGTCGTAATAACGCTCCCAGATGCGTCGGCGTTTGGCCTGTATGTCATCCCGCGCCTCCAGCTGGGCGTACAGAAAGGCCGCCAGCACGTCCGACGGCAGATAGCTGGAGCCGATGTCCACCCAGGTATATTTGTCCACCTGCCCCCGAAAGAACCGGCTGCGGTTGGTGCCTTTTTCGCGGATGATCTCGGCGCGTTCCACATACTGCGGGTCGTTGACCAGCAGCGCGCCGCCTTCGCCGCAGTGGAAGTTTTTGGTTTCATGAAAGCTCTGTGTCGCCAGACATCCGAACGTCCCCAGGTAGCGCCCTTTATAGCGGGCGAACAGGCCGTGCGCGTTATCTTCCACCACCGCGATACCGTGCCGGCTGGCGATGTCCATTATGGTATCCATCTCGCAGCCTACCCCGCCGTAATGCACGACCAGGATAGCTTTCGTGCGCGGCGTGATTTTGGTCTCCAGCAGTGTTTCGTCCAGATTCAGCGTATCCGGGCGGATGTCCACAAATACCGGGCGCGCGCCGCGCAGCACGAAGGCGTTGATGGTCGAAACAAACGTAAATGACGGGCAGATCACTTCGTCGCCGGGCTGGATGTTCAGCAGCAGCGCTGCCATCTCCAGCGCGTGCGTGCAGGAAGTCGTCAGCAGCGCCTTTTTGACGCCCAGCGATTCTTCCAGCAGCGTATGGCACTTCTTCGTAAAATAGCCATCACCAGAGATATGCCCGCGCACTTTCACAGCGTCGGCGATGTAATCCAGTTCCTTGCCGGTAAAACAAGGGCGGTTAAACGGAATTTGCATGGTTAATTTTATCCTTCAGCAGCGCGGCACAATTTGATATTAAATCGTTTTTTCGCCCGCGCAAGTTCATGCTCAACGCGGGCGCAGCGCCAGTATCCGCCCGCCTCCGACACTGAGATAAATCCAACCCTCGACGCTGACGGCCACATCCAGCGGGCGGCGCGGCCACAGCCCGCTGCCGCGATACTGTAAATCTTGCAGCGTGGCCCCCGGCGGATTGTTTTTATCGGCCTGCTCCGGCAGAATCACGTCGTATCTGGTCGGGCTGCCGGCTTCGTCAAAATACACCACCGCCAGCGCGAACCCCGCCAGCGCCGCCCGGTTATACGAGCCGTTCAAGACCACCAGCAGCGTCTGGGAGATGTTGGGGAATGTGCCGCCGGTATAGGCGGCCAGGCCAACCGGCGCGCTGTGCGTCGGAAAAGCCAGCGCGGGGCGCACTGCTGTTGAGCAGTCGAAGCCGCCCGGCCAGTCCGGGCGGTTATCCAATCCCACACAGTACGGCCAGCCGAAAAACGCGCCCGGCGTTACGCGGTTCAGCTCGTCCAGGTCAGCTTCGCCGGCCAGCCCCCGGCGGGCGGTATCGGTCGTCCATAACACGCCGTTCAAAAAGGCCACGTCGCCGGGATGCCGCAGCCCATTGGCGACCATCTGCCGGCTGCCGCCGTTCAGATCAAAGCTCAGCACCGCGCCTCTGGCTGGATCATCGGGGACGCAGTAATCACACGGCGCGCTGGTCGCCACGTACAGCCGACCGTCCGGCCCAACCGCCAGCCCGCCCGTCCAGAAACCCGCGCCGGACGGCAGATCATCCACCAACACTTCGACTTCATCCCCGGCCAGCCGGTAAATAAACGCCCCGCCGGAGATATACAGCGCGCCGTCATGATAAACCAGCCCGTTCGGCAGCGCCAGCCCCTCGGCAGCGATACGGGGTGATTCCGGCAGGCCGTCGCCGTCGCCGTCGGTCAGCGCCAAAACCTGCCCGTACAGCGGGCGCGCCGCGTACAGCGTGCCATCCGGCGCGGCGGCCAGCGCCGTAAAACCCAGTTCCCCGGCGCTCTCGTCCCGGATAACTTCTTCCAGACACCATAAAACGCCGTTGACCTGCGGCGGGTCAACGAAGGTTGGGCGTTGGATACAGGGCGGCAGTTCCTGCGCGTGGGCGACTCCCGCCAGCGCCAGTGCCGCCAGCGCCAGAACGGCGCGCAGACTGCTCATGCCTGGTTGGTTTGGAGGTAGCGCTGGCGCAGAGCATCATGAATCTGCCTGACGACCTTCATCACCACTTCCGGGTTATGTTCCCCCGGCACGCCGCCAGCCTCGATAAATGCATTTCGCAGGATGCGCCCCCAGTTGCCGGTGCTTTTGAGCTTCTGGTCGGCCACGAACTGGTGGATGGTCTGCGCCGGACGACCGCTGGGCGGGTTGAGCATCCGGCTCAGGCTCACGTATACATCATCTATGGCGCGCGGGGTGATGTCCACCGAATCAACCGCCAGCAGCGCCCGGTGCATAAAAATGCGCTTCATTTCATAAAATTCGGCCAGCGTCATCTGCGTGCCGACCGGGGTGGTGATGACCATATCAGTACATTCGCGGTCGGAGGCATCCTGCTGGCGGCTGTAAGATTCCTGGTCGAGCGGGCCAAGCACCGCCCACATCAGTTTATCGTTATACATCGGCTCTAGGTCGCAGCCGTATTTGCGAAAATAATCCTCGATGATGACGTGGCTGTACTCGAAATCGGTCAGCACCGCCGCCATGCGCGACCCGCTGATGGAAGCCGGCATCCCGGTGCTTTCCAACGTGCAGATGCGTTTGCTGGTCGTCAGGTCTGGCCGCACCCGCCCGATTGGGTTGTGCATCACTGATACCATCTCGCCCAGGCCGTCGTCATACAGCATCGCCCGCCCGGTCGCGTTCACCCGCTCGGAACGCAGCAGCGCCGCGTACCGCTCTAGGCCGTCCGGGGTCAGGTGCGGGCTGGTCGGCAGTTCCAGATAGCGGCCCGTCACCGTCACTTGCCGCAGATATTCGCGGGTGCAGAGCAGTTCCGGGTCGCACGTGCCGTTGACGAACGGCGAGCCTTTTAACACGGCGGCGTTGGCGATGGCCGTCGCGCTGCGGAGCATGGTATAAAACGTCAGCAACCCCAGCGCCTCCGAACGCCCCGCCAGGTCAAGGTGAATGTGGCAGCCCTGGATGCGGAACATCTGGACATAGTTGCATTTCGCCGGGTCTACATGATAGCGCGCCTGGGCTTCGGCCAGCCGCCGCGCGTACTCCGGGAAGTAACCGTTCACTTCCAGCATCAGGTCTACCGCCGTCTGCACCTTTGGGTCGTCGGTCAGCCGGAAATCCGACTCGACCGGGTAGGCCGGTAAAATGGTGGTCAGCATCCCGGTTTCCTCGCTGGTGGCCGCCAGCGCCGTAAAAATACCCCACATAGCCGCCCGCGTTTTCTGGTAGCCAATAATCGGCGCGATGTGCGCTTCAATCTGGTACTGGCCGGCCTCGCGGTCTATATGCGGGCTGATGCCCAACCGCTGCGCGTGTCCCCGGTAGATTCGCATGTAGTTCTGCATCTGGTCTTCGGTGGGCGGCGTGCCGTCGGCGTTGACCAGCCCCAGTTCGATTTCCGCCCCCAGCGACCGCATTTTCGTCACCGGGTCGTCGGTTTCCTCCACGTTGCTGTGGTTGACGCTGGGGTTGAAGTTGTACGGCACCAGGCTTTGCAGCAGCGTCTTTTTGCCTCGGTAGCGGGCGCTGACCGCGCTGGCGATGACGTGCCGCTGCCCGTTCAGTTCGGCCAGCAGAATATTCGCGCCGCGCGCATCGTGCGGGTCAAAATAGGCCGTCACCGGCGCGCCGACCGCTTCTGAAAAGCGGTCGAGCGGAAGTTCATCATCCGGCGCGCCGGTGCTGATCTGCTGGAGCGCCTGGTTGAATTTTCGTTTCTGGCTTTCAACTTCCCGCCAGGGAACTGCTGAACTATAAACCAGCAGTGTTTCATTTGACGGCAGCGGTGTTTGCATACGACCACACTCCCCGCAACAATGGTACGCTTAACAATTGTTACCTATTCGTCATTTTCCTTCAAGTGACAATCCGGTTAAAATTCGTACCGGTACTGAAAATGGTAATTTAGGATTTTTCGGACTATATTTAACCTATTGTGGCCTAAACCGTTAAAGTATGGAGCGCCATTATGAAAACAATCTGGCCCTTGCCCCAGATTGAAATCCGTGAAATCAGCAGCATTACGGAAAACCGCCCCACCGCCCTGCTCACCGGCGGCCCATCTTGGCAGGTGGCCGGGCCGTTTCTGAATCTGCCGCTGGTCATCCAGGCGGAGCCGCACACCGCCGATCATGAGTTTTTTAAGCTGCTGGCCGACGGCCTGCCGAAGCAGGTCGAAGTCATCTACGGCGTGGGCGGCGGCCTGGCCTGCGATGCGGCCAAATTCGTCGGTTGGGCGAATAAACTGCCGGTCGTCCTCATCCCCACCGCCCTCAGCGTGGACGGTTTTTTCACGGCGCTGGTGGCCGTGCGCGAGGAAGGCACGGTGCGGTACGTCACCACCGGGCCGGCGGAAAAAGTCATCCTGGACTGGGAGATCATTCGCAACGCCCCCCCGCACCTGCGCGGCACAGGCATTTGCGAGCTGCTGAGCATCGTCACCGGCCTGCTGGACTGGCGCTACGCCGCCGAACGCAACCAGAACACCCCGGAAACGCGCTTTCAACCCTGGGCGGCAGGTCTGGCGGCGGGCATCGCGCAGCAGGCGTTCAAAATCGCCGCCGGCGTCGGCCAGGGCCGCGTGGACGCGCTTACCAACCTGCTGGATTTGATGTGCCTGGAAGTGCAGCTCACCAACCAGCTCGGCCATAACCGCCCGCAGGAAGGCAGCGAGCAGTATTTTGCCTATGCCATCGAACGCCGGGTTTCCAGGGGTCATGGTGTGCCGTATGCCGATCTGGTCGGGCCGGGCATTCTGATTGCGGCGGCGCTGCACGGCCAGGATGTCGCGCCGATCCGCGACACGATTCAGTCCGCCGGCATCCGTCTGGGGCAGCTTGCCCCGGATGACATCGCGGAAACGCTTTACCGGCTGCCGGAATACGTGCGCCTGCACAAGCTGCCCTACAGCATTCTCAATGACTTGGATACCAGCCCGACCCAGATCGCCGACCTGCTGGCGAGAACTGGCCTGGAGGCCATCGGGCGGCGCATGTAACCGACGTTGAACAAGTTGAAAAGGATACATTTTCGATGATTCGTTTTGGCACCGATGGCTGGCGTGCCGTCATTGCCGATACTTTTACTTTTGCCAATCTGCGTCTGATCGCCCAGGCCGTCGCCGACTCGGTGCTGAAGCAGCACGCCGGCAGCGACCCGCCGCAGGTGGTGATCGGCTACGATACCCGTTTTCTGTCCGACCGTTTCGCCGCCGACGCTGCCCGCGTCCTGGCCGCCAACGGCATTATCGTATGGCTCACCCGCACCGATGCCCCGACGCCGGCCATCTCCTTCAACGTCAAGGAAAAAAACGCCGACGCCGGCATCGTCATCACGGCCAGCCACAACCCGCCGCGCTACAACGGCTTTAAACTGAAAGCCTCCTACGGCGGCAGCGCCAACGCCGAACAGTGCGCCCTGGTCGAAAAAGAGCTGGAAATCATGCAACGCGAGGCGCGCGGCCCGAATATGATGGACTTTCAGCGGGCGCTTGACCTCGACCTCATCCGGCGCTTCGACCCCTCCTGGACGTATTACCAGCACCTCGGCACGCTGGTAGACCTGGATTTGATCTCCCAGGGCGAGTTAAACATCGTGGCCGACGCCATGTGGGGGGCCGGACGCGGCGCGTTTACCAGCATCCTGTCGCGTTCCCGCTGCCACGTCACCGAGATTCGCGGCGTCCTGAACCCCGGCTTCGGCGGTATCCACCCGGAGCCGATTGCCCGCTACCTCAACGACCTGGTGGCCGCCGTGCAGCGCCAGCACGCCGACGTGGGGCTGGCGACCGACGGCGACGCCGACCGCATCGGCGCGGTGGATGCGCTGGGCAGCTTTATTGACCCGCACCACATTTTCGCACTCGTGCTGCGGCATCTGGTCGAAAACCGGCAGCAGTGCGGCGAAGTGGTCAAAACCGTGTCCACCACTTTTATGATTGACAGCCTGGCCCAGAAATGCGGCATGAAGGTGCATGAAACGCCGGTCGGCTTCAACTATATCGCTGACCTGATGATGCAGAACGATGTCCTCATCGGCGGCGAGGAAAGCGGCGGCATCAGCATTCGCGGCCACATCCCCGAAGGCGACGGCATCCTGATGGGGCTGCTGCTGCTGGAGGTTATGGCCGCCAACGACGCGCCCCTGCACGAAATCGTCGCGGACTTGCAGGCCAACCATGGCCCGGCGCATTATGGCCGCATTGATACGCGCCTGCCGCATCCCGTCCCTAAAAAGCAGATGGTCGAATGGCTGGTGGCGGCTGCCCCGGCCCAGGTCGGGGGCGAAAACATCGTCCGTGTGGACACTCTGGACGGCGTGAAGTTTTATCTGGCCGATAAAAGCTGGCTGCTCATCCGGCCCAGCGGCACCGAGCCGGTGCTGCGGATTTATGCCGAAGCGCGCACGCCGGAATTCCGCGATATGCTGCTGAAACTGGGCAGCGAATTGGGCCGCCAGGTCATCGCTTAAAGCCCATTATGCCCCGTCGGGTGTCGGCGGGGCATTTTTCGCCTACCCCTGCCCGCCGGAGCCAAGCTGCCCGGACTCCGGGGCTTTGGCGATGGCCGCCCGCGCCGAGGTCAGCCGTCCCAGCAGGTTAAACCAGAAGTCCGCCCCTTGCATGATGGCGAAGGACGTGATAAGCCATCCCGCCAGCTTAAGAACCAGGAAGCCCAGCCATCCCTCCGGGTTGACCGCCGGCGAGAAGTTGGCCGCATTTCGCGGGCTGCTCAGGATCACCGCTTCGGCGGACGGGTTCACCTCCCAGCCAATCGGCAGCCGCAGGTCAAGGAAGACCTGCACCGTGTCGCGCAGGCGCTGAAAGTCCGCCGAGTTTTCGCCATCGGCCTGCGCCATCTCCACAAGCTGCCCCCGGGCGGCGTTTTCCGCCGCAAACACGACCGTTTCACGCATCGCCGGGTCATTCCACAGCGTTCGCGCCAGATGCAGGCTGTCCACGTTCAGAGCGATGGAAACCAGCATCCCGACCACAAACGAGATGAACTGTACCCGCCGCTTGAACAGGTTGCTAAGGTTGCTCATGGCATTATCGAACCAGGCGGCCAGTTTGGCTTCCGCATCCTGCAAAGATCGCGCCGTCGCCAGCACGGTTTCCAGGGTTTGCTCCAGCGGCGTATCCTCGATTCGGTCTTTCATAGCCTCAACGAGCGCCTTCACCTTGTCTTCGTCAGACAGTTCAACCAGCGCCTCTTTGTCCTCAATGAACAGGTTCACCAGCACATCGGTCAGCACGCCGGGCGCGACATACGAAACATTGGTGGTGGAATAATGCTGCTCCGCCCCCGGAATCAGCAAACCGACCGCACGACGCTTCAGACCATCCAGTATCCGTCGCAGACGGCTGGGCCGTTTGAGCGCGGACTGCGTCTCCGCCATGTTAATCATCGGATGCGCCAGCACCTCGTAGCGCACAAAATCATCGGTGATCGTCTGGTGAAACCAGGCGCGCAAATTTTCCGCCCGCAGGTTCAAACCATTGATGATGAGATTGTTGATCTGCGTCACCACCACGCTTAACACAAAATAGGTCAAAACCAGGCCAAGACCGACCTCAATAATCGCGGAACCCATCGTCAGTTCCTCCCAGTGCGCTGCTCCTCAGCCTGTAGTTTAGCACCCGCGCCGAACTCCCGACAAATTTCCGGCCTGCCATCTATGGTCATAAGCGGATTGAAGGCGTATAATTACGGCCAAACCTCGCACATTTCAGGAGATCGCGGATTTATGACTTATGAGAAGGTAGTTGTCCCGCTGGACGGACAAAAAATCACGGCTCAGGATGGCCGCCTGCACGTGCCGGATAATCCCATTATCTGTTTCATCGAAGGGGATGGAATCGGCCCGGACATCATGAAGGCCAGCAAACGCATCTGGGATGCCGCCGTCGAAAAAGCCTATGGCGGCAGCCGCCGGATTGCCTGGATGGAAATTTACGCCGGGGAAAAAGCCGCTTCGGTGTATGACGGCAACTACATGCCGGAAGAAACCTTCGAGGCCATGCGCGAGTTCCTGATCGGCATTAAAGGCCCGCTGACGACCCCGGTCGGCGGCGGTTTCCGCAGCCTTAACGTCACCATCCGCCAGGTGCTTGACCTGTACAGCTGCGTCCGCCCGGTGCGCTGGTATCGCGGCGTTCCCAGCCCGCTCAAACACCCCGAAGAAGTGGATGTGGTGATCTTCCGCGAAAACACCGAAGACGTGTACGCCGGCATCGAATATGAGGCCGGGACGCCGGAAAATGCCAGGCTCGCGCGCTTTTTGCGGGAAGAAATGGGCGCGGAGTTTTTCGAGGGGGCCGGCCTGGGCATCAAACCGATCAGCGCCTTTGGCACCAAACGGCTGGTGCGCGCCGCCATCCGCTACGCCCTCCAGCGCGGGCGTAAAAGCGTCACCTTCATGCACAAGGGCAACATCCAAAAGTTCACCGAAGGCGCTTTCCAGAAATGGGGCTACGAAGTTGCCGCCGAGGAGTTCCCGGATCAAACTATCACTTGGGCGGAAGTCGAAGCCAAACACGGCGGCAAAGTCCCGGAAGGCAAGCTGCTTGTCCAGGATGTTATCGCCGACATCATGTTCCAAAAGATGCTGCTGCGCCCGTCAGAATTTGATGTGATCGCCACACCCAACCTCAACGGCGATTACCTGAGCGACGCGCTGGCCGCCGAGGTTGGCGGCGTGGGTATCGCGCCCGGCGCGAACATCGGCGATACCATCGCCATGTTTGAGGCCACACACGGCACCGCGCCCAAATATTCCAACCTGGACAAGGTGAACCCCGGTTCGCTGCTGTTCAGCGGTGTGATGATGCTGGAACATATCGGCTGGCAGGAAGCCGCCGACCTCATCACCCGCGCTTACGAAAAGACGCTCGATGAAAAGATCGTCACCTACGACTTCGCCCGCCAGATGGCCGGGGCTGTTGAAGTCAAAACCAGCGAGTTTGCGACCGCCATCATCCGCAACATGGCGTAAAAGCGCATCGCGCGCCGCTTCAAGGCACGGTTTTTTGCCGTGCCTTTTTATTTTTGTTTTAACACAAACCTTTTAGGTCTATTTCCCGATTCCGGCATATAATGATAAACAAGCTGTGTGAAAAAGCATACTAATATCCAGGTTAACCACCAATAGGCCAGCCATGCTTCAAACCAACCCGGATGGTAAACATCGAAAAGTCCTCATCGTGGATGACGAGGATATGACGCGCGTGCTGCTGACGCACATCATCGAACGAATGCACTTATCCTCCCTGCATATTTTGCTTGCCGAAGACGGCGAGGAGGCGCTGGAGATCGCCCGCCGCGAACACCCCGACCTGATTTTGCTGGATGTGCTGCTGCCCAAAATGAACGGTTACGATGTCTGTCAGTGCGTGCGGCAGATTCCCAATTATGACCCTTATATCATCATTCTGACCGCGCGCGGTAATAGAAACGACCGCCAGCGGGCGCGAGAGATCGGCGCCAACGACTTCATGACCAAACCATTCAACCCATCCGGCCTGACCGACCAGCTTTCCAGGCTGTGGGGGCTGTAGAGCGCCGATTGTGCCGCTGCGCGACTTGTTATACAATCAATAATAGCCTGCCGATCAGCATGACAGAGGAAAAGCCGTGTTGGGGAAAACCCATCTGAATACAACTCTACCGCTATCGGTTCTGGAGGATGTCATCCCTTCCTTCGAGAATTTTACCGGTGCAGTCGGCAGCGTCGCCATCGCCGACATTCAAGGGGACATTTATTACGGAAACCCACCTGACCATCCGTGTGTCGCCCAGGCGGCCATCCGGGTAGATCATCACGAGATGGGACAGGTGCTGATTTATGCCGCCGCGCCGTCTGAGTCTGCCGCGCCCGCTGCGGCTTTTCTGGCCTCGTATTTATCGCAGATAGCAACGGAAATCTGGCGGCGGCAGCAGTTGGCCGAGGAAGTGCTGGCGCGTTACGATGAACTCAACCTCATCTACGGTCTGGGCGATAGTTTTGTCCAGGGCGCGCCGCAGGAAGAAATTTTTAAAAGTGTCCTGCTGGAAACCAACCGCATCATCCGGGCCGATGCCGGCATTATCTACAGCTGGGACTCCCAGCAGTCCACTCTCATCCCCGTCAGCTACTTCGGCGACCAGTTTCCGCCGGACTTCTGGCAAGGCCGCGTGCATGAACTGGCGCTTAGCACGCTTTACGCCTACGAGGATGCCCAGCTTTTCGACGCCGAAAAGATCATCTGCGCGCCGCTGCGGTACGACGACCAACTGCTGGGCATTCTGGTGCTGCTGTACGAGGCCGAAAACAAAACTTTTAAAGCCAATGATGTTAATTTGCTGACGGCGCTGGCGCAAAATACCTCGCTTTTTATTTATGCCGTCCGCCTGCTGGCGGAACGCGCCCAGCGCAACGCGCAGCTTGAGGCCGCCCTGGCCGAACTCCAGGCCACCCGCGACCAGCTCAGCCGCGCCGAACGGTTAAGCATCATCGGCCAGACCGTCGGCAGCCTGGTACACGACATGCGTAACCCCCTGAACAACGTCATGGGTTATGCCGGCATCCTTCAGGAAGAAGATGTCACCTTCGAGGAACGCTATCAGTACGCCGGGCAGATCATCAAATACGTGACCGTTTTTTCGTCCATGGCGCAGGAAATCCTGGACTACATCCAGGGCGACGAAAACGTGAAAAAATCGCCCGTCCGCGTGGATGACATCATGGAACAGGTGGCCGACCTGCTCAACCCGCCAGGGCTGGAACAGCCGGTTAAAATCCTCATGAATTACGAAGCCGCGCGCGGTTTTACCATCAACGTAGACCGCCCGCGTTTCGTGCGCGTTTTCCAGAATCTCGTCAACAATTCGATTGACGCTATCGAAACCAACGGCGGCTCGCAGGTGGAAATCAGCGCCGAGGCCGACGGCAGCGCCATCCGTTTCAGCATAACCGATGACGGACCGGGCATCCCGGAACATATCGTTTCGGCCATTTTTGAACCGGGTTTTACGCATGGCAAGCCGCGCGGAACGGGCCTCGGCCTGGCGATTGTCAACCGTATGGTGCGCGCGCACGGCGGCGAAATCCACTACGAAAGAGCGCCGGAACACGGCGCGCGTTTCGTCTTTACTGTGCCGGTCAATAACAACAGCCGGTGATCTACCCGCGCCGCCCGCCGGGTTCATCCGCCCGGCGGTTCAGCGTTCGGCTCGGCCATTAGCAGCCGGTTCAGCCCATCGCCATCGTCCGAGGATACATATCGCAGGGTATCGCCGTCCGGCAGCGTCAGGAACGACGCGCCGGTTTCGGCTGTAAGCTGCGGCAGGATGTCATCCCCCAGCAGCACCACCGCGCGAACGTTTTCCGGCACGCGCAAAACCGCCGCTTCGGACAATTCAACCTCCTGAAAATCGGCAAAGTAAAAATCCGGGTGACGGAAGTTAACCGAATCGCCCAGCACGATGGTTGTCGCCGGGTCGAAGGTATCGCGGATGGCCGTCACCCGCTCGCCCAGAAAGGCATCGCGTGCGGCAATGGTCGCGCGGCTGGGGGTTTGCAGCGCCACCTGTTTCATACCCAGCAGCGCGGGCGGAGACACCAGGAAAAACAGCCCGGCGGCGGCGGCCACCACCGCTGTCACCCCGGCTGCCACCCGCTGCCAGCGTTCGCGCCCCAACTGGCGGGCCAGGTCAGTGATAGACAGCGCGATGAGCAGGTAGATGGCCGGTAAAAAGGTGAACACGTGGCCGTGCTGCCGCAGATGCACCACGATGTAAAATACGAACGCCGGGGCAGTCCACAGGACGATCACCCAGGCGCGTTTGTCGGCCAGCAGCGCGCGCGGATGGCGTGCCGCCCGCCACGCGCCCCACAGCAGCGGCACGATTCCCAACAGGATGCTGTAGCCCAGGTAAATGACCATGCGCCCCACGTTCAGCGCCAGTTCATTGAACGAAACCAGCACCGAAGCCTGGCCGATTTCTTCGCTCGCCCCGCGAACCGCCGCCAGATACTCGCCCAATCCACCGGACAGCGCCGCCATCGGGACGAACCAGACCAGCACACCCACGCCCAAAACGACCACACTGCCGATTCGCTCCCGCCAGCCAAGTGGATACAGGCTGACCAGCCACAGCGGCAGCACAAAGACCAGA
>JAPKMO010000104.1 GCA_026645945.1 Anaerolineae bacterium
GAGCGTGTGAAATGTCCCTCTGGCGTATCATCATGGCGCTGATTTTTCCGCCGTTTGCCGTGATTGATAAAGGCTGCGGCGCGATTGTCCTGGTGTTTTTACTGACGATGGCCGGGTGGCTTCCCGGCGTGGCGGCGGCGCTGTTTTTCGCCTATCTCGATTCGCAGAACGGTGGTCGTCGGCCTGACCGGAATCCGCGCTACGTGCAGGTCCCGGCGGGTGAGGCCGACCTGGACGAAAAACCCAAACGTAAGGGCGCTTACGTCCGCCTGAGCGATGGCGACGTGCTGGAGGTGGTCGAGGATGATGGCCGCCCGCTGCTTGACCTGGACAAAAAACCCAAGCGCGATGATTTAATCGAATCCTGATTCGATTTTTCCTCCATTATCCGTTACAATACAAAAACGCCCGTTGAGCCAGGGGTTAATGCCCCTGGTTTGCATTGGTTTGGAGAAGGAGGTTTGTACCTTGCACGTCGTGGTATTTACCCGCAGTACGCCGGATACCGCCGCCAGAGTCGAGGTGGGCAAAGACGGCAGTGTAACCTGGGGCGACGCTGCTATGGTCGTCAATCCCTGGGACGAATACGCCCTAGAAGAAAGCATTTTGCAGGCTAAAAACGCCGGTGGTAAGGCCACCGTCATCGCCATCGGCCCGGAGCAGCATAACGACGCGCTTAAACACAGCCTGGCGATGGGCGTGGACGAGGCCGCCCGCGTGTGGGACGCGGCGCTGGAAGATGCCGACAGCCTGGCATATGCCGCTGCCGCCGCCGGCGCGGTCAAAAAACTGGGTGATGTAGACCTGGTGATCCTGGGCAAAGAAAGCATTGACGTAGGGACCGACCAGCATAACTACCAGATCGCCCGCAAGCTGGGCTGGCCGATGTTGAGCTACGTCTCGAAGATCGTCGCTGTAGATTACAGCGCCCGCACCATCAAGGTCGAACGCCTGCTGGAGCAGGGGCGGCAGATCGTCACCAGCCGGCTGCCCGCCGTCATCAGCGTGATGAAAGACATCAACGAGCCGCGCTACCCGTCGTTCATCGGCATTCGTAAAGCGTCGAAGGCCGTCATACCGGAATGGTCGCTGGCCGACCTGGGCGTGTCGCTGCCGCCGACCCGGACGCGCACACTCAAGCTGATGAACCTGCCGGCGCGCGAAGGGCAGGTGGAGATGCTGGACGGCACGCCGGAGGAACAGGCCGCTAAACTGGTCGAGCGTTTGCTGGAGGAAAAGGTTTTATGAGCGCCGTTTTTGTCTGGATCGAAACCTTTAAAGGAAGCGCCAGCCCCACCAGTTGGGAGGCCCTGGGGGCGGGGCGGCTGGTCGCCGACAAAATGGGCGTGCCGCTGGCTGCCCTGGTGTTCGGGGAAAACGCGAATGCGGTGGCCGCCGAGGCGGGCCAATACGGCGCGGATAAAGTTCTGGTGTGCGATGATGCGACACTGCACGGCTTCCGCCTGGAACCCTACGCGGCGCTGCTGGCGAAACTGGTGATGGAACACCAGCCGAAAGCGGTGCTGGCCGTCGGCACGACGCGCGGGCGCGAACTGCTGGCCGCCGCCGCCGCCGATACCGATTCCGGCCTGCTGACCGAAGTCACCAGCCTGGAGGTGCAGGACGACGGCAGCATCAGGGTCGTGCGCCCGGTGTATGCTGGGAAGATCCTTAGTGAAGCGGCGGGCAGCCCGGACGGTGTGCAGTTCCTGGCGCTGCGCGGGCGCGCTTTTAAGGCCAATGTCCCAAAACCGGACGCCAAAGCCGAAGTGACGGCGGTGCAGCCGGCCCTGGCCGAAGACCAGATCGCCACCAAAATCGAGGGGTTTGAGGAAGAAACCGGCACGGTCAACCTGACCGACGCGGCGATTATCGTCTCCGGCGGGCGTGCGATGGCGAACAACCCGAAGGAAGCGCCGGCGGGTACGGCCAACCCGGAAGTCTGGAAAGCGCAGGATGGTTTTGAAAACGTGCTGAAGCCGCTGGCAGACGTGCTGGGCGGGGCCGTCGGGGCCAGCCGCGCGGCGGTGGATGCCGGGTACATCCCCTACGCGCACCAGGTCGGGCAGACCGGCAAAACCGTCAGTCCTGACCTGTACATCGCCTGCGGCATCTCCGGCGCGATTCAGCACCAGGCCGGTATGCGAACCAGCAAGGTGATCGTCGCCATCAACAAGGATGCCGAAGCGCCCATTTTTAAGCTGGCGCATTATGGGCTGGTGGGCGACCTGTATAAAATCGTGCCGGCGTTAACGGCGGAGTTGAAGAAACGCCTGGGCAAGTAATAGCGATATTAAATTGTTTAGCGGGGATTTACAATTGGTTTGTAAGTCCCCTTTTTTGTTCGTGTTTTCAAACTTTTTGCACCCTGTTCTTCAACAGCATAGATGGAGCGTTGTATAAAGAGAAGTAGAAATTCGTTACATTGCAGAAAAGCGCACAAGATGGTGAATGTCATCTACATCGAAGACGAGGAAACTGAGGCTCTTTTGTTCCAGATTGGCCTTGCCCCGCGTGGGATTAACGTCCTCCACATCCCTGATGCACAGCCAGAAAGCCTGACCGTCCTGGAAACGCCCGAATATCAGCGGGCGCGTGTGCTGTTTTTCGACCTGTGGATCAGCGGGGTCAGCGGCATTGATCTGGCGCGTTCGCTGCGCGACCGGGGCGACGAGCGCCCGTTTTTCCTGGTCACGGCGGCCGAAAACCCTAACCCGCCCCTGCTGCGGCAGCTTCGCCTGGGGTTTCTGCAAAAGCCCCTCAATTTTGCTCAAGTGGCCGATCTCATCCTGTCCGCCGCGTAAGGACTTACGCATCAAACTGTTCACGTTAAGCCCTATCCCCCCGGCCCCCTTTCCTTCCTGAAGGGACTTCCTCCGGTCGCCGCGCGGAGAAAGGGGGAGTAAGTCTTGTATTAAGCCACCTCTCTGAATTTGGCGACCCGAACGGGGACGAATATCCCCGGAGAGGAGGGGGGTGGGAGAGGGGTTAGAAGGCGAAAGCCCGCTTATCGAGATGCCGCATCTTCATGCGTAAGTCCTGCGCGTAAAAGGCGCGTCTCTTTACACCCCGGCGAGTTGCTGTTAAAATGAGGTTAACGACGGGGGTGAAATAGTTTCGACAGGGGAGGCTAAGTCCGTACTGCAAGTCGCGGCGCCTAACACCGCGTTATCAATGGGCAAAGGCATAACTGCCAACAACAACACTTACGCTCTGCCGATGGCCGCCTAAGGCCTAAAGCCGAGCGCTGGCCTTGCGAGGTCAGCCGTCCGCGCCAGCCGTCCCCATCCGGGTGGATCCGCGGGCGTCACCAAAGATCGGGGTGCGGTTTGTTGACGCCGATACGATAAACCAAAGACACATCGGCTAGTCGCCGGCATACCCCGCCGGTTGGGGCTGCCTGCGGCGAAAGCAAAGAACCGGCTAAACTTGTAGACGTGCGTCCTTGAATCTTCTGGACGGGGATTGCGAAGTCCCCCACCTCCACTGCACCGGACGAAAACAGCCTTTGCCAACCGCGAGGCTGTTTTTGCTGTAGGCTGCAAGCAGAAGTGGGGGTCAATCGTACCAGGTTTTGAAACGCCTGAAACGTCGCCCAGACACGTTTATTGGGACTCCAGCCATTCCATAGCTTCTTTAGGGTCGGTAAAGACCATAATATGAAGCCCTTGTTCGAAATAACTGTCCACGAACTGTTTCAGGTTCATTCTTGCCATAATGTCTTCTGGAACAACCAGCGCCCAGAATTTCCACCCAGCTTGCAGCACGCGGGGAAACCAATCTTTCATAGCCCACTCGCTGTCCTATGGGGACAGCGCGCCGCTGCCACGATCATCCGACAGCCATTTGCAGGCCTGGTGTTTCGCAAATAATTCGGCGCCGGTGTTTAAAACCTGGCGAAAATATGCACTCGTAAGGGGCTTGTGAAAGGTGTGATAGACAATCTTCTGCTCTGGTTGATAGACCAGCGTAGCATATTCGTTGTTGATGACGGTTATGGGGGGCATTTGGCTTGCTCCTGCTATTCTATTATCTTGGATATTGTGAACGGGATAGCGAAGACCGAAGCAATCGGATTTCAGAACTTCTGTAATCGCCTTATCTCGAATTCGCTAACCAAGTTTGTCATTATGGTATAGTATAAGCTAACAATTTTCAGCCATATATTAAGGTTGTGGAGGGCCGTACATGGAGTGGTTTGGGGCTTCCCGGCAAGATTGTAGAGGGGCAGTTTTAAGGCAAAACATGAGGTAAGGATTCGTATCTGGCAGCGGGGGGCTGGCCTGTATTGTCTGATACTTAAGCCCCCCGATTTCGCTTTACTCGACTGTTTAACCCACCGCTCCGCTCTGAGGCAGTTCTTGGTCGGTTTCCGCTTCAGCTTCCTCTGTCGGCGGTGTTTCTGGCATTTCCGCCAGGTCGGCGGGCGGCGCGCCGTATTCCAGCGAGGCCGGCATATCCCCATCCGGCAGGGTTTCCTGCGGGGGAACTATATCGTAATCGGCTGCTGGGGGCGCGTCCGCCGGGCTGTTCAGGATGGTCGTCGTTTCGGCGGCGGCGGCTAATTCGATGTCGGCTGCCGGCGCGTCTGCCGGGGGCTGCATCTCAACGGCGATCTCGCTGTAGGTGTTGACGGTGGCTTGCACATCCATGCCGGACTCTTTGCCGGCGCTCACGATGGATTGAATGGCGGCGGCCTGGTCGTCGCTCAGTTTAGCGGCGGCGATCATCCGCGCCAGCGGGTCGCGCGGGACATTCTGGGCTTTTTCCTGCTCAGCGGAGGCGGTGAAAATCTGCCCCCACTGGTTGACCTCCGCCGTAAAGACGGCTTCGCTGGTCATGACCACTTTGGGGAAAATGGGCGTGATGTCGTTGTAGGGTAGGCGGTCATCGTCCGGGACCAACAGGCGGATTTTTTCCAGGCCCAGCACGGCATCCCGGTAAATAGCGCTCTGGCGGTCCCAGCCGTAGAGCTGCCGGAAAGCGGCCAGCAGAGCCGAAAGCGCCGGCAGCACCGCCGAAATGAGCGCCAGCAGGGGGATGGCGGCGGACGCGCTGATGGTCGCCAGCAGGGACGAAAGCGTCATGATGAATGTGCCGATGGTGAAGGTGAAGTCCGAGTTCAGGTCGTTTTCGCGGATGCGGCTCTCGTAAAATGTAAGCTGCCCCTGCAAACGTTTTTCCAGGTAGATGTTGAACAGCAACGCCAGGTCTTCGGGGCTGTGCGGCTGGGCGTCCAGATGGTTTGGAAGCTGGTTAGCTGACATTTTCCTGTTCCTTAATCCGCGCGTCAATCACCATTTCGCGCAGCTTTTGCACCCGGTCGGTTCCGTCATACGGCGGTAGGTGCGACAGATATTTAAAGTAATGCATTCGCAGTTCCTCGGTCAGGCGGCGGTTTTTCGCCCAGCGTTTCTGCGGCTCACCCCGGTTGCTGAGGGCAGTGAAGAAGGCCGTGACCGCGCCGACCAGCGCCGTCAGATAACCGAAGACGCGCGTCCAGGTATTGCCGCCGCCGGCCTGCGCCGTGAAGGGCGCGTCTTGCAGCGTCACCTCTCCGTCGCCCGTTTCGTCGGTGGCGGCGATGTCCGGCTGCGCGACCGGGGCAGACTGCGCGGTCAGCGCCGATTGTTCCGCCGCAGCTGTGAAAGGATTGTAGACATAGGTGGTGAGCGTGCCGAACAGGGTGGTCAAAAACGCGCCCAGGATGAACACCCATTGGTAAAGGTAATACCGGTTCTGGTAATACTTGGCGCGCTGGCTGAACTGGTAAAAAGTGGGTAAAAGATGCTGATCTAAATCGCGCATATCCTGGGCGATGACCGGGTGTTTGGCGGGGTCATACTGCTCCCAGATTTTGGGGGAAACAAAACCGTCCCACTCTAACATCTGCTGGTAGGCCGCGTCGTCCGGGCGCTCCCAGTCGGTCGAGATGCCGCGCAGGACGGGACGTCGCCGGATAAAAAATAAATTTCGGAACTGTGATGGTTTTTTCTGTACCTTCACCGACATAAAGGACTCCCTTGAAAATAAGTTCCAAGTTCCGAGTGCTGAGTTCCGAGACAAGGCGAAAACGATTCAATATGGAGTCTCAAAAGTTATGGGTATGGCGTGACATATTTTGTGTTGAGTTTTGCCTTTAACAGCTGGCCGCGTATTTTAGTATACTGGCGAATCGGGTTCGCCGCTATAGAAGTAGGAAAATCGTTAAACTTGCCGCCAAACCACTCTTTTCTATGCGCTCTCTTGTGAATAACGGCAAGTTTGCTAAACTGGCAGCCGTTTCTGCAAGCATCATCGAGGTAAGGCGGATGAAACGAACTATCGCCCTGCTGATTATGGGCTTAAGCCTACTGGCGGCCTGTTCGACCGGGCCGAGCGGCGCGGAACGCACGCTGGAGGCGCAGCGCGACTCGCTGGGGACGCAGATCGCGGATGTTCGCAGCACCGCGACGATTGAAGCCGACCGGCTGCTGGTGACTGCCGAGTTCGCGCAGACGCTTGTGGCGCAGATGCGAAATCAGAACCAGGTGCTGTCGGCCACCATTGCCGCGCTGGGCGGGGATGCCGCTCTGGTCGCGCCCCGCGCCAGCACGCCTACCCTGGCATCGCTTCCTGTTGACCCCGCCGCGCCGCCGGATACGGCAGAAGGCATGACGCCCGCGACGGGCGAAGCGGTGTTGGCTGCCACGCCGACCGCCGCGCCGCCGAACCTGTACAACGCCGTCACGGCCAGGGGCGTCGGCGCGAACGACTGCGCGCTGGCGGCGGTTTCGCAGTTCACCGCCGCCGACCAGAGCATTTACATCGTGGCGACCGCCTCGAATATTCAGCCGGGCATGACGCTGGCTTCGCGCTGGTATTACGAAGGGCAGGAGGTCATCCGCCACGAGTTTACGCCGGAGTTTGCCATTAACCAGAACTGCATCTGGTTTTTTATAGACCCAGAGGAAACGCCGTTTAACCCCGGCAGTTGGACGGTACAGCTGGAGGTGAACGGCCAGCCGGTCGGCGACCCGGTGGCGTTCAGCATCGGCGGGTAACGAAAAACCGGCGTAATGCGTATAGAGTCTGGAATGTGTTTGCAGACCCCCTCACCCCCAACCCCGCTCCCCCGAATTCAGGGGAGCGGGGGGCGGTCTTTTGCCGAATTTGAGGCGTATCGAGGATGGGGTTAGCGGCGCTGACGGATATGCTCTGGTCAAACGCATTCATCGTTCGAGCATAGTGAAGATATAACGAGGGATAGGGGCTGATGAGCATCGTGGTGGGTTGGGGCAGCGAAACGCAGAATATCATCCATCTGGAATTTAAACGCGGCTGGAAGTGGCAGGACTTATACGCGGCGCTCCAGCAGGCCGACGATTTGATCGTCAGCGTGCCGCACACGGTTCACCTCATCATTGATATTCGGGGAGCAGGCGGCGTCCCCGCCGACTTCATGACAGTCGCCGGGGATATGTTCAGCAAAGGCGGCGCGCGCCCCAACGAAGGCAAAAAAGTGGTGGTCGGGGCGGGGCCGCTGATTCGCATGGCCTACACGGGTTTCGTGTCCACCTTCGGCAGCCAGATGAAAAGCCGCCCCTTCCTGTTCGCCTCCAGTCTGGACGAGGCGCGGCGGATGGTGCAGTAAGAGCCTACCCAAAAAGGCAGCGAAAAGCGCCGCTCATCTGTGCTATACTGAATCTGCTTTTATGGGCTTGAATGTGAAATGCGAGGTAGGCGGATTATGTTTCATGGCGGCGGCGGCGGCTGGTGGATGTACGTCTGGGGCGACGAAGAAGGTAAAAAGAAGCGGGTCAGTTGGGCGCTGCTGCGGCGGGTGCTGGCTTATGCCCGGCCTTATCGCTGGCATATCGCGCTGCTGCTGGCGACCATCCTGGTGACGACCGGCCTGGGGCTGCTGACGCCCCTCATCTTCCGCGATCTGATTGACCACGCGCTGCCGGACGGCGACGCCGAGCGCCTGAATCTGCTGGCGGTGGGGCTGGTTGCCATCCCGGTGATCAGCGGTCTGGTGCGGGTATTCCAGCGCAAGCTGAACGCCACCATCGGCGAGGGCGTGATCTATGACCTGCGCGTGAGTCTGTTTGAGCATATCCAGCGTATGTCCATCCGGTTTTTCACCAACACCAAAACCGGCGAACTGATGAGCCGCCTGAACAACGACGTGGTGGGCGCGCAGCGCGCCATCAGCAGCACCATTGTGGACATCATCACCAACATCGTGACGGTGATCGCTACGCTGGCCGTGATGCTGGCGCTGGAATGGCGGCTGACGCTGCTGGGCGTGCTGGTGCTGCCGCTGTTCATCCTGGCGGCGCGGCGGTTGGGCAGCCGTTTGCGGGAGATCGCCCGCCGGCAGATGGAATACAACGCCCAGATGAACGCCATGATGAACGAAACGCTGAACATCAGCGGCGCGCTGCTGGTGAAGCTGTTCGGGCGCGGGCGGATGGAAGTGCAGCGGTTTGAAGACCGCGCCGGGAAAGTGCGCGATACGGGCGTGGCGCAGGCTATCCTCGGCACGCAGTTTTTTATGCTCATCGGTCTGGTAAGCGTCATCGGTACGGCGCTGGTGTACTGGGTGGGCGGGCATTTGGTGCTGGGCGGTCTGTTCACCATCGGCACGATTGTCGCTTTTGGCTCTTACCTGACGCAGTTATACGGCCCGCTGCAAGCCCTGACCAACGCGCCGGTGGATTTTGCGACCTCGATGGTCAGCTTCGAGCGTGTCTTTGAGGTGGTTGATCTGCCGCTGGAAATTAGCGACCGGCCCGGCGCGGTGGCGCTGGACGGCGCGCGCGGTGAACTGGTTTTCGACCATGTGAGTTTTAAGTATGAACTGCGTCCCGAAACGCTGTTAAGCGATGTCGAGCGCATTGGGCGCATGGATAACGTGCGGGCAGTTTTTTCCGGCGATATAAAACCGGGTAACGGCGGCCAGGCGGAACACACACCAGCGCTCAGCCAGGCGCGGGAACTGGCGCTGCATGATGTGTCGTTCGAGATTCAGCCGGGTCAGTTGGTGGCGCTGGTCGGCCCCAGCGGCGCGGGCAAAACGACCATGACCTATCTCATCCCGCGCCTGTACGACCCGACCGAGGGGCGCATTCTGCTGGATGGCTGCGACCTGCGCGACATTCAACTGGAGTCGCTGGCGGCACAGATCGGCATGGTGACGCAGGAAACGCACCTGTTCCACGACACCATTCGCACCAATCTGCTGTACGCCAAACTGGACGCCACCCAGTCGGAGATCGAAGCGGCCTGCCGCGCAGCCAACATTCATGACTTTATTGCCGGGCTGCCGGATGGTTACGATACGATTGTCGGCGAACGCGGCTACCGCTTAAGCGGCGGCGAAAAACAGCGCCTGGCAATTGCGCGCGTCGTCCTCAAAGACCCGCGTATTCTGGTGCTGGATGAAGCCACCAGCCACCTGGACAGCCAGTCGGAGGCGCTGATACAGGATGCGCTCAAAACGGTGATGGCCGGGCGCACCAGCATCGTGATCGCGCACCGCCTCAGCACTATCCTGGCCGCCGACCTGATTCTGGTGCTGGATCGCGGCAGCATCATCGAGCGCGGCACACACGCCGAACTGCTGGAGCAGGGTGGCCTGTACGCGCAGCTTTACGAAACGCAGTTCAAGCGCGAGCGGGAAGCGGTGTAGCCGATAGTCAGCGATGGCAAAAGGCCGCTAAAACTAAAATAGGATGCAAGGAACAAAACGATGGTTACGATTCAGCTGACCGGGTTTATAACCGAAAGCGGTGAATGGCGCAAACGCCGGGAAAAGAATCAATGGTAGTCGCGCTGCCGGATAGTTCTGGACACGTATGACCGACTTCTACCTCATCATCGGCCTGGGTAATCCGGGCAAGGAATATGCCGACACGCGCCACAATGTCGGCTTTCGCGTTGTGGATGAACTGGCGCGGCGGCATGGGCTGGCCTTCGGCAAAAAGGAACGTAAAGCCGTTGTCGCCAGCGGATTGATTCTGGGTAAAAAAGTCGTCCTCGCCAAACCGCAAACCTACATGAACCTGAGCGGCGAGGCGGTGCGCGCCCTGATGGACTTCTACAAGATCGAACTGCCGCGCCTGCTGGTCATCTCCGACGACCTGGACATCCCGCTCGGTACGCTGCGGCTGCGAAAATCCGGCAGCGCGGGCGGGCAGGGCGGCCTGCGGAACATCATTCAACACCTGGGAACACAGGACTTCAACCGCCTGCGTTTTGGCATCAGCCGCCCGCCGGGTAAAATGCCTCCTAAAGCCTACGTACTGCAAGCCTTCAAAGGCGACGATGCCATCCTGGCCGCCCAGGTGGTAGATCGCGCCGCTGCCGCCGTCGAGACATGGCTGACCGAGGGCATCGAAATTGCCATGACGCGCTACAACGGCAGCGTAGACGAACCGATCAATGGGGTGAAAGAAAAGAATGGCGGAACATCCGATTGAACTGGCCGCGCTGCTGGACGACGAAGGCCGCGTTATTCGCTGGCCGTCGAAACGTTCGCTTCAGCTACAGGTGATTGATTATCTGGCGGGCAAGTTTGAGGTTGGCCGGGACTACACCGAACGCGAAGTGAACGCCCTGCTCAACCTGCACCACACTTTCGACGATGCCGCGCTGCTGCGCCGCGAGCTGTTTGAACTGGGACATTTAAACCGCGAAAAAGATGGCTCGAAATACTGGCGCACCCCCAATACCCGGCTGATGGTTTAAGCTGCCCCTACATGCGGCGGCGCATTTCTGCTACAATGCCGAGTCCGCGAATCAATCAGCAGCGAGTTATAGAACCCCTATGCAGCTAACCGGACTTCTCGATTTTCTGCGCGAGAGTGACCGCTATCGCGCGCTGCTGGCGCGTCTAGGCGACCGCCAGCCGGTAGGTGATCTGAACGTCCTGCGGGCGGCGCGGCCTTTTTTGCTGGCGGCGCTGGCGCGGGACTGGGACGGGCCGATTCTGTACCTGACCGGGCGCATAGACCGCGCTTATAACGTCTCCGAGCAGCTTCCGGTATGGCTGGGGGAAAACCGTCCGATCTTCCGGTTTGGCGAACCCGCGCCGGTGTTTTACGAGCGCACGCCCTGGGGCGAAAGCGTGATTCGCAGCCGCATCGCCGCGCTGGCGGCGCTGATGCCGCCGGACGATTTTGCGTCCGCGCAGCCGCCGGTGGTGGTCGCTTCGGCGCGGGCGCTCATGCAGCGCACGCTTCCGGTTCACCAGTTTCGTAAGGGCGCGCGGCTGCTGGCGGTCGGCCAGCGGTACACCCTCAATACGCTGCTGACGGACTGGATACACCTGGGCTACGAGCCGGTGTCCATCGTCGTCGAGCCAGGGACTTTCAGCCGGCGGGGCGGCGTGGTGGATATTTTCCCGCTGGCCGCCGAGCGCCCCGTCCGCATCGAATTTTTTGACGATGAGGTGGACAGCCTGCGCTGGTTCGACCCCTCGACGCAGCGTTCGGCGGAAAGCGCCGGGCAGGTTTACATCGTCCCTGCGCGGGAGGCGCTGCCGGAATACGGCCCGCCGGTAGCGGCGCACCTGGCGCGTTGGTTTGAAGGGCTGCCGACCGGCGAACGCGATGCGGCCAGCCCGCGCGCTGATGCTGAGCCGCTGGCGAACGGCGCGGCTTTTCCGCATCTCGAATATTACCTGCCGTATATGGTCGCGCAGCCGGTCAGTTTGCTGGATTACGCGCCCGACCATGGACTGATCGTGGTGGATGATTGGGACGAACTGCGGGATACCGTCGCCGGCATCGAGGAAAACGCGCTGCGCGCCCGCCAGGAACGGCTGGACGCCGGCCTGCTGCCGCCGGATTACCCGCTGCCGTACATCACCTGGGACGCGCTGGCCGAAGAACTGGAGCAGCGCGCCGTCCCGCGCCTCGCCTACGGGTCAGGGGGAGACGAATCAGAGGCCGAAAACGGCGAAAGCAACGCCAGCGCCGAAACATCTGGCGGGGCTTTCGATTTTCGCGGGCTGCTGTCGCCGGAAGAACGTTTTGGCGGCCAGCTGCGCGCCTTGTTAAGCCGCCTGCGGGTTTTGCGGCGCGAAGGCGGGCGGGTGGTGGTCGTCACGCAGCAGACCGCGCGTGTGGCCGACCTGTGGCAGGAGCAGGATTCGTTCATCCCCACCCAGCGCGATGTGACCGAACCGCCCGCGCCGCGTTCGCTGGTGCTGGTGGAAGGCGCGCTGCGTGAAGGCTGGCGGCTGCGCGCGCCGGATGGTGATATTCACCTGCTGACGGACGCCGAAATCTTTGGCTGGAACCGGCCAGAGCCGCGCCGCCGGAAGGTGCAGCGCCGCGCCCGCGTGCCGGAATCCAGCTATGCCGATATGCACGAGGGCGATTATGTGGTGCATATTGATTACGGCATCGGGCGTTTTGCCGGGATGCGCCGCCGCACCCTGGAAGGCAGCGAGCGTGAATATCTGGTGGTCGAATATGGCGGCAACGATATGGTGTTCGTGCCGATTCACCAGGCCGACCGGCTGACGCGCTACGTCGGCCCGGACGACCGCCCGCCGGCGCTCAGCCGCCTGGGCAGGCCGGATTGGGCGCGCGTGACCAGCCAGGCGAAAAAAGCGGTCGAAGAAGAAGCCCGCGAACTGCTGGAACTGTACGCCCGCCGGGCGGCGGCAGCCGGCCACGCCTTCAGCCCGGATACGCCCTGGCAGCACGAGGTCGAAGCCTCGTTCCCTTATGTCGAAACCGAAGACCAGCTTCGCGCCGTCCGCGACGTGAAAGCCGACATGGAGCGCCCCATGCCGATGGATCGCCTGATCTGCGGGGATGTGGGTTACGGCAAAACCGAGGTGGCGCTGCGGGCGGCGTTTAAGGCCGTCATGGATGGTTTCCAGGTGGCGCTGCTGGTCCCGACGACCGTCCTGGCGCAGCAGCATTACGACACCTTCCGCAGCCGGCTGTCGCCGTTCCCGGTCAAGGTGGAGATGCTGTCGCGCTTCCGCACCAAAGAAGAACAGGCGCGCATCCTCAAACAGGTCGGCGCCGGCGAGGTGGACATCATCATCGGCACACACCGGCTGTTACAGGATGACGTGGCCTTCAATAAAATGGGGCTGGTCATCATTGACGAGGAGCAGCGGTTCGGCGTCACGCACAAGGAATATCTCAAACGCCTGCGTGCCCAGGTGGACGTGCTGACGCTGACGGCCACGCCCATCCCGCGCACGCTGTATATGAGCCTGACCGGGGTGCGCGACATCACCATGATTCAGACGCCGCCGGAAGAACGCCTGCCGGTCATCACGCACGTCGGCCCGTTTGATGAACGGCTGGTGCGGCAGGCCGTTTTGCGCGAACTCGAACGCGGCGGGCAGGTTTTTTACGTGCATAACCGTGTCCAGTCCATCCATCTGGCGCGGGAACGGCTGGAACAGATCGTGCCGGAGGCGCGCATCGTTACCGGACACGGCCAGATGGACGAACGGCTGCTGGAAAAAGTGATGAGCGGCTTCGCGCGCGGGGAGTACGATATTCTGCTGTCCACATCCATTGTTGAAAGCGGCATTGACATCCCCAACGCCAATACGCTGATCGTAGACCGCGCCGACTGGTTTGGCATGGCGCAGCTTTACCAGCTGCGGGGGCGGGTGGGGCGCAGCGCCCAGCAGGCTTACGCTTACTTTTTCCACCCGGCGGAAGGCCGCCTGACCGACGAAGCCCATGTCCGCTTGGAGGCTTTGCAGGAAAATACTGACCTGGGGGCCGGTTTCCAGATCGCCATGCGCGACCTGGAACTGCGTGGCGCGGGCGACATCCTCAGCACCCGGCAGACCGGCCACGTGGCCGCCATCGGCCTGCACCTGTATACGCAGATGCTCACCCAGGCCGTCCAGCAGTTGAAGGGCAAAAGCCCCGGCGAGGCCGCGCCACCGGTTTCGACCGCCAACATCACCATAGACCTGCCGGTGGCGGCTTACCTGCCGAACGACTGGATACCGGAGTTGGAACTGCGGCTGCAAATCTACCGGCGCGTGGGCAGCTTAAGCAGCCTGGAGGGCGTCCAGGCCATGCGCGACGAGCTGCGCGACCGCTTTGGCCCGCTGCCGCCGGCGGTGGAGGGGATGCTCTACCAGATCGAGGTCAAACTGCTGGCGCAGCGCGCCGGCGCCAGCGCCGTCATCAGCCTCAACCAGGTCGTCAATATCAAACTGCCGTACCTGGCCGAAGTAGACCGCGACCGCTTGCAGCGCGACCTGGGCGATCATGTGCGCGTCAGCCGGACGGCGGTGATGCTGCCGGCGGGTGATGGGGCGGGCTGGCGACCGCGCCTGCTGGCGGTGCTGGAACGGCTGGCAGCGGGCGTTCAGCAGGGGACGGGGCTGTAACGGCAGCCTGTGACAGCAGGCGCAGCCGGTTAGGTTTTTGTTGTGAGTTTTTTAGTGAACTGGGATATAATCTGGCTATAACCTTACGTTTGTGAACATAGAGCGCGGGTTAAAAATCATGCATTCAAGATATGTTTTAGCTCTCTTTCGAGCTGGCCTTTTTCTCGTTATAACGACGGCACTGCTGTCCGGCGTATTCGTTCCGGTGCAGGCAGCAATCAATGAGGACTTTGAAGGTTACGCCGCCACCACCCGCATTGACGCCCTGGGCATCCCGAATGTGACCTTCACCAGCGCCCCAACGGCTAATTCTTTTCAGGTGCTTGCCCTGGGTGCTGTGTTGGGCGCGCCGCTGGCCGGCAACATCCTGGCGAACTCGCAGTTTTTTGGCGACCCGCCGGATCAGGACCTGACCGTGACGTTTACCGGCGTCGCGCAAACGTCTTACACGGTGGACTGGGGTACGCTGACGGGGTTCAATGATTTCCAGATCCAGGGCCTTTTGGGGGGCCTGCCCGTTTTTACCGATAACTTTACCGGCGACCCGCCGCCATATCATTCCGGCACGGCGGCCCGCCCGGCGGGTGTGGTTTTTGACCAGCTCATTTTGACTACCACTTCGGCGGAGTTTGCCATTGACAACTTCATTACCGCCGACGTGGCGATGATCTTCGCCGAAAGCGGCGGCACGACCAACATTACCGAAGGCGGCGCGACCGACACCTATACAGTCGTGCTGAACGGCATCCCTTCCGCCAACGTGAACATCAACCTGACGACCGACGGCCAGTGTACAGTTCTGCCGGCGGCGCTGACCTTTACGCCGGCCAACTACAACGTGGCGCAGACGGTGACGGTGACGGCAGTGGATGACGCGGCCATCGAAGGCCCGCACACCTGCACCATCACCCATACCATCGCCGCGCCGCCGCCGGAATATGTCGGCGTGGGGCCGTCGAATATCGTCGCCAACGTGACGGACAACGACTTGGCGGGCGTGACGATCACCGAAAGCGGCGGCTCGACCGACATCGCCGAGGGCGGGGCGACCGACACCTACACGGTGGTGCTGACGGGCGCGCCAAGCGCCAACGTGATTATTGACATCACGCCGGACGCGCAGTGTACGGTCGCGCCGGTGGCGCTGACCTTTACGC
>JAPKMO010000105.1 GCA_026645945.1 Anaerolineae bacterium
CGTGCCAGCGCCCCCAACCCCACACCCTCTAGCAGTTGGTTCAACATCCCCCAGCGCGGGTTAAGGATGAGCGTCCACAGGAAACCCGTCACCAGCACCGAAAGCGTGGCCGGCAGGAATATAACTGCCCGGTAGATGTTACGCCCCCGCAGATGAACGTTGCTCAGCAGCGAGGCGAACAGCAGTCCCAGCGTGTTCTGTACCAGCATGTGGATGGCGAAAAAAACGACCGTGTTACGCAGCGCATTGAAGAATCGGTCACGCCACAGCGGATTCGTGAATAGTTCGGTGTAGTTGGCAAACCCCACATACGTTTCGGGCGTTAATCCCTTTCCCTGGTACAGACTCAGACGCATCGAGTTAAACAGCGGGAAAGCCATGAACACCGTGTATACAACCACCGCCGGAACGAGAAAAAGCACCCAGGTGCGCCGTCGCTGGACATCCCAGCGCGCGGCAGCCCGCTCTCGAACCTGGCTGACTTCCGTCAGAACAGCATCGCTCATGGAATGAGTCCTAAAAAATTCAGGGGCAGCCAGCCTTACAGCCGATCACCCCTGAGCGAACAAAACTTCAAAGCCATTTGAGAAATCCTTTTGCCCTCATCCCCCGGCCCCTTCCCCCATGAGAGAAAAGGAGGAAAAAGACCACTTAAACCCCTCTCCCTGAGGGAGAGGGGTCTGGGGTGAGAGCTTTTCCGGTCTCTTAGCCGTTACTTGGCGCAGTTCTGGGCCGGTTCAAACCACTGCGCCAGACCTTCTTGCAGCGCATCGGCGGCTTCCTGCGGCGTTTGCGTGCCGGCGATCACCGCCAGTGCGCCGTTTTGCATCAGTGTATAGCCGTCCGGCTGCCCGTCCAGCAGACCTTCCCACGCCCAGCGCACATCCAGGCCGCGCCCTTCATTCAGCGACAAGAACGTGTTGGCATGTTCGTTTTGCAGCGAAACCGTGTTGGTGCTGATCGGGAAGAATCCCGGCAGATTGTCGGCCAGCAGCGTGGCGAATTCCGGCGTAGCCATCCATTCCAGGAACAGTTTGGCCTCTTCTTTGTGTGCCGAAGCAGCATTCAAGCCCATACCAGCATCCAAATGGAAGGTTACATAAGCCTGTTCCTGACCTTCTGGTGCCGGGACAGCGAAGACACTCCACTCAAATTCCGGTTCCTCTGACTCAAAGAACGGAATATCCCACGAGCCGCCCATCCACATGGCCGCCTCGCCCAGCAGGAATAACTGCTGGCTGTCATAGTAGGTCAGGGCTTCCTGGCCTTCCGGCAGAAACGGCGCGAGATCCGCTACCGCCTGGAAAGCGGCGACAGCATGTTCATCGTTGAAACAGCGTTCGCCCTTCAGGTACGCCTGGCGGCCTTCAAACCCGCCGATGAAATTCGGGGCCAGATTCATAAACACAATCTCGGCAATCGTCCACTCATCCCCGCTGGCGTTGGCGAACGGCGTATAACCGGCTTCCTTAACCTTCTGCGCCACCTCGATCAACCCTTCCCAGGTGGTCGGAATTTCCAGGCCCAGTTCGTTGAACAGATCAACATTGTAATAAACACCGTGCGAAACTGCGATAAACGGCACGCCATAGGGCAGGCCGTCATCCGTCGCCCAGGGGGCGCGCGCTTCCGCCGTGAAGTTCTCCATCAAGCCGGTTAGGTCGCCCAGCGGCTCCAGGAAACCTTCTTCATACAACTGGCGCGACGTGGCATACGAGCGCAGGTAGAACAAGTCCGGCGCGGTGCCGCCTTCAAGCTGCGTCCTCAAGGTTGCGTTGTAATCCGGCGGATTTGTCGGGTCGAAGGTTATTTTCACGTTGGGATGCGCTGCGCTGAACGCATCCAGAATAACCTGCATCTGGGCCACATCGTCCACACGCCACGACCCCATCGTCAGCTGCACCACGCTGTCCTGCGCCAGCGCGCTGGTCGAAAGCAGCGCCAACACCACCACAAAAAGTAGCGCGAATTTAACTTTCATGCCTTCTTCTCCTTTAAATATTTTTCGCTAATCCGGTCTTCTGTCCGGTTCAGCCAATACGAAATATGACCTGCATTGACAAGTATAACCTATACGCGCAAAACCGACGATGTTTGTATCCGGCGGCAAATTTAAAGTTAATTATGATTAACTTAAGACGATTGCTGGCAGGCAGTTTGTTTTAAATCTATAATGCCGGTAAAAGTGGAAAGGTTTAGGGATATGAATTGTATTAACATATCCTGGGACTCGGAACATGTTATCCTAGCCGAGTTTGCAGTGCCTGGACGTGGGATGACTTTCACAACGCCGTACAGCAAATCCATACTATGATCGCCGCTGCCCCTCACCAGACCGACCTCATCATCTGGCATCGCGTCCCGTTTCCGTCAGGCAACCCGATGGCACACCTCGCCCGCACTCTTAAAAACCAGCCCCCTAATGCCGGCAGAATAGTCATCGTCACGCCCCCCTTAAGCCGCCCCCTGGACGAGTTTATCCGCTCCGTAGCCGGCATCGTCCAGCACGTTTACCCCACAAAAAACCGTGTTATTTCCACAACAACTATCGAGCAGGCGCGTGTGTTATTGTCAAGCGTCCCGCATACCTAGTGCGCTGGTTTCCTTTTCCCCGTCAGCAAGTTCCCTGAATGCCATAATCCGGTACAATGAAGGGCATCTGTTATCTGGGAAAGCTGGAACAGCATGATCCGAAAAATCGCCCCTTACCTCGTCACGTTAATCGTTCTGGCCGGCCTCGTACCGGCCATCTCCGGCCAGGAGGACACCTGCGGTTTTGCCCCCCTGTCCCGCCTGGCCCCTGGCATGTGGGCCGAAGTTTCTGCATCGGTAGCGCAAACCCCCGCCGCAGGGCTGCGAATGCGCGCCTCGGCGGCCATCTCAGCCGCAGAAGTCATGCTGTTAATGCCGGGTACGCTCGTGCAGGTTTTAGACGGCCCCGTTTGCAGCGACGGCTTCAACTGGTGGCAGATTCAGGTATCCGGCGCAGCTTTAATTGGCTGGTCAGCTGAAGGACGGGGCGCAGACTATTACCTCGACCCGGTTTCAGCGCCGGCAGCAGCGCCAACACTCGCTCCGGCCCCAGTACCGCCGGTGATAGTTACGCCGCTTCCCGCCCTGGTGCCGGAAAGCGGACTCGCCGAATGGACGTTTATGGTATACATGGCCGCCGATAATAATCTGGAGAGTTTTCTGCTCAACAATCTCAACCAGATGGAAAAAGTCGGCAGCACCAAAGACGTACATATTGTCGTGCAGATGGATCGCTCAGATCAGTACGATACCCGTGCCGGAGATTGGTCAAATACTCGCCGCTATTACGTCACCAAAGACCGCAGCGCCGACATCCTCTCGCGCCTTGAGCCGGTCATCCTGGGCGAAACCAACACCGGCGACCCCAAAACGCTCAGCGATTTCGTGCTTTGGGCTGCGGAAACTTACCCGGCCCGGCGTTACGCCCTGGTAATCGCCGATCACGGCGGCTCCTGGACGGGCATCGCCAGCGACGACTCTGCCGACAAAGACAGCCTGACGCTGCAAGAACTGGAACTCGCTTTAAAAACGATTGTTTTCGGAATGGGTGGACGCAAGCTCGATTTACTCGGCTTCGATGCCTGCCTGATGGGCGCTTTTGAGGTCTACAGTGCCATCGCCCCTTATGCCCAGTACGCCGTCGCCAGCGAGGAATTGATCCCCGGTGATGGTTGGGATTATCAGTTCACCCTGCTCGACCTGGTGCAAAACCCGACCATGACACCCGAACTACTGGGCCGCAGCGTGGTGGATAACTTCATAGCCTTTTACAGCCAGGATCGTAATCGCTACGATACCTACAGTATGAGTCTGGTTGATCTGTCGCAGGTCAGGCTGTTATCAGAACGGCTCAATACCTTCAGCACGGCACTGCTCAACAGCCCCGAACCGGTTGAAAGTATCGCCCAGGCGCGCAATGATACGCTGGTTTTCGGCGGTTTCGACCAACCTATCCTTGCGGATGCCTGGTCGGCCACCGACCTGTTCCAGTTCATCGGTCGGGTTGCAGAAACCGCCGCCGATTTCACCGTCGCCCAACACGCGCAGGAAGTACTCGATACACGCAGCAGCCTCATACTGCACCACCGGGCCGCCGAAACGCTCAAAAATTCGCAGGGTTTATCCATCTTCTTCCCTCGCAACCCCGAAGTGTATCGCAGCAACTTTTTCCACAACCAGTACACCACATCCATGCCGATTGCCGTATCGCCCTGGCGCACCTTCCTGGAAACTTTCTACAGCCGCGCTTCTCAGGCGCTCGTTGAGTGGCCGCAGGGACAGATCGAAAATTTATTGCCGGTTACGCCGGGCGGCGCTGCCACGACCGTCCGGGTTGGCCTCAGCCGGCTGAACATCGCCCGCGTCGGTCTGGTGGTGACGCTGCTGCGTGGCAGCCAGGACATTGTGATTGATTATCAACGTCTGCGGCCAGAAGAAGCCGCAGCAGCAGCTTGGAACGGTCAAATTCCCCTGTTAAGCAGCGGCCAGACGGAAAT
This sequence comes from Anaerolineae bacterium, assembly GCA_026645945.1. GTDB lineage: Bacteria > Chloroflexota > Anaerolineae > Aggregatilineales > Phototrophicaceae > CFX2. Next base: position 4,530 of record JAPKMO010000105.1, read on the forward strand.
ACCCGTCCCGCTGTTCCGCAACCCATCCAACCCTAGTTCCGGCATCGTCAACGGTCGTTTTGATCCGGTGGACGGCGACCCGGTAGATGCCCAGATCGTCTTTAATCTGCTGACCGGCCAGCCCCGTGCGCTGTGGGTCACCAATCAGACCGCCAGCGGTTGGATGCCCTCGCAGGTTCGCATTCAGCCTGGCGATACTTTCGAGCCGGCCTGGCTCTCGCTCCAACCCGATAACAGCTTCCTCAGCCGCCCAGCCGAAACCCGTTTCACATTTAATCGCGGCAGTTTGAACGCGCTCTCGCTGCGCCTGCTCCCTGCTGAACCAGGCACCTATAAAATCAGCGTCATCGTCGAGGATATTGGCGGCAATATTGCCCAGGATACCGTCAGCGTCCCGATCACCGATACCGGCGTCAATGTCGAGCAGGTAGATTTTGGCAATCCTACCGACCAGGACAATGATGGCATCAGCGATGCTGTGGACAACTGTATGTTCGTCTTCAATCCAGATCAGGTTGACAGCGATGGGGATGGCATCGGCGACGCCTGTGATGTATTGATAGATATAGATAACGACCTCATCGCTGACACAGTGGACAACTGCCCAACAGTGCCGAACACCGACCAGGCCGACGCCGACCGCGACGGCATCGGCGACGCCTGCGATCCCACCCCGAACGGTGATATAATCCGCACCGTACAGGCTGACGAAACGGTCGGCGAAGTTTTGAGCGCCGGCGAAGAACACATCTGGACGTTTAGCGCCACAGCCGGCGAAACAATCAACATCTCGCTCGAAGGGGACTTTGATACGGCACTTATCATCATCGGCCCCAACGGCGAGCAAATTGCGTTCAACGATGACTCAGGCGACTCGCTGAACAGCTTTATCGAAAATCTCGTGCTGCCTGCCGATGGCGAATACACCATCCTGGTGCTGAGTTTCGGCAACCAGTCCGCTGGCGATTACCTCCTCAGCGTCACGACCGCTCTCCCGGAAGCAGCCGAAACACCCGAAGCCACATTGGAGCTGACGCCAGAACTGACACCTGAACTGACGCTGGAGGCTGCACCAGAACTGACACCTGAAGCCACGCTTGAAACCACGCCGGATGACGAGGAAGACTTCGACGAGGAGGACTTTGACGGAGAGGACTTCGGCGAACAAAACTTCGACGAAGGTACTTCTGATGGATAAACGGAAAAGAATGAACCGGATAGACAGTGAGTGAGGCTTTAGCCCATTGGCAGCGGGCTGAAGCCCGCTGTCTGCTCAGGATCAGGCACAGTTTAATTGGTTTATCCATGAGCAGTAGACTCTGCTAACAAATGAGGGTATGCTGTTAAACAAAGCACACCCTCACCTGCCACAACCAAACTTTGATAGTCAGTTCAATTTCGGCACATCATTAGCAGCGCGGCTGGCCCGCACCCCCGCAGCTCCGCATCACCGTCAGTTCTTCAACGTTCAGCGCCACCAACTCTACCTCAGTGGAGGCTGCCGCACCTTGCAGGTAAGCCAGTGCCGCATCAAGCCCGGCCTTCGCCAGTTGATCGGGTTTCAGCGTGATAGTCGCCTCAATGTCGCCCAGTTCCAGCGCACCGACCAGGATTTCGCTGGCGCCAAAACCCATCACGGCCACACCGCGTGTCCGGCTTTCCTGGAAGGCATCCAGCGCCGCCAGAACGGTCTGGTCATCATAAGCCAGCAGCCCATTGAACGGCTGTGTGTTGATCGCCGCCAGCAGCGCGTCGGTCACATCGGCTTCTTCAAGCCCAGCGACATTCAACGGAACGATCTCAACATCCGGGCAAAGTTCGCCGAAGGCGATCGCAAAACCGGCGCTGCGTTCGCTGGCTTGTTTTATCGCCAGCGGCATCAGGTCGCCTGTTTCATCCATCGGGAAGTTAATCGCTTCTAGCAGCACCCCGCGCCCTTCCAGACGGCCACACATGGTCTCGGCAGCCAGTTGGCCTTCGGCGGCATAATCCGCCACAATCGTCCCGGCCAGTTCCGGCTGAGCTTCGAGTTCAGCCGTCTCCAGTTCACCACCCAACAGGATAACCGGTATCCCGGCTGCATTGGCCGACTGAACGGCGGCCACACTTGCCACCACATCGGTAGGGGTTAGCAGCAAAAGATCAATCTGCTGCTGAATTAACGATTGGATGTTGGCAATTTCGGTCTCCGTGTTATAACCGGCGCCGGTGACGACCAGTTCAACACCCGCTTCTTCCGATAGGAACTGTATATTCCGCACCAGGGCATCAAAAAACGCGCCTTCTTCGCTCGGCAGCGAGAGGCCAATTGTGATCGGTTTTGTCTGCGCGTACACCGACACGCATATAAACAGCATCACCAGTACAAACAAAACAGTGCGTTTGAGAGACATTCTGCGCTCCTTTTCCTACATGTCCATTATAAATTCATCCTGCAATCGGCGCTCACGATACCCAGTAAACCTCATCACGAACTTGAAGTGTCGGGCGGGCAAAGCGGCTCGATACGATAAATCTCGCGCTGCTGGCATGTGAAGTCCGGCAGAATGTAGCGATTCTCCCGCGCCCAGGTTTTTACATCTTCCGTTGTCAGCGGCGTTACATCCCACAGCCGCACACTGTTATCGTTTTCAGCAGCAAAGGCGCTGCGGCCATCCGGCAGGAATGCCAATCCATTCACCGCGCCGGAAGCGACCCGCCGCAGTTCCTGGCCGGTTTCCACATCCCACAGGCGCAGCAGGCCATCCGCGCTTGCAGCCAGGATAGCGCGGCCATCCGGTCGAAAAACCACGCTGTCAACGCGGCTTTCGGCTTCAATCCGGCGAATCAGCGCGCCGTCCGCCGCATCCCACACCAGAATATGGGTATCGGTCGAACCCGATACAACGCGGCTTCCGTCCGGGCTGAAAACTGCTTCGACCAGCGGCCCCGTATGCCCTTCCAGCTCTCGCACCATATCGCCACTGGTCACGTCCCACAGGATAAGTTTGTTATCGGCGCCGCCGGAAACCAGTAACGCGCCATCCGGGCTGAAGGCCAGCGTGCCGACCGTATTGGAATGACCGCTTAACTGCCGCAGCGGCCTACCGGCAACCACATCCCATAGAATGATCGTCCCCCCTTCCGCGCCAGACGCAGCCACATCGCCCAGCGGGTTGATTGCCACCGACTGCACCGGCATCGAATGTCCCAACAGCTTGTGGATAATATCTCCGGAGTCCATATCCCAGATAATCACGCTTCGATCCGCCGAGCCGGATACTAGTTTACTGCCGTCCGCGCTGATTGCGGCAGATGTCACAATGTCAGTATGCTCTTCGCCGTTTCCATCAAAACGCCGGATTTCTTCCCCCGTTTTTACATCCCACAGGATGACGCCATCCAGCCCGGCAGACAGCAGCCGCGCGGCGTCCGGGTTAAGCGCCACGCGCCGCACTGGCTGGGTATGCCCCAGGAAAGCGCCCAACTGCGCGCCGTTTGCAAGCTGCCACAGCCGTAAAGTCTGATCGCCAGACGATGACAGCGCCGACCAGCCCTGCGGCGAAACCGCCAGGCCGGTCACAAAATCACTGTGGCCGAAAAACTGGTGCAGCAGCGTGCCGCTTTTGTCCCACAGCGCCACGCTGTTATCATTCGCGCCCGAAACGACGTATTCGCCGCCCGCCAGGAAACCAACCCCCACCACCCATTTGCTGTGTCCCTGGAACCGGCGCAGCTCTTCGCCCGTCGCCACATCCCACCAGCGCACGGTGGAATCGCCCGAACCGGATAAAAACGTTTTGCCATCGGCGCTAAAGGCAACCACCGCCACGCCCCATTCATGCCCCTGGAAGCGCCGGATGATACGCCCCGTTTCGACATCCCACAGTACAATTGTCGTATCGTCCGCAGCGGATAGGAACGTTTTACCATCCGGGCTGAAGGCCACGCTCAAAACGTAAGAAGTATGGCCCGCATCCGGCGTAGTCGCTTCGGGGTCGCCATAGCGGCGGATTAAGCTGCCACTCTCAACATCCCACAGCACGATTGTTTTATCGTCCGCCCCGGCCAGAAATTGTTTACCATCCGGGCTGAAGGCCACACTGTTGATCCAGCCAGACTGCTCCCCCTCAAAACGTCGAATTTCCGCTTTCAACTCCAGGTCCCACAGCCGTACCGTGCCATCCCGCGAACCCGACAGCGCCGTCCGTCCATCCGGGCTAAAAGCAACCGACATGACGGCATCCGTATGGCCTTCCAGCACGCTCAACGGCTCGCCGGCTGCCAGGTCCCACAGCCGTACCGTGTTGTCGCTCCCACCGGACAGCGCGCGATTTCCATCCGGGCTGATGGCAGCACAGCGCACCTGGTTAGTATGGCCCACAAAAACTTTCTGCGTGCCAGGCGCAAAAACCGCGTCGTACAAAACCTGCTGCGACTGCGGCGGCGGGTTATCCATGTCATTCGCCGCCAATCCCAAAGCGATGGCAAGGTCACTATAACCCCGGTCGGCTTCCAGGCGCGCACTGGCCGCCAGCGCCAGGCTGTACGACTCCTCGGCGCTCCGCTCCGCCCGCGCCTGCGCCGTCGCCCGAAAGTTGCTCTGCTGGTTCGCCTCATTGAATCCGATGAAAGCAGCTACTGCCAGAACGCCCATCAGCAGTGCCAGCACGACGGCGGCGGACAGGAACACCTGCTGCCGGCGCTGTGCCGCCTTGCGACCGGCAAAGATATAGCGGGTGTGCAGTTCGGTCGGCTCCGGGATTTTGCTCAACCCGGCGGAAAGCCATAGTTCCGCCTCCTGGATTTCCTTGCCTTTAAGCAAAAAGCTGTCGTCAAACCCCTTGCTCTCCCACTCTTTAGCGCGCAGCAGCAGTCGCGTATGCATCCGGCTGTGCGCGAAATCGGCTTCCAGCGCCGCGCGAACCTTCGGAAACGCTTCCTCAAAGGTGTTGACATGGCCGGCGTGTTCGCAAAAATAAATCCAGTTCACGTGGCTGATGCCCTGCGGAACCTGCTGGCCTTCAAACTTCCGCCCCACGACCGGCACAAGACGTTTGTTCAGTTGAATTGCATATGCCAGTTCGTTCAGGCAGTAGTCCGACTCCAGATAATCCGGGCTGAGTACGGCGATAAACGCATCCGCCCCCTCAATGCCGCGCCGGATGTCCTCGGTAAATTCAACGCTCCCAGGTGGAATATCTTCCCAATCCACCCATACTTCACGCTCTTCAGCCTTTAAGGCTTCATAAATTTGTTTGGTCAGTTCAACATCTTTACGGCGGTAAGAAATAAAAACATCGCTGTAGTCGCTGGCAGCCATATACCATCTCATCCACTCACCGGCAGTCGTTACCCCTAGATTGTACGCCGCAACCCTCGAATTCCACAAACCGCCATATTTTTCCAACTTTCCATACCAAACCAAACGCCGCCAGCATCGGCCAGGCGGCGTCAACGGGTAGGAAGGAACGGCTTAAAGTGGAACTTCGTTCCCCCTACACGATTCTGGAAACAGAATGGATGCCGGTCGCCCCGCTTGGCCTTACCCCGGCGACCGTCTCGATCTGCGATGTGCCGTCACTTTCGATACACCGTACCGCAAAGCGGTGTTCGCCTGCCTCGAACGGCCAGTCATAACGCCAGATCACCCAGGTTTTGTCGGAAAGTGGGCTGCGGAGCTGCGCTTCCACCCAGTCGCCATCATCCACCTGCACTTCAACGCGCGAAATCCCCCGCGCGCCGGCCCAGGCGATGCCGCCGACTGGTATCAGCGTGCGGTCGCCATCTTCATAGGCTGCCTCGGTAGCGACCGTATCAATCACGGAAGTCGCCCGCACCCGCGCTTCTTTATCCCAGCCGCGCCGCACCCAGTAGCCTTCCTCCCAGGCAGGGATGAACTCCATCTCGGTAATCCACTTGGGCTGTTTCATACCGTACAGGTCAGGGATGTGGATTCGCAGCGGCGCGCCATGCCGTTCGCACAGGGGTTCGTTATCCCAGGCGTAAGTTAGCATCACGCGCTCATCCTGGCGAATCACGTCCAGCGCCACCACTTCATCAAATCCATCCGCCGCTTTGATTTTAATATGCGTGGCCTCCGGCGTCGGTTTGGCGCGCTCCAAAATGTGCTGCATACTCGTTCCCGTCCACAGCGTCGTGCTGATGAGGTCACCGGCCAACCGGTTGGAGATGCACGACATAGTGATATACTGGCTCATCGGCTCGTAACCCTGGATTTCATCCAGCGTCAGTTCCAGCGGTTCTTCCACCAGCCCAGTGATTTTGAGCGTATAATTTTCCAGGTCAATACGCGGCGGCCCGCCCGTGTTGATGTCAATCCGGTAATGCTGGTCAAGCGGTGTATATTCTGGCCGTGTGCCGGGCGCGGGACTCACGGCATTATCCGCATTGGGGAGTTCTGCGGCATTTGTTTGAATCGATTCTTCAGGCGGCGCAGATGGCGTATTCCGCAGCAGCGCGCCCAGCCCCGCCCCTACCACTGTAATGGTGGCCGCAGCGCCGCCCAGTTGAATCAGAAATTGGCGGCGGTTGAGTGCCGTCGCGGACGCTTCCGTTTCGGCAGTCGGGGACACCGCCGATAGGCGGTAAAATGTATAACCGGCTGCCAGCCCCCACCCGACGAATACCGCCGCCACCCAGGCCAGGCTCACGACCGGCTCCGCCGTCGCCGTCAGGTTAAGCGACGCGCTGATCGCCATCATCGGCAGCCCAAACAGGCCGCCCAGAACCAGCCCCGAAAGCAGGCTGTCGCGCCGCCGCGCCGAACGCGCAAACACCCGCCGCGCGATCAAAAAGTAGATGACGATGGAAACAGCCGCCAGCAGCACAAATACCCCGACCGCCATCAACTGCTCGGCCAGTTTGGCTATATCATCCGTCGGGCCGAGATTCAGCGCCCGGATGGTGTCTACCATCAGGTCAATGCCGAACGTCAGCAGTCCACCCGGCAGCGTCCGCGCCATCAGGTCGAACAGGTCGAAAGCCGGAAACGGCGTTCCCACGACGCCCGCCCCGGCGAACAGCAGCGCCGTCAGCGCCGCCGCCAGCAGAATGCTCGCTAAAATGATCGTCCCGGTAGAAGTTTTCGTTCCCATACACCACACCTCATAATGAATGAGGGGCGCAGCGGAGTGCGCCCCTGACGAACTTCAGCCTGCTTTTAACTGCCCGGTTCTTCCATCATCATGTCAGCCAACAGCGTTTTGTACAGGAAGGCCTCAATCTCGGCGCGCAGGTCGGTACACGCCGTGTCTTCGCCCTCGACATTGCCGGGCGAAAGCATCATCATGTCGCCTTCCATCATGGCCTCTTCGGTCGCCATCATGTCGCCTTCCATCATCTCGCCTTCCATTTCGGCCATCATCGCGTCAAAGAGCGGCGCGTACTGGCCTTTTTCAAAAGTTAAGACATCCATCATCGAGTGGAATCCGTAATCATGTTCCGCGATGTACAGCAGCAGAATCAGCGTCGAATCGCAGGTATGGGTCATCATCTCATCCTGCGCCTGCGCCACCCCGCCGACAACCAGGGCGGCAGCCATCACCACAACCAGCGCGACAGCAAAAAACCGAGTACGCATTGTAAAACCTCCTTAACAACAGATCCGATCAATCGTCCCTTCGGACATCAGGAGGTTATCAACAGGTTCTAACGGTCAGGTTACGCGCAGCTTACGTGAAGATTACGGGAGGATGAAGGTAAAGGTGGTGCCGCGCCCGGCCTCGCTGGTCACATTGATGCTGCCGCCATGCGCTTCGACAAACCCCCGCGCGATTGCCAGCCCCAGGCCCGTCCCCCGGTCGCCGCTGCTGCCGCGCGCGCGGGAACGCTCACCCCGGTAAAATCGCTCGAAGATACGCGGCTGATCTTCAGCCGGGATAACCGAACCCGTGTTATGCACGCTCACCTGTACGCCGGCGCCGGCCTGGCGCGCACTGATCGTCACCTGACCATCCGGCGGGGTGTGATGAATGGCATTATCCAGCAGGTTATACAGCACGCGCTGAATTTTGTCCGGCGCAATATAAACCACCGGCAGTCCATCTTCAATATCGCTGATGACGGTTACATTCCGCTGCGCCGCCCGCGCGCTGATGCTGTTTAACGTATCACCGATCAGATTAGATAATGATGTAAGTGTGCGTGTCAGGTTTAGGTGTCCCGCGTCCATCTGAACGATCTCAAACAGATCATCAATCAGCCGCCCCAGGTGTTCGACCTCGCGGTGAATCTGCTGCCGGTAGCGCATCATCGTCTCCGAGTCGGCTACTACTCCGTCGAGCATAGCCTCGTTCATCGCCCGCACAGCGGCCAGCGGCGTCCGCAGATCATGGGATGCCCATGCCACCAGATCGCGGCGGCTTTGCTCCAGCAGCCGTTTCTCGCGGTCTATCACCTCTAACTGCGCTGCCATCTGGTTGAACAGCGCCGCCAGCTGCGCCAGTTCATCGTTACCCTCGGCCTTCAACCGGGTGTGCAGTTCACCCCGCGCCAGCCGTTGTGTTGCCTCGCCCAATACATGAATACGTTCGATCAGCGAACTGGCGATCAGCAGCGCCGAAATCACCGCGATCATCCCGGCGAAAATCAGCAGCCCCGTCGTCAGCACCAGATCATGCGCGCTGATGAACATCAACTGCGCCGTGACAAATACGTTCAGAAACACCAGCAGCACCGTCAGCAGGATGATCGCCAGCAGCGTCCAGCGCAGGCTGTTAAACCACTGCGCCAGCCGTTTTTTGTACAGCACGTACACCACGCCAACGGTCGCGCCCCCGCTGCCGCCCATGAACAAAAACAAAAGCTGCACGTCCTGAAGCGGCGGGTTCAAAACCGGCACGACCACGATCATAGCCGCTGCAAATGCGGCCACCACCGTGACGATAAGCGCCAGGAGCGGATAAAGGCTAATTCGGATCAAATTTGTAGCCTACGCCTCGCACCGTATGAATATAAGTCGGGTCGGACGGGTCGGGTTCGATTTTTTCGCGCAGCCGCCGGATGTGGACGGTCACGGTGCTTTCGTCGCCGTAAAACTCGTAACCCCACACCTGGTTCAACAACTGATCCCGCGTAAGCACCTGCTGAGGATGCCGCGCGAAAAACCACAGCAGATCAAACTCTTTAGCCGTCAGCGTCACCGGCTCGCCGCGAAGCGTCACGACGCGCCGCAGCGGGTCAATGTGCAGGCCGGCGAACGCCAGCGGCTGCCGCGCCGGTTCGCCGCCGGACGCGCTGCGCCGCAGCACCGCCTTCACCCGCGCCACCAGTTCGCGCGGGCTGAACGGTTTGACCACGTAATCGTCCACCCCCAGTTCAAAACCGGTGATGCGGTCAATCTCATCCCCGCGCGAAGTCAGCATGATGATCGGCACGCCGCCCAGCGCCCCCTGGTACTCCGGCGCATTCCGCAGCGACCGCGTGATAGTGAAACCGTCCAGCCCCGGCAGCATAATGTCCAGCAAAATCAGGTCTGCCGGTTTTTCGCGGAGTTTCTCCAGCGCCTCCGGCCCATTTTCGGCCTCCACCACCACAAAACCGTCCAGTTCCAGGTAGCGCCGGACGACCTCCCGCAGCGTATTTTCGTCATCAACGATATAAATCACCTGCGCTTTACTCATAAACCTATCCTCAAAAGATTACGCGCAGCTTACAGGCAGGCGCTTGTCGGGCGCTCGCCCCATTTTTACCCCACGCGCCGGACGGATGCGATACAATGTGGCAAAAAACGAGGTGCGCGATGATTCGACTGGCGTTTTTACTGCTGCTGGTGCTGTTCCCCACCGCCCTTCTTGCTCAGGACACCGCCGTGATCGGGCCGGACACCTACCCCGAAGGCATCAGCCCACTGACCGGCCTTCCGGTAGACGACCCCGCCTACCTGGAGCGGCGTCCGCTCAATATCAAAATCAGCAATTCACCGGCTTACGTGCGTCCACAGTCCGGCCTCAACAGCGCCGATGTGGTCTGGGAACACCTGGTCGAAGGCGGCGTCACACGCTTTACGGCCATCTTCTACAGCCACGCCGTCAACCACCTGGGGCCAATCCGCAGCGCCCGCCTGGTGGACATCCCGCTTACGCGCATTTACGGCTCGCTGTTCGTCCACTCTGGCTCCAGCAATGGCACGCTCGACCGGCTGCGCCAGGACGCGGTGATGCCCTCGCGCAACTTCGGCGGCGGCGGCTGCCCGCCCCTGTGCCGCTTCCCGCGTGAAGGGCTGGCCTTCGAGCATACGCTCTACGGCGATACCGAAGCCCTCTACCGGCGCGCCGCCGAAATCGGCCTGAACACCACGCCCGACCCGATCAGCGGCATGGCCTTTTCAACCGCCATCCCCGCCGGCGGCCAGGCTGTGACCGGCGTCAACATCACCTATCGTAATACCGAAACGCAGTGGACGTATGAAAGCGGGCGCTGGCTGCGCGCCCAGGACGGCGAGCCGCACTTCGACGCCCTCACCAATACCCAGGTCAACGCCGCCAACGTCGTCGTGCTGGAAGCCGACCACATCGAACAGCCGGTGGTTTATGACGGCTACTGGGGCGCGGCCAACTACGCCTTCGAGGTAAACCTCACCGGCAGCGGCCATATCTACCTGTTCCGCGACGGCCAGCTGTTCGAAGGGCAGTGGCGGCGGGAAAACGACACCGCGCCGCTGTATTTTTTCGACCTCGACGGAAACGTCCTGCCCTTCAAGCCCGGAACGACCTTTTTTAACCTCGTGCC
>JAPKMO010000106.1 GCA_026645945.1 Anaerolineae bacterium
CCATTGGCAGCGGGCTGAAACCCGCTGTCCACTCAGGGTCAGGTTCAGTCTAATGGGTTTAGAACCTATCCATAAACCAATTGATCTGATAGCAGAACAGTGGGCTTAAGCCCACTGTCTGGTAGGTTTATGGATCAACGCTTATCCATACATCGAACGGCGCGGCGTCAATTCAGGTACACGGTGCGGTCAGGGGGCGGGTTGAACATCAGGTAGATGAAGGTAATAACCAGTCCGGCCACAAAACCGCCGATGTGGGCGAAAAACGCCACCCCGCCGCCCAGCGTGGTCGCGCCCAGGGAAGCGATGCCGTTAAACAACTGGATGACGAACCACAGGCCCAGCACCACCAGCGCCGGGATGTTATAAAAACGCGGGAAGAAGCGGAAGAAGATAATCATAATCCGCACCCGCGAGCCGGGATAAAGCAGCAGGTAGCTGCCCAGCACGCCGGCTATTGCGCCGCTGGCCCCCACCATCGGCACACACAACCTGGCGTTGACCATGATTTCGACCAGCGCCGCCAGCAGACCGGTTCCTACATACAGCGCCAGAAAGCGCCGATGCCCGAAATAATCCTCGGCGTTGCGCCCGAAAATCCACAGATAGGTCATGTTGCCGACCAGATGCGGCCAGCTGCCGTGCAGGAACATGCTGCGGAACAGGTCGAGCAGCGTTTCGACCGACAGGAAATTGCGCGAGATTTCGCACGGCACGGCGGACAGCGCGTAAAACGTCTGCCCAAGCTGCTGCTGCGACTGGGTGAGCAGCCACAGAAAAACCAGGCTGTTGATGGCGATCAGGCCGTAGGTGACATAGGCTTTGGAACGCACCGGCTGAAGGGTTTTTATCGGAATCATAACCACCGCCCGTTGATTTAATCCGCTCCTGTTCAACTATACGGAAAGCGCGCGATATTTGTTCCAGATTGGGCGGAAATTGGTCGTTTTTAGACTTGCATTCCGGCGCGAAGCGTGTTAGGCTTTTGCGCCATGATAAACTTCACGTCCACCCACGTTCTGAATCTTGAGGCCATGCCCATGTGTATGTGTATGCGCGTCTGCCTGGATTCCCTGGGGCGTGGGCCGCACGGACGGTTGAAGTAAAACCAGAACCGTCTGCGATCAGCGAGAGCTAACCCCTGGGGTTAGCTCTTTTTGTTTGAAGCGGAGAGGAAGATTAATGGGCGTGGTGCTTCGGCCTGTTTTGCAGCGAAACATCTTCGATCATCTGGAAGCGAGTTATCCGAACGAAGGCGGCGGGTTTTTGTTGGGGGCGCTGGACGGCGAGGCCGTTCGCATCAGCGATGTTATCCCGGTGCAGAACGTTTTCGCCGCCGAGGAACAGCACCACCGTTACGCCATGACGCCCCAGGATTGGGCGCGGCTGGAGGACGAAGCCGAAATACGCGGCCTGGCGCTGGTGGGGTATTACCACAGCCACCCGGACTCGCCCGCCGTTCCGTCGGTTTATGATCGCGACCACGCCTGGCCGAACTTCGTTTACCTGATTACCTCCGTCCGGCAGGGGCGTGCCGCCGAAATGCTGGCCTGGCGGCTGCGCGCCGACCGGTCGGCTTTCGACCCGGACGAACTGGCGGTGAGTGACTAGCGGTTGGCTGCCAGCCGTTAGCGTTTGCGGGGCGATGACGCCGGGGCAAACGTTAACCGCTGAAAGCCGGCGGCTTTTAGCAGATGGATGGGACGAGCATTTTACAGGAGGTGCGTATCGAACGTGAACACCAACACCGGGGCGCGGCACGCGGATGATATTAGCCGTCAGCGTTCAACATGCGTAAGGAAATGCTGGCCGCTGACGACTTCCGACTGTGGGCATATCATCACCGCTTAAAAACCGCCGCGTTTTCGCTTGAAGGTTGGGGCAGGCCGCGCGCCTGCCGCCGTGATCGAATCGCATCAGCAGGACGATAACACACTTCAAGGAGACGACGGATTATGAGCAGCAGCAACGGACACCAGCGCGAGTACAGTTTTAACACCCAGGCTTTGCACGCCGGCTACCAGCCCGACCCGACCACCGGGGCGCGCGCCGTGCCGATTTACCAGACCACTTCCTACCAGTTCCGCGATACCGACCACGCGGCGGCGCTGTTCGCCCTGCAAGAAGCGGGCAATATCTATACCCGCATCATGAACCCTACCACCGATGTGTTCGAGCAGCGCGTCGCGGCGCTGGAAGGCGGCGTGGCCGCCCTGGCGACTTCCTCCGGGCAGTTCGCGCAGCTTCTCGCCATCACCACACTGGCGAATGCCGGCGATGAGATCGTGGCCGCTGCCGCGCTGTACGGCGGTACGTACACCCAGTTCTCGCAGAGCTTCCGCCGCCTGGGTATCAAAGTGCATTTCGTGGAAGGCACAAGCCCGGCGGACTTCGAGCCGTACATCAACGACAAAACCAAAGCCATTTACCTGGAAACCATCGGCAACCCCAAGCTGGAAATCCCGGATTTTGAGGGCATCAGCGCGCTGGCGCACGCGCACGGCCTGCCGGTCATCACCGACAATACCTTTGCCACGCCGTACCTGTGGCGGGCATTCGATTTTGGCGTGGACATCGTGCTGCACTCCACCACCAAATGGATTGGTGGGCATGGACTGAGCATCGGCGGCGTGATCGTGGACGGCGGTAAGTTCGACTGGAAGGCCAGCGGTCGCCACCCGAACCTGATCGAGCCGGAGCCGGCCTATCACGGGGCGGTGTTTGCCGATCTGGTCGGCAACCTGGCTTATATCATCCGCGCCCGCGTGGTCGGCCTGCGCGACCTGGGCGGCTGCCAGGCCCCCTTTAACGCCTTCCTGAACATTCTGGGTCTGGAGACGCTGGCGCTGCGGATGCAGCGGCACGTGGACAATGCGCTGGCCGTCGCCCGCTACCTGGAGGAACACCCGGCGGTGTCGTGGGTGAACTATCCCGGCCTGCCCAGCCACCCCAGCTACGAACGCGCCCAGAAATACCTGCCCAAAGGTGCGGGCGCGGTGATCGGCTTCGGCATCCAGGGCGGCAAACAGGCGGGACGGAAGTTTATTGACAGCCTGAAGCTGTTTTCCCACCTTGCCAACGTGGGCGATGCGCGTTCGCTGGCGATTCATCCGGCGACCACCACGCACCAGCAGTTGAGCGCCGAGGAGCAGGTTTCCACCGGCGTCACGGATGATTACATCCGGCTGGCAGTCGGCATCGAGGACATTAACGACATCCTGTGGGACCTCGACCAGGCGCTAAAGGTGGCGCAAGGCATCAGCGTGCATCCAGTAGGGTAAAAAAACGAACCGCCGGGATGCCGAGGTTATTTGCCCGGCGTCCTGGCGGTTCATCAACCTGGAGGAGCAGCCAAACATGGTCGCCGTACCTGTGAATATCATGACTAAACCGCTCAACAACACCCGCCGCGCGCGCCGACCGGGGTCGGTTGGGATTGTGCGGCGGCACTATGCCCACTTCGAGACGCCGCTCGAACTCCACAGCGGGCAGACGCTGGAACGTTTTACCCTGGCGTATGAAACCTATGGCCGTTTGAATGCCGACCGCTCAAACGCGATTCTGATCTGTCATGCGCTGTCCGGCGACGCGCATGTGGCGGGTTATCACACCGATAACCCGGAGGAAAAACCGGGATGGTGGGATGATGCGGTTGGGCCGGGCAAAATGTTCGACACCGACCGCTTTTTTGTCATCTGCTCGAACGTGATCGGCGGCTGCCAGGGCAGCACCGGGCCGTCGTCGCTTGCGCCGGACGGCAAACCATACGGCCTGCGATTTCCGTTCATCACGGTGCAGGACATGGTGGCGGCGCAGCGCCATCTGCTGGACGCCCTGGGGATTCAAAAGCTGTTCGCCGTCGGCGGCGGCAGCATGGGCGGGATGCAGGCCCTCCAATGGGCGATAGACTACCCAGAGCGGGTCGGCTCGGTGCTGTTCATCGCCAGCACGCCGCGTTCGTCGGCGCAGAATATCGCCTTCAACGAAATCGGGCGGCAGGCCATTTATGCCGACCCGAACTGGAACGGCGGCGATTATTACGGCGGCGCGCGCCCGGAAAAAGGGCTGGCGGTGGCGCGGATGGTCGGCCACGTCACCTACATGAGCGAAGGCTCGCTGGAGCAGAAGTTCGGGCGGCGCCGGCAGAACGGCAGCAAGCCGGCTTATAATTTTTCGACCGATTTTGCCGTCGAAAGCTACCTGCAATACCAGGGCGAAAAGTTCGTGCAGCGGTTCGACGCCAACAGCTACCTGTACATCACCAAGGCGCTGGATTATTACGACGCCGCCGACGGTTACGGCTCGCTGGAGGCCGCCCTCAGCCGGACGGCCTGCCCGTTCCTGGTCGTCAGCATTTCAAGCGACTGGCTGTATACGCGCGAGCAGGCGGTCGAACTGGTGGACGCCTTAAAAAACCTGAAGCGCGTGGTAGATTACCGGCATATCGAAGCGTCTTTTGGACATGACTCGTTCCTGGTGGAAGTCGAGACGATGACCCACATCGTCGGCGGTTTCCTGGACGAATTGTGGGACGATCTGAATCAGGATATATCGTAGGGGCGGGCTGCTAAATCCGCCTTTCTCCTAAGGAGTAACAGTTATGGCAAGCATCAAAATCCCAACCCCGCTGCGGGTTTATACCGGCAATCAGGCGCAGGTCATCGTCGGCGGCACGACCATCGGCGCGGCGCTGGACGACCTGGTGGCACAGTACCCCGACCTGCGCCCGCATCTGTTCAACGGCGGCGAACTGCGGAATTTCGTTAACGTTTTCCTGGGCGACGAGGACGTGCGCTTCCTGGACGGCCTGGATACCGAAATTGATGAGGATGCCAGCCTGCGTATCATTCCGAGCATCGCGGGGGGCTGAAGGTGGCGCGCGTTCGACCGGCCACCCCCGATGATGCCGCCGGCATCGCCCGCGTCCACGTGGACAGCTGGCGCTCGACCTATGCCGGAATCGTGCCGGCGGAATATCTGGCCGGCCTCAGCTACGAACGCAGCGCAGCGAACTGGGAGCGCGGCCTGAGCAGCCCGGAAAGCCGGTCGGTGTATCTGGTGGCCGAAGATGAAAGCGGGCGTATCGTCGGTTTCGTCTCCGGCGGGCCGGGGCGGGACGAACACCCGGATTACAGCGGCGAACTGTATGCCATTTACCTGTTCCGGGAAAATCAGAGGCAGGGCATCGGGCGGCTGTTGATGAGCGCCCTGGCGCGCGAACTGCTGGCGCGGGGATATACATCCTGGCTGATCTGGGTGTTAAAGGACAACCCGGCGCGCGGTTTTTACGAGCGTATGGGCGGGGTGTGCGTGATGGAGAAGGACATCGAAATCGGCGGGGTCAAGCTGCGAGAAGCCGCTTACGGCTGGCCGGACATCAGTGTTTTAGTGGTAAAAAATGTGGGGAGCGAACATCATGGCAAACGAGACTCTACGGAAGGTTGACCAGAGTGGAATCAAGGTCGGGCAGGCGGCGACGATTATCTTGCTGCTGCTCGGTTTCGTGCTGGACAGCTGGATATTGATTGTTTTTGTGGCCGCCGCGCAGCTTCTTGGCGCGCTGGACGCACCTTTCGCGCCGTACCGCCTGCTTTACCAGCGGGTGTTAAAACCGGGCGGTTTCGTCAAACCGAACGTGATCCCGGATAACCCGGAACCGCACCGCTTCGCCATGCTGCTGGGCGGGCTGATGAACGGCGCGGCGGCCGTGCTGCTGCTGGCGGCTGTTCCCACCCCCGCCTGGGTGCTGGTGTGGGTGGTCATCGTGCTGGCGAACCTGAACTTCTGGCTGAACTTCTGCCTGGGCTGCTGGATGTATTATCAGCTTAACCGCCTGGGTGTGCCGGGTTTCCAGCGCGCGCGCGTCGAGGGGTGAAAAAATGATCGAACGGCTGATAATCGCGGCTGTTTTGCTGGCGGCGGCGTTCGCCGCTTATGGCGGCTTCAAACACTGGAATCTGCGGCGCGCGGCGGCCAGCGCCGGCGGCGACCCGATCCTGAGCGGATTAAAGCCGGGAGTTCCGGCCATCGTTTATTTCACAACGCCGGGCTGTATCCCATGCCGCACACAGCAGCAGCCTGCGCTGGCGCGTGTGCAGGCGGAACTGGGCGAGCGCGTGCAGATCATCCAGGTTAACGCGCTGGAGGATACCGCCGCCGCCGACCGCTGGGGCGTTCTTTCTGCGCCGACCACGTTCATCCTGGACCGGCAGGGGCAGCCGCGCGAGGTTAATCATGGCGTGGCCGATGCGGCCAAACTGCGGCGGCAGATCGAGGTCGCGGCGGGATAAAATGCGTTAGTGTTAGTACGTATGGGGCGCCACCTGTCCCTACTGCGAAAAGGAATGGGCATGTTACCGATTGTCGAGCAGCTATCGGATTTGTCGAATGAAGAAATCCGGCGCTACAGCCGCCACCTCATCATGCCGGAAGTGGGCATCGAGGGGCAGCGCCGTTTGAAGGCCGCCAGCGTCCTGCTGATCGGCACGGGCGGCCTGGGCAGCCCGCTGGCGCTGTACCTGGCCGCCGCCGGGATTGGCCGCATCGGGCTGGTGGATTATGATGTGGTGGACGAAACCAACCTCCAGCGGCAGGTGATTCACGGGCAGGCCAGCGTGGGGGTGTTAAAGGTCAAAAGCGCCGAACAGCGCATGAAGGACATCAACCCGTTTTTGCAGGTGGATACCTACAACGTGCCGCTGACATCCGAAAACGCGCTCGACCTGCTTGCGCCGTATGACGTGATTATTGACGGGACGGACAACTTCCCCACCCGCTATCTGGTCAACGACGCCTGCGTGAAACTGGGCAAGCCGAACGTATACGGCAGCATCTTCCGCTTTGAAGGGCAGTTAAGCGTGTTTTACGCCAAAGAAGGCCCGTGTTACCGCTGCCTGTTCCCCTCGCCGCCGCCGCCCGGCCTGGTGCCAAGCTGCGCTGAAGGCGGCGTGTTGGGCATCCTGCCCGGCACTATCGGCACGCTGCAAGCTACCGAGGCCATCAAACTGATTCTGGGCATCGGCCAGCCGATGATCGGGCGGATGCTGCTGTACGACGCGCTGGAAATGAGCTTCACCACGCTCAAACTGCGGAAAGACCCGCACTGCCCGGTGTGCGGCGTGGCCCCGGAGCAGGTGGAACTGATTGATTACGAGCAGTTCTGCGGGATGCCGGCCCACGACCACAGCGAGTATCGCAGCCAGAACGGCGCAAAGGAAAATCCGGTGGATGAAATCACGGTCAGGGAACTGAAGGCGCGGCTGGATGCCGGCGAAAACCCGGTCATCGTGGACGTGCGCGAGCCGCACGAATGGCGAATCGTGGCGCTGGACGGCGCGCTGTTCATCCCGAAAGGGGACATCCAGGCGGCCAAAAACGCGGTGCTGGCCGGGCGCAAGCTGCGCGAGGAAACCGTCCTGGCACAGATTCCCGATGACCGCGAGGTGATCGCGCTGTGCCGCAGCGGCGTTCGCAGCGCCGACGCGATTCGTTTTCTGCGCGAGGCGGGTTATAACAACCGGCTGCTCAACCTCAAGGGCGGCATCCTGGCCTGGGCGGACGAGATAGACCGCCGCCTGCCGAAATATTGAGGGAGTCACGCTTTCTTCATTTCGCCGCGATCACGCGCAGGTCAATCTCCGGGTAGCGCGCCAGGAACAGCTTGCGCTTCAGTTTGAAGGCTTCCGTTTCTTTACCCTTCACATCCTCAACCACCAGCACGCCGTCCTGTACGTAAGCGAAATCGGCCTCGTAGAGGATGGCGCGCTGCTTTTTGCCGTAGCGGTCGGTGAAGGCCGGCAGCAGTTCGTAAGTGGGATGCACCTGCAATTCGCTGATGTGTCCCGCTTCTTCGTAGGCTCTCAGCCGGGCGTAGTGTTTGGCCTCGGCTTCGCTGTCAAAAGTAAAGTCCCCGCGTTTGACCCGCGTATTACGATATTTGCTGCGCTGCATTCGTTTCATGGCCGCCACCGGTCGAACGTCATTTCTGCACAATCATACCACAAAAACGGAACACATGTTCGATGAATTTGTTGGGTAAAAATTCATGCCGGCCTTTATTTTCACAAGGATTTTGTAAGGTTTGTTCCCTAAGATCGTGACGATTTGTTACAGCATCGGGGCAACCTTACGTCTTAAATCATAAATAATAAAGGAGGGAATATGCAGCGTCAATTTTTAATCGAGTGGCTTCTGGCGAATGTGGCCGCGCTGCTGGTCGGCAGCCTGCTGGGCGCGACGGACGGCGGCCTGGTTCGCGGCGTACCCGGCGATCTGCTGCTGGGCGGGTCGGTCGGTGCGGCGCAGTGGTGGGTGCTGCGGCGGCATCTGGGCAGCCGTCCCGGCCTGTGGTGGTGGCTGCCCGCGACCGCGCTCGGATACGCGGCGGGGGTGGTGCTGGGGCGGCGGTTCGCGCATACGGTCACGACGGAGCATCTGCTGGTCGGTTTTGTTTTTGGCGTGTTCGTCGGCACGCTGCTCGGCCTGGGGCAGGCGGCTGCTCTGCGGCGTTTCCACCGGAATAATCGCGCTGCGATTCGGTGGTTTGTGACCACCCTGGCGGCGTGGACTGCCGGGGAAGTGGCCGCTTTTATTTTTTATTTCCGGCTGGAGGGCGTGCCGTTTGTTGGCCTGGCGGTCGGGCTGGTCAGCGGCCTGGCGCTGCTGGCCCTCATGCCATCCATGACCGGCGCGTTTGCCGGTTATCCCATCCCGGAGCATAATTAATCTTCAGTACTTGTCTGCACAGGGGATTAACGATGCGCTTACGAATAGTTTGGTTCTTACTGCTGTGTGGTTTGGTGGCGGCGGGGCCGGCTGCCGCGCAGGACGCGCCGCGCTACGCCGTCGCCACGCATTACCCGGCCTTCGGCGGGGTGGAACCCGCCCCGCGCGATGCGATCACCGCTGCTTACGGCGTGTACAACAACCGTGAAAACGATTATCAGGCCGTGACGGAAGAACGCGCGCGGGAAGTGCTGGAACAGATCGAAGCCGAAACCGGCCTGCCGGTGCTGATGTTTAATGACTGGAACGAGGTTCAGGAAGGCAGCCCGGCGCTGCAAATTGTGAACAATGTGCCGGTCGAGGGCGCGCTGTATACTATCTTCCTGCCGCCGGGCTGGAGACGCGCGCTAAAACTGCCGATTGTCCTCAGCGGCAACGGGGCCGGCACCAGCAACAACCGCCGCTTTTTTGGCGACCCGGAAATTATCCTGCCCCGGCTGGTGGCCGCCGGCGCGGGGGACGGTGCGGGCTTCATCGCCGCCATGAGCAACGCCGGCGGGACGGAAAGCCAGGGCATTGACGAAAACACTTACCGCTCTGTGGGCGCGTTTTTGAACTGGCTGGACGAAAACGGCGGCGACAAATACCGGGTGGTCACGGCTGGCGGCAGCCGGGGCGGCGGTTCGGCGCTGATGTGGGCCATCAACCCGCTCGATCTGGATTACAACGTGATCGCCGTTTTTGCCGAGGTTCCGCCCACGCATTACGGCACACTCAGCCAGGTCAGCCCACTCACTTTTCCTTCGATGGCGAGCATCGGCACGCTGGTGAGCGGAGACGAAAACGCCTGGCGCTACGACAACGACGGCCTGCGGCCCGGTATGAACCCGTCGCCGTTTATGGAGATATTGATCGGCAGAGGCGTGCCGGAAGAAGCCGATGCGATCAGCCCGGTGGGGTTGGCGGAAAAACTGCGCGGCAAAAGGATCGTCATCTCAGAAGGCGCGCATGACGCCTTTTTCCCGCTGTCGCCGTTTCTGGCTTTCGACCGCCGCCTGACAGAACTGGACATCCCTCATGCGACGCTGGTCACGCTGGCGTCCGGCCACGAAATGCACGATTTCTGGATTCGGCAGGTGACGCTGTACCTGCTGGCGCTGGCGCGCGGGCTGGATTTGCCGCCGGTCACGGGGCGCTATTATTTCATTGACGCGAATCCGAAAGCTGACGAACAGTTGTCGCTGGTGGATTTTTTCCGCCGGCAGGGTATTGACGCTGACCCTCGGAAACTGCCGGTGATCGCGCGTTTTCCATATCAGGCGGGCCTGGGTTTGCCGTTTAACGTGGAAATCTGCGGCACGCCGGGGGACGAAGTGGAACTGTCGGCGGTTAGTGCGGACGGCGCGGTATTGTATCGTTACGCCGGTACGCTGGATGAAAACGAATGCCACTTCGAGGCGCTGACGGTGGATGTGCCGCCGGGGACGTATCTGTGGTCGCTGACGGTCAACGGCCAGCGGATCGACCCGCGCAGCACGCCTACGCGCGGGGCGGATGGCTGCGGCGCGCGCGCGGTGACGTTTGTTACCGAGCAGCAGCCGGAGCCGGCGGCGCTTTACGCCTTCAACCGGGATATGTCCTTCGGCCTCGACCAATACAGCGGCCAGCCGGACTACTGCCGGTAGCCGCTGCAAAACTTCGATGGGGCGCGACATTCAGCCGCGCCCTAATTAAAAAAGTGTAATATGAAGGTGACAAAGTTTTATGCTCCCAACGGTGAGAGCGCGCTATGATAGTACATAGATACCAAAACATCAATTTTTTGTGAATTTTTAAGGAAGCTAGTTCATTATCACATAGACTGTATCACATAGATTGTTAAGATAGCGTGTAATTTGCGAGAATTTTCAGGGAGGCTCAAGTGCCGGTATTGTTGTTAGCTCAGGGCGACCCGGCAGCAAAGGATATGCTGCGGCGGGCGATTGAAGCCCGTTATGGACTGCGGCCTCCGGCAATCGAAAGTTTGCAGGTGGATTTTAAAGGGCGAGCCAGAGCCAGGCTTGGCCCGCTCTCGACCTGGGTTCCGGTGGAAGCGACGGCGCGTTTTCTGTTCCCCACCGCCATCCGCTGGGATTTTATGGTGCGGCCCGCCGGGGTGGAAATCCAGCGCGGGGTCGAGGCGTTCGACGGCACGCACTACCGGCGCACGCGCGGCGGCCATTCCCCCAGCGTGATTAATGACCCGGCGCAGATCAGTTCGATACAAAGCCGTTTATGGGCCATTGCCGCCCTACTGCTGACGCCGCTGGGCGAGCAGTACGTCACGCTGGCGGTGTGCGACAGCAACCGCCTGAGCGCGACCAACACCCTGTTTAACAATGCGGTTGAGCTGGGAATGCGCGAAAACCGGACGCTTGATTACGTAACGGTGGTTTGCCTGAACCCGGACAATGATCGCCAGGAGCGGTTCACCCTGCAATTATCCGAAGACCAGTCGCTCATAGACGATTTGATGCTGCCGTGCAAGGTGTTCGCCTTCTGGAACGACGAGCCGTATTTTGAGGTCGAGCCGGTGCGGGCGGAAAGCAACCCGCCCTTTGACAACGGCATTTTTACGCTCAGTTAAACCGCCCGGCCGATCTATTAGCTGTAGCGGGCGGGCATCGGTCTCTCGTCTACGTGGTGGATGCTGAAGCCGCGTTTGAGGTAATTGTTCAGCGCGTAGGGGCTGTCCAGGTTGCAGGTGTGCAGCCACACCCGCCGCGCGCCGCCCGCCCAGGCCTGGGCGATGCCGTAGCTGAGCAGGTGTTTGCCATAGCCGCTGCCCTGATAAGCGGCGCGCAGGCCGAAGTAGGCGATTTCCGTCTCGTCACCCTGTTTGTTTAACTCAACATAACCGGCGGGCGCGCCGTCTACATACAGCACGTAGACGGTCGTGGACGGCTGCGCCAGCAGGTTGAGCAGTTCATCGTCGCTCAGCAGCAGCCGGTCGCGCCAGCGCCACTCCCGCCCGACTTCGCCGTACAAAAAGCGATAAAAAGCTACGTCCGGCCTGTCCATGCGCCGGATGACCGCGCGATGGTCGTCGCTGAAAGCCGGTCGAAAGTGCGTCGGGTCGGTCATTTGCAGGTGGGTTGTCACCAGGCGGTCGGGTGCGGTTTGGGCGATGGCGGACACGATATTATCCTCCAGCAGTCACCAATGGTTTCGAGGCGGACATGCCACAGCATGTCCCTATTAACGAATTATGTGATAGATGGACGGCGCCCAGAATGGTATAATGCGCCAAAAAAGGCGGCCTGTTTTCAGGCGAATTATGCTAAAAGGAACATCATGGACTTCTCACTGACTGAAGAACACGTCCAGGCGCGTAAGATGGTGCGCGACTTCACCCATAAGGAAGTGATGCCGACCATCGGGGAATGGGATCGTAAGCAAGAAATGAACCCAGATATTCTGCCGCGTATGGCGGAACTGGGCATCCTGGGCATTTGCATCCCGGTGCGTTACGGCGGCCAGGGTTTTGACTACATCACGCTGGGGCTGGTGTGCGAGGAACTGGAACGCGCCGATACGACCCTGCGGGTGGTCATGTCCGTCCACATGGGGCTGAACAGCATGGCGCTGCTGCAGTGGGGGACGGAAGAACAGAAGCAGCAGTTCCTCGTCCCGCAGGCGCGCGGCGAAAAATATGCCGGTTTTGGGCTGACCGAACCGGGTGTTGGCAGTGATGTGGCGAACATGGCCGCGACGGCGCGCAAGGCCGGCGACAGCTACATTCTCAACGGCGAGAAGATGTGGATCAGCCTGGCGACCAAAGCGCATCATTTCCTGGTGTTCGCCAAAACTGACCCGACAGCCGGGGCGCGCGGTATCACGGCTTTCATCATCACCCGCGATATGCCGGGCGTGACCACCGGCGATATTCACGGCAAGCTGGGCGTGCGCGCCGGCTCGACCGGGTGGGTTGCCATGCAGGATGTGGAAGTGCCAGCCGCCAACCGCCTGGGCGAAGAAGGCGAGGGCTTCAAAATCGCCATGTCGTGCCTGGACAACGGTCGTTACACCGTCGGCAGCGGCGCGACCGGCCTCATCCGCGCCTGCCTGGAAGAAAGCGTTAAATACGCCGGCGAGCGCCATACCTTCGGTAGACCCATCGGGGAACACCAGCTCGTCAAACAAAAAATCGCCTATATGCGCCAATGGTACGATACGGCCTTTTTGCTGAACATGCGTGCCGGCTGGATGAAAAACATGGGCATTCGCAACACCCGCGAAACCAGCCTCGCCAAGTGGTACGCCACCGATATGAGCGTGAAGGCCGCGCTGGAAGCGATTCAGGTACACGGCGCGTATGGCTTCAGCGACGAGTATCCGGTCGAACGTTATCTGCGCAACAGCAAGGGCGCGGTGATTTATGAAGGCACCAGCGAGATTCACCAGTTGATGCAGGCCGACTACGAACTGGGCTACCGCGAAGATAAACCACTGCGCTGCGAGCTGCCGGCCTACGACGCCGAATACTGGCAGGCCGAACCAGAAATGGCGTAAGACTCTCGCTCGTCTATCGTTGGGGCGCACCGCCGTGCGCTCCTTCGTCTGTTATGGGGGTGTACATCGGCTCGTGAAAATCGTTTTTCTGGGCGACAGCCTGACGCAGGGGACATTCGGCGTCAGCTACCTAGACCGGGTGGCGGTGGCGATGCCCGGCCATCACTTCATTAATGAAGGCGTCAACGGCGACACCAGCCTTAACCTGTACCGCCGCGTGGATGAGGACGTGCTGGCGCACCGTCCCGACGGCGCGTTTGTGATGGTCGGCGCGAACGATGCCATGTCCTACAGCGAACCCGGCGCGCGCCTGTATTATCGTCTGGTCAAGCGCGTGCCGGGCGGGGTGGTGTCGCCCATCGCCTTCCGCGAGAATATGCGCGCGCTGCTGGGCAGGCTGGCACATGCGGGCATTCAGACCTGGGTGGCGCTGCCGCCGCTGGAATACCGCCCGGCGCAGGTGGCGGCGCTGCGCGAAATGAATGTTTGTGCTGCCGAAGTGTGCGCCGAACTGGGCATCCCGGCGCTGGATTTGCTGGCGGCGCTCGTGCCGGCAGACGTGCCGGAGCGCCCGCCGGTCAGCAGCAGGTTTTACCTCCGCAGCCTGCCGGTGATGCTTGGCGGGCGGCAGTTCGACCGCCTGCGCGATGAGGGCGGTTTTACCTACAGCTTCGACGGCATACACCTGACGGCAGGCGGCGCGCAGCGTTTTACCGAGTCCATCGTCCCCTTTCTGCGCGCCAACGGCCTGCCATGAAACTCGTTTTCCTGGGTGACAGCCTGACCTGGGGCGGTTACGGCGGTAACTTCGTAGCCGAAGCTGCCCGGCTGCTGCCGCAGCACGCGATCATCAATGCCGGCGAGGGCGGAAACACCGTTTTGAACCTGCTGGAGCGGGTGGATTCGGTGCTGGAAACGCAGCAGCCGGACGGCGTATTTGTGATGGTCGGCGGCAACGACGCCATTTCCTACAGCCAGCCGGCCACGCGCCCGTATTATCAGCAGGCGCAGAAGATTCCCGACGGTTTTGTTTTGCCGGAGACTTTTGCCCGCGCTTACCGCGACCTGCTGGCGCGCATCCAGCTCGCGCACGCGCTGGTTTGGGTCGGCCTGCCGCCGCTGGAATATAACCCGGAAACCGCCGCCGCCATGCGCCGTTATAATGCGCTGGCCGCCGATGCGGCGCGTTCGCTGAACGTGCCAACGCTGGATTTGATGGCCGAACTCGCGCCCGGTGATGTGCCGCCGCGCCCGCCGCTGACGCTGGCGGCGGTCAACCTGATCGGGCGGCGGGTGGCGGCCGGGTGGGCGGATTACGAAACCGAACGCCGGCGCGAGGGCTTCACCTACTCCTTCGACGGCACGCACTTCACACCGCAGACCGCCCGCCATGTGGCGGCGCGTATTGTCTCCTTCCTGGCGCTGCCGTAACCGCAACCGGCGGCTCTTTTCTGCGTACAGATAGATGAAGAACGTTCGAGGATAAACCCCGGAGGGTTAACGATATGGGCTGTATGCGCGCCTTGATCTGCATTATCTTTCCGCCGCTGGCCGTGATTGACCGGGGCTGCGGCACGTTCG
>JAPKMO010000107.1 GCA_026645945.1 Anaerolineae bacterium
CAACCAACCATCCGAAGTTGTCGGTTAGGTCGCTTGTGTCAGATGAAATCTTGTCTAATACAGCTTAAGCCCACTGTCCGTTTAAGCCCACTGTCCGTTTAAGCCCACTGTCCGCTTAAGTCTACTGTCCGCTTAAGTTTACTGTCTACATCTTGTTGGTGCACTAAGCCGCCCCGTCTTGTGTGCCTTTGCGGCGAATTTTGCTACAATCGGCGCGGAATTGTGAAAGGAAGCACCCATGCGCCGAGGTTTACTGTTGCTGATCTGCGCGCTGATAACCGCCGGAAGCGCCGCCGCGCAGGACGGCGGTCTGGCAGTGGAAGCGGTCGAAATCCTGCCGGAAATGGATATCTACGGGCAGGAAGCCTGGTACGCCGAAGGGTTGCTCGTCAACCGGAGCGAGGACGCCTACACCAGCATCACCCTGCTGGCCGAAGTATACGATGCCGCCGATAACCTGATCGGCGAAGGTTTCGGCTACCCGGTTAATGCCTGCCTGGCCGGCCTGCTGCCGGATTTTGCGCTCCAGCCGGGCGCATCGCAGCCGTTTGCGGCGGCGCTGGAGCTGTACGAAGGCGGCGCGGATGCTATCTTCCGCGTGGACATTCTGCCCCAGGCCGAAGCGACCGCGCCGCAGCCGGACGAACCGGCAGTCATTCCCGGCATCGTGCCGGTCACGCGGCGGGAAGTGGTAAGCGTGGAGTGGATAGACGATACCCATCTGCGCTACGGCGCGGGCTGCTGGCGCGACCTGTTCGCCGCCTGGGGCTGGTATGAATATAACCTCGACCGGGACGGCGAAGAAGCCGTTTTACATCCCAGGGCCGAGGCGGTCGCCAGCCCCGCCTTGCTGCGGCAGATCGGGCTGACCGACCCGCTGCTGCTCAACCGCTCGTTTTTGAGCTTCGCCCCCGGCGGGCGGCGGATGGTTTACCAGGGCGAACTGAATACGGTCGTCACTGCCGAGCCGGACGGTTCGTTCAAACGAGTGCTGTTCGATGGTCTGGCGAACCGCACCCTCCAGGGAATTTACTGGCTGCGGGACGGGCGATTCCTGGCCTATTATTACGGCGCATATGGCGACCCGGTGCTGTACTTCACGGCGGATGCCAACGGCCAGACGCTCAGCGAAGCGCCAGAAAATGCCGACCCTTCGCTCATCACCCCCGGCGCAAGTCCCGACGGGACGCGCATCGTCCTGGCCGCCGAAGTAGGCGGCGTGACCGGTTATTACCTCAAACGCGCCGCCTATGACGGCCTTGATCTGCTGTTTGAGGCCGAACCGCCCGGCAACAACTGGCCCGGCCCGCTGTTCCGCCAGGACGAGGACGGCACGACCCTGATCTACGCCGCGCTGCCGGTGGAAGGCCAGGCGCGGCTGGCCTGTTTTAACCTGCAAAGCCGCCAGCTTCATGACCTGTCTCCACTGCCGCTGCGGCTAACCAGCGATGCGCGCGGGCGCTGGTGGCTGTCGCCGGATAACCGGCGCGTGGCGCTGGCGGCGGACGGCATCGGCGGCGGCCTGTGGCTGGTTAACCTGGACGAACTGCCGGCCTGCGAATAATTTCGCCTGCGTCCCTCTATAATTTGGCTCATCTACCCCCGAACGCTGCGCCAGGCCTGCCGGCAGCGTTACCGGGGATTTTTAATCTGCACCCGTGTCCTGTTTTATTCCCGTTTGACGTTTCATCCCGATCTCAAACTGGCCGCTGGTACTTAACTCTCACTTCTGCCCGCGTCTGGGACTTATCGGCTATCGCGCCGCTTGATTTCCGAAAAACGTAAATATAGCATTGGGATATGCTTGATGCTTAACGATCCGGCAATACAATGAGTCTATTATAGGGGATCGGCATGAAACAGCGAATTTTTGCAGCTTTAATCCTGATGTTTACGGCGCTGGCGGCACACCGACCGGCAGACGCGCAGCTTCCGCCGCTGCGCCAGATGGCGGTCATCAACCTGGGGGCGGCGGTCGAACCGCGCTACCTGCAAACTGAGCCGGTGTATGCCCAGACCTTCACGCGCGAATTTAACACCCTCATCCCGGAAAACGCGCTCAAATTCGGCTCGCTCAGCAGCGGGCGCGGCCAGTACAACTTCGCCGAGGCGGATTTTCTGGTGGATTACGCCGCCGCCAACGGTATGAAAGTGCGCGGCCATACCCTGGTGTGGCACGAACAACTGCCCGACTGGTTTAAATACGGCACTTTTTCCCGCGAGGACAGCATCGCCATCCTGCGCGAGCATATCGCGGCGGTAGCCGGGCGCTATCGCGGGCGCATCGCCGAATGGGATGTGCTGAACGAAGCGGTGGACGACTGGAACGGCGGGCTGCGGCAAACCATCTGGCTTCAGCGCATCGGGCCGGAATATATTGATCTGGCCTTCCAGGTCGCGCACGAGGCCGACCCCAACGCCCTGCTGTATTACAACGACTACAGCAACGAGGGATTGGGCGGAAAATCCGATACGGTATATAACCTGGTTAAAGGGCTGCTGGAACGCGGCGTACCGGTTCATGGCGTGGGCTTTCAGCTTCATACCTCGCTGGCGTGGCGGCCCAACCCACAGGACG
The DNA here is from genome assembly GCA_026645945.1 of Anaerolineae bacterium. Classification (GTDB taxonomy): domain Bacteria; phylum Chloroflexota; class Anaerolineae; order Aggregatilineales; family Phototrophicaceae; genus CFX2. The sequence goes on from JAPKMO010000107.1 coordinate 2,579, forward strand.
TGGCCGCCAACATGGCGCGTTACGCCGCCCTGGGACTGCGGGTGCAGATCACCGAGATGGACGTGCGAACCCAGGATGTCGGCGGGGAAATGGCCGACAAGCTGGCCGCGCAGGCGCAGGTCTACCGCGAGATGCTGGACGTTTGCCTGACCGCGCCCAACTGCGACGGTCTGAACACCTGGGGTTTTACCGATAAATACTCGTGGATTCCCTGGTTCACCGGCAGGCCGGACGCGGCGTTAATCTACGACGAAAACTACCGGCCCAAACCGGCCTATTATGCGCTGGCAGAACGGCTGGCGCAGCCTGCCAACCCGACGCCTGCGCCCACGCCGATTCCCCCGACGCTCACACCGCCGCCCGCGCCCACCGGCCCAACGCTGGTGGTGGACGCGCAGCCCGCCGACAACCACAGCGTTCAGGTAGCCTTCCGCCTGTACCGGGTGGAGAACCTGTACGGCTTGCAGGTGGACTGCCAGGTAGACCCGGCAGTGCTGGCCGGCATGGGACGCGCCGACGGCGAGGGTTTTAACCAGGGCAACAGCTTTTTCGTGGACAAGGGCTTCGACGCCGCCACCGGCAAATGGCTGGTGGGGGCCGGGCGCAAACGCCCTGCGCCGCCGATCACCGGCGATGCGCTGGCTTTTACACTGGCCTACCGCGTCCTCAGCGCCGGGGACAGCGCCGTCGTCTGCTCGGCGCTGGCCGCCGACCCGGCAGGACGGCTGCTGCCGCTGGAGGTCATCAACGGCGCGTACACCGCCCCCACGCCGGAACCACCGCCGCCGACACCGACCGAAATTCCGCCGCTGCCCACGCCCACCCAGCCGCCCGCGCCGTCCGGCACGATCTCTGGCAGCGCGGCCTACCAGAACCGCCCGGATAACACCGGCATCGTGGTCGAACTGCTGGCGCAGGGCGCGGCAGTCGCTCAGGTTATCACCGGCGCGGACGGCAGCTACCGCTTTGATGGGCTACCCGCCGGAGCTTACACGCTGCGCGCCGACGCGCCGCTGCATCTGGCCGTCGTCCAGGAAGTGACCGTCGCCGAACAGGCGGTGGATGGGGGCCGGCTGCTTTTGCTGGCGGGCGATACCGACGACAGCGGTATGATTGACCTGCTGGACGCCGGGTTCATCGGCGCGAACTTCGACCTGTCTGCGCCGCCCGCACCGGTCAATGCCGACCTGAACGGCGACGGCCAGGTGAACATCAGCGATCTGGTGCTGGTAGGCGCGAATTTTGGGGTCAGCGAACCAAGACGCTGAATGCCGGGGCGCATCCGCGCGTCATCCGTCTAATTTCGTCTGTTTCCGTAGGAGCGGGTTTCCAGACCCGCCCCTACATCATACACGGGTGCGCGAGAGGGAAAGTGTGTGCGCGCGGCATTTTTGTCCGCGCAGCGGCCAGCTATCAGCGCCAGTAATCGTATTGGATGTAATGGGCGGTTTCGGCAGCCACCTCAGCGCCCAACAGCCGCGATACCACGTACAGCGCCATATCAATGCCGGCGGAAACCCCGGCGGACAGCACGATTTTGCCATTATCCACGTAGCGTTTTTCCGGGCAGAGGGTAGTATCTGGTGCGGCGGCGCGCAGTTCTTCCAGCGCCGAATGGTGGGTGGTGGCTTCCAGGCCGTCCAGCAGGCCAGCTTTGCCCAGCAGCAGCGCCCCGGTGCAGACCGACAGCAGCAGTTCGACCCGTTCCGATTGGGCGCGAATCCAGTCCAGCAGAGCGGTATTGTTCATCAGGGGGCGCGTGCCGCGTCCGCCGGGGATCAGCAGAATATCCGGCGGTGGGCAGTCGTGCAGGGTATAAGCCGGGTTGACGCTCAGGCCGTTGCGCGCCACAACCGGCCTCGCCTGTTCCGCAATGGTGTACACCCGGAACGGCGCTTCGCCCTGGGCGCGCTGGCCGGTCACGCTGAACACCTCGAACGGGCCGCAAAAGTCCAGCACTTCCACATCGTCAAAAATCAGAATCGCCGCATTCCGCACTATAGACCCCCTCAAAAATATGACACCGAGGCACAGAAAACAAATCCTCTGCGTTACAGGCTCTTTGCGGCCCACAACATGCCGCGCGTCATCAGCGTGAGTGTCTGCGGCATTTGCACGATGTCCGGCTTGTGTCCCAGGCTGCAATAAAACACACGCCCTTCTCCCCACATCTTGGTATACACCACCGGCATGACCACCTCGCCAAAGCGTGTCGTCGCCAGTGTCGTGATCGCGGGGTCAACATGCAGGTAATACTGTTCGCTGACAACCTGAAAATCGGCCAGGCCCTCGGTGATTGGGCTGGGCGCGCCATCAATGTACACCATGTAGGCCACGCCATCATTGCCGGGGTGTGCTACCCACTGGCCGCCGGTCATAAACTGGTAATCCGGCTCGCTGCGGAAGGCGTCGTTCATGCCGCCGTGCAGTCCGGCCAATCCCACGCCGCCGCGCACCGCTTCCAGGAGGGGCTGAAGCTGGTCGCGCTCAATTTCGCCCATTGTCCAGTTCGGCACAATCAGGTCAAACTCCGGCAGCGGCAGCGATTTATAGGCCTCCAGCGTGTCGGCGCAGGTCACGTCAAAGTCGTGCTGGCGCAGCTGGCCGGCCAGGATATCCGCGACTTCATGTGGGTGATGGCCTTCCCACCCGCCGGATACAATCAATGCTTTCTTCAAGATCACGCTCCTTCAAAAAGATTCAACGCCAGGGTACAAAATCCTGTTTCCCTGCGTTTTTGCTTCAAGAATTCCCGGTCTGGTTTTCTGCCCGCCGGAGCGCCGCCTGAAGCCGCTGCTGCTGGACGGTGGTGGTCAGATCGCCGCGCGTGCGTTCCAGCACGCCGCGCACCACGTCGGTCTGGCGGCGCAGGCCGCCGGTGATGGCATCCGGGAAATCGAACGTCACCAACTGGTCGTAGATGTCGTCCATCCATTCCAGCAGGCGTTCCGCCTCGGCGGTGTCGCCGTCCTCGCGGCGCAGAATATCCAGGATGAAGCGCCGCAGTTCGGTGGCCGCTTCGGCCAGGCCGTTGAGGTAAGCGGCCGGCTCAACGGCCAGCGCCGCCGGCGTGGGCAGCGGCTGCCCCCGGACGATGGCGCTGGTGGCGAAGGCCTCCACCACTTCTTTGAGCGCGTCCTGAGTATAGCCGGTATAGTACAGGTCGGGATGACCGTCAATACCGGCGCGCATCTCGTCGGCAGCCGCGCGGGCAGCGGCGAGTTTGGCTTCGGCAGCCACCCATTCACGGCGGTGAACGGCGCGAATCGCCTCGGCGCAGTGGCGAATCACCTCGCGCGAGCGGGCGACAGCCGTATCGCGGGCGGCGTTTTTGGTCACAAGGGCGGCGCGGATGGTTTCGGCGATATTATTGAGGTCGTCCATCGTCGCCCTCGTTTTTGCTTTCATCGGGTTTGATGCTGCCGAAAAGCTGGTCGGCCAGCGACGCCGGCTGCGGCGGCAGTTTGATCTCGCCGTGCGCGGCCTCGAAACGTTCCAGGTTCGTCCCCAACGCCTGCAAAAAAAGTTTGGCGTTGGCGGGGGTCATCATCACCCGCGCCTGCACGCGGGCGCGCGGGTCGTTAGGCGCGATCTGGATGAAGTCCAGGACGATTTCGCCGTAGGTATGCGAAACGATGACGGCATTGGCGTAGACGCCGTTCAGGTTGGCCGGAATTTCAAGCTGTAATTTGCGCGGCGGCGGCGGCATCGAATACTCCCATCAGTACACAATAGTGCTGAACCCCATCGTTTAATCGGCTTTACTGGCAGCTCAACGGCGGCGATTCACACGGGATGCCGTTGTTGGGTATGCCGTTGGGGTCGCCGCTGGTATTGTCCAGGCTGAAGTTCCCGGCCTGCAAGCAGGCGCGCGCCTCCTGGCAGGTGAACAACTGCTGGCAGCTAAACAGCAGCGACGGGCAGGCCACCACACCGGACGGCGTGGCGGTCGGGAACAGCCCCGGCACAGGCGTCGGCACAGGGTTGATGATGGGCAGCCCGGTCAGCGGGTCTTTGCCCAACCCCGGCCCCGGTATGGTCAGCCCGGCGATGTCCGTCACCAGCAGCGCGTAATCGGCGTCCAGATAATCGGTGCGGTCGGTCACGCTGTCGCTGACGACGATCAGGTAGCGCCCGGTGGCTGGGATGAGGATAGGCCCGACGGTCAGCAAATCCTGGCCGGTGATGCCGCGCCCCACGCCGATGAAGTTGGTCGGGTTATCCAGCGGGCTGAGCGATACCAGCGGCACCAGATTGCCCCGGTAAACCAGCAGTTCGAGGCGCAGCGCCTGCCCCGCCGTCGCGTCTATGCAGTAGCCGGCGACCGTCTTGCGGGACGTGAGCGTATCGGTCACAAGCTGCACCTGCCCGATCACCTTCAATACGTCGAACTGGTTCTGGAAAGTGAACAGGCACTCGCCTTCGCCCACTTCCAGCAGCGGCGGCAGCAGTTCGTTCAGGCGGCGGCGCAGGTCGGCGAACTGGAAGTCGGCGGTCTGGATGGCGTTGAGCGCGCCCTGCACGGTGGCCTGGCCGACCACGCCGGACGGCGGCTGCGGGAAGCCGCAGGCTTCAATCCACAGGTCAATCGCCAACCGGACGTTTGCCATCGCGGTATTAAAGTCGCGCTGCAAGGGGTCGAGGATAGGATAAAAGGCCGCCAGCAGCGGGTTGGCGATGTTGATGTCGCTGGGGCGGGCCGGGAAGTTCTGGCAGGCCGCCCGCTGGCCGAGCGCCACCGTCGTCCACGTCCCCCGGATGCTGTCCAGCGACGGCTGCGCCAGTTCGATGCGCTCCAGCAGCAGCCGCAGCGTGCCGACGTAGTTTTCCTGCGTTTCGCCGGAAGCCGGCGGCGCATAGGCCACAATGCCATCAATTGGCAGATCGAGGATCGTGCCGTTCTGGATTTCGATGAAACGGTTGGCAATCCAGCCGAGCGTGCCGTTGTAATTAACCTGGAACCAGCCGTTGCTGGCGGTGCGGCCCAGCAGCGGCATGACGGTATAACGCGGGATGTTCGCCAGCACCGGATAGGCCGTGCTGGGGCCGGCCCGCAGGCGAATCCCGCTGGTCGGCAGCCGCGCCGTGACCGGACTGGTTATATCTGTCGTGCCGGAGCGCGGGCTTTCAAAACCGCCGTAGGGGATGCTGCGCGGGTCGGCGACCGGCAGCGCGTTAGCATCGCCGAACAGGTTGACGACCGGAATCCCAATCCAGCCTTCCTGGCCATTGAAGTCAATCCGCACCCATTCGCCGTCCGGGCTGCGTCCCGTGCCGGGGAAGGTGTTCCCCGCCTGGGCGAAGCCGATCACTTCCGCGCCGATGGCGGGCAGAACCCGGATGTTCACGCCGTCGCGGTTGACCAGAACTGTGACATCAGGCCGGGGGAGCGGCTGGGCAGCGACAGTGGCAAATGAAACCAGCAGGGTAATCAACCAGAACGCCGTTTTACGCATCTTAGCCCCACTCCTTCGTGCTGTTGTGTAGTATATCAGTTTACGGCAGGGCGCAACAGCAGGCCGGCGCGCCGACCTTCCCGGCGCAGCACACATCCACTTCTTACACCGCGATCATATTTTGTTCATAAAATGGCCGGATATTGTGCATGTTCCTATGGCACTGTCTCACCGGGGGAAAACTGAATGATAAAATCACTGACCAGAATAACCGGCGGGCGGGCAGCTGATTATGGCATTGTCCTGGCCGTTGTTTTGTGTTTGGGAATTCTGGCGCTCGGCACATGGCTGGCGCAGTTTGAACTGGCCGCGCCGCCGCCGGACGATGTGGGTTTGTTTTACGAATGGAAGCTGGCAGAACCGACCTTTTGGAGCCGGGCAGCCGTCTGGCTGGGCTTTGGCCTGCACCAAGTGCTGGTCTGGCTGACGATCTGGTGGGCGCAGGAGCGGTCATCGCGGCAGTACACCGACCAGCTCAAGCCGGTTAATCTGATCGCGCTGGCGATCAACACGGTTTTCATCGGCCTGCATTATCTCCAGACGGCTTTCTTTTACGATGGCATCGCCCAGGACATCCCAAGCTGGACGGCGCAGGGCGCGGTCATCATGATGCTGTTCGTCATCATCATTATGGAAAACCGGCGGCGCGGCATTTTTTTCGGGCGCAAGATCAATTTCCGCCGCGAATTTTACGACTGGCTGAAGAAGTATCATGGTTATGCCTTTAGCTTTGCCGTCATCTACACCTTCTGGTTTCACCCGATGGTACCGACATGGGGGCATCTGCTCGGCTTTGTCCATGTCGTTCTGGTGATGGTGCAAGGGTCGCTGATGTTCACCCGCATCCACCTCAACCGCAAATGGGTTTTTCTGCTGGAAATCCTGGTGCTGCCCCATGCCGCGCTGGTGGCGATTAACCAGGGCAAGGGTCTGGTGTATATGTTCGCGCTCGGTTTTGGCACGCTGTTCATCGTCACCCAAATGCACGGCCTGGGGCTGAAAACCTGGGTGAAAAACGTATTCGGGCTGTCCTTTGTGGCGCTGCTGTTCATCATCTATCTGTTCATCCGCCAGCCGTTCCAGATCAACGAAGTGGTACGTATCCCGCTTATCGAATACGGTCTGGTGTTTGCCACCTACTGGCTGTGGCTGCTGTTCGCGCGGCTGTCTGGGCGCATTACCCCCCTGCGCGCCGACCAGTCTGCACCATCTGCCGCCGGTGATTAAACCGCGATGCGGCAGCTTGCTTGCCGGCAAAAATGATTAACCGGCGTAAACCTGCGGCGGCTTTTCTCCGCCGCCGTTTGCGTCTATAATGCCCTTCATGCAACCAAGACCAGACCAACCACCCGATTATCACTTTTTACTGGTCGCGCCCAACCTGGGCGCGGAATGGCTGTTCGACGCGGCGCGCGCCTACTGGGAGCGTTTCCGACCGATAATCGTCAGCGATCTGGAACTGGCGCGGCTGCTGCCGCCGGAGCGCAGCATCATCGTCACGGCCATCGCCCGGCGCGATACGATCGCCGAGCTGGGCGTAGACGCCGCCCAGTCCGTGCCTCATGCGCTGTTCGACCCAGTGGTGTACGACCTGTTCGACGACATGAAAAACGCGCTCACCACGCGGGCCACGCTCAACCAGCCGTTCGGCGTGCCGCTTGTTCCCACGCCCAGCGCGCCGCCGCCCATCACGCCGACTCCGGGCGCGATCATCAGCAGCGCGCCCGAACCGACCCTGACCGCGCCACCCACGCGCCCGCCGGCTGGTTTCATCACCGCCACGCCGCAGCCAGACGCCCCGCCCCCGACCGATACACCCGCCGGCCCGCTGTATCCCACGCCGGGGCCGATTACCGGAGGTTCGTCGTAGATGCGGCTTGACCAGTATATCTGGTCGCGCAACCCGCGCGGCCTGCACGTGCAGCGGGTGTTGATTACGCCGCTGGACTACAGCCGCTGGACCGACCCGCACTTCGGCTGGGTGAAGCTGGTGGCCGCCGAACATGAATACGTGGACGACGCGATGGATTTTCTGGCGCGGGGCATCACGCCGGTCGTCCGGCTGTACGTGGAGCGCCCCGGCGCGATGCCGTTCGATGCCCGCCTGCGCGATCTGACCTTACAGTACGTCAACGCCGGGGTGCGCTGGTTCGAGTTTTACAACGAGCCGAACCTGCCGATTGAATGGCCGCCGGGGCAGTGGATTCACTGGCAGAACTTCGACGGCATGATTCGCCCGCTGATGGACAACTGGCTGGTGTGGGCGGAATATATCGCCAGCCTGGGCTGTTACCCTGGTTTTCCCGCGCTGGCGGAAAGCGCCGCGCCGGATTCGTCCGCCGTGTTCTGGATGGACGCCTTTCTGAACTATCTGGCGCAGGCGCATTTTGACCGCTTCCGCGCCCTGCTGGACGCCGGCCTGTACTGCGCCACCCATCCTTACATCCTCAACCACTTCTACCAGGAAGTGCCGGGACTGGGGCCGGCCAGCGCCCGCTCGCCGGAAGCGCAGAACGCCCGTGAGGCGGGCTGGCACTTTGAATACCCCTACGACCCGATCTCGCAGCGCACCGACCCAGGCCGCACCGTTTACGGCGGCACAGCGCGCACGCCGCACGGCGACCCGGTGGGGCTGACCGCGATGGGGCGCATGTTCAACGAACGCTGCGCGCAGGTCTGGGGCGCGCAGGCCGTGCCGGTAGTCGGCACGGAAGGCGGCATTTTCCCCTTCGATGATGAGCCGCAGTACCAGCAGGACAGCCGCTACCCCCCCTATACCCGCGACAGCCAGGCCGAAGCCACTGTCGCCATGTTCGAGTGGATTTCGCGGCAGGGGCCGCCCTGGTTTTTCGGCGTCTGCCTGTGGAAAGAGGATGAATATTACAAAGGCGGGCCGCTGCGCGCCATCGAGCGCCTGCGCGAAACGCCGCCGCTGTATAACGCCGTCCCGCCGCTGGAGGTGATGCAGTCCCCCGCCGGGCCAGGGCCGGTGCATGGCGAGCCGACCTTTCATGCCGTCATCCTCGCGCCGGGGCTGGAGCCGCGCTGGTTCTTCGAGACGGCGCGCGCCTACTGGAATCGTTTTCGCCCGCTGGTGACGACCGGCTGGGACTTCATCCAGCACATCCCGCGCGACCGCAGCCTGGCCGCGACGGTGGTCGCCCCGCCGGATATGACCCAGGCCATCGCCGCCACCATCCAACAGCAGTATCCCAACGTGGTGATTGATCTGGTGGTGGCCGAAGGCGACCTGACCCGCGTGGCGGAAATCTTCAACGCGCGCGTGTGGAGCGACCGGCGTTTTGGATAATGGTGAATTTTTAGAAACGGGGATTGAAGGAGAGCCGTTTTGCGTTTAGACGAATACCAGTGGTCGTACAACCCGCGCGGGATGCACAACGAAGGCGCTTACCGGGCGCTCAACCTTTTTCGCTACAAGCAGCTTCAACTGGGCTGGATGAAACTGGTCTGCGGCGGTGAGGAGTTCGTCAACGACTGCCAATGGCTGCTGAGCAATAACATCACGCCGGTCATTCGCATTTACCGCGCCACGCCGGGCGCAGAGGCGGTTGACCAGGGCGTGCGGAAGTTCTGGGAAACGTACCGCCGGGCCGGGGCGCTGTGGTTCGAGTTTTACAACGAGCCGAACCTGAACGACCCCGAATGGCCGGAAAACATGCGCGACCGTGTGCATTACAGCAACCTGGAAGAAGTGATCCGCCCGCTGTGCGACAACTGGCTGATTTTCGCTGAGTTTATCATCAGCATCGGCGCGTATCCGGGTTTTCCGTCCCTGTCCGAAACCCACGATGCCATCCAGTGGCTGGACGCCATGCTGATTTTTTTGCGCGACAACCGGCGCGACCGTTTCATCAATGTGATGCGGAACGGCGGTTGGGCGGCGGTGCATCCCTACACGCTCAACCACTTTTACCAGGAAGTGCCGGGGCAGCCGGCCGTGCCGCGAATGCCGGCCCAGCAGAACGGCGCGGAAGGCGGCTGGCATTTTGAATACCCCTACGACCCCTACACGCAGTCCTTCGACCCTGGCCGCACCGTGTTCGGCTCGCCCGCCGCGCCGATGGGCGACCCCAACGGGCTGATTGCGATGGGAACGGCCTTCAACCAGCGTCTGAAAGAGTGGTTCGACCTTGATCCCGTCCCGGCGGTTGGCACGGAAGGCGGCATTTACCCCCTGCCCATCCACGAGTCCCAGCAGCCGGACGCGCGTTTCCCGCCCTACACCCGCGAAAGTCACGGCGAGGCCACCGCCGCCATGTTCAACTGGATGGCGACCCAGGGCCCGGACTGGCTGTTCGGCCTGTGCCTGTGGAAAGAGGACGAGTATTACAACAACTTCCTGCCCGCCGTGCCGCGTATGGAGCAGATTCCGCAGATTCCCTGGCGCGGCCAACTGCCGGAAGCGCCGGTCGGGCGCGGGCCGGGGCCGGTGCATGGCGAGCCGACCTTTCATGCCGTCATCCTCGCGCCGGGGCTGGAGCCGCGCTGGTTCTTCGAGACGGCGCGCGCCTACTGGAACCAGTTCCGCCCGATGGTGACGACCACCTGGAGTTTTATCGAACACATCCCCTCCGACCGCAGCCTGGCGGTGACGGTTATCGCCCCGCCGGATATGGCCGAGCCTATGCGGCAGGCCGTCCAGCAGCCCTACCCGAACGTGCTGTTCGACCTGGTGGTGGCCGAGGGCGATCTTCAGGGTGTGGTGGAGACGTTCAACGCCCGCGTGTGGAGTGGTCGGCGTTTTGGTTAATGGCGGCAGCGCGCCACAAAATCCTCGAACAGCGGGCGCGACCGTTCGTAAAAACGCTCCGGGTGGAACTGCACGCCGATCAACCGGCCATCGTGCGATTCAATCGCCTCAATCACACCGTCCGGCGCGAAGCCGACCGCGCGCAGCCCGTCCCCGGTTTTGGCAATCGCCTGGATGTGATAGGTGTTGACCGGCAGGCTTTCGCCCAGCAGCCCGCGCAGGCGCGACCCCGCTGCGAATGTAACCGGGTGTTCTAGCCCGCCCCGCTCGGCGCTGTGGACGAGCGTCCCCGGCTGCTGCGCCATCACGTCGGCGTAAATCGTGCCGCCGGCCTGGGCATTGATGAACTGCATCCCGTAGCAGATACCCAGCACCGGGCCGGTTGTAAAGGCCTGGTAGATGGCCGCGTCGGAAGCAGTACGCGCCGGGTCGGTAGGCGGCAAATCCGGCGGCAGCTGCCCGATCAAGCCCTGGGTGATGCCCGGCCCACCGGTGATGACCAGGCCGTCCAGCAGCGCGGCGAAGTCGGCGGCAGCCTGCGCCGACTCCAGCATGGGGACGATCAGCGGCAACCCGCCGGCGGACTCGACGGCGCGGATATAGTGAATGTCCACCTGCTGCTGGCCGTTCTGGCAGCCGGTGGTGATGCCGATGCGCGGGCGGGTGGTCATAAAGGCAAGCCTCCTGTTGTTTCACCATGTTGGCGGTTATTCGACCGCCGCTAACGACCTTCTGGGATGCTGGCGTCCGGTTTTTCCTTCAGCCGCAGGCTGAACTCGTACAGCGCCATGATGACGACGGCGACAACAACCAGAAACGGCGCGATGACCGCCACGCCGATATTCTGCGCCAGCACGCCGGCCAGCGCCGGCACCAGCGCGATACCCAGGCTGGCCGCCGCGATCTGGAAGCCGATGACGTGCGGGGCCAGGCGCGGCCCCAGCCGTTCCTGGGTGTTCGTGACCAGCAGCGGGAACACCGGCGCCTGCGCGAAGCCGACCAGCGCCAGCCCCAAAAACCCGACCTCGTTGGTTGGATTCCACCAGATGATCGCCGTACCGATCAGCGCGCCGAGCATACACAACCGCACGACCGTAACCACCTGGATGCGGCTGGCAATCGCGCCGTATAAAAAGCGCCCAATGGTGAAGCTGCCCCAGTACAGGCTCACCCATCGCTCCGCGATCCCCGCCGGGACCTGGCGCGCCTGGGTGAACAGGGTGGATGACCACTGCCCGGCGGCCACTTCCAGGCCGCCGTAGGCGAAAAAGACCGCCACGCCCAACCACACCGCCGGCAGCAGCAGGACACTGCGCGCGCGCACCGGCGCTTGCGATTTTACGCCGGTGGGCATTTCGACGGTTCGCCACCGCCCGCGCGTAAAGGCGAACGTGATCGCCAGCGCCCCATAAATGGCCGCCGCCAGGGCATATCCCCAGCGCCACGACTGCCCGGACTGGATGATGGTCGTCATCAGCAGCGGGCCGATGGTCGCGCCGACGCCAAAACAGGCGTGCAGCCAGTTCATCAGGCGCGGGCCGTAGGTGGCGGCGAAATAAATGTTCATCCCGGCGTCCATCAAACCGCCGGCGCTGCCCGATACCAGGGCGAAAACGATCAGCCCCACCCAGCTTGGCGACAGCGCGTAACCCAGCAGCCCAACCACACCCAGCAGGCTGCTCGTCAGCAGCAGCGCGCCGATCCCCAGGCCGTTGATGATCCGCTGGCGAAAAAATAACCGGCGGTGGAGGCGATCAGCAGCAAACCGAGCGAGTCCAGCGGCAGGCCGAACGTCTCGCGCATGTAAGGCGACCAGGCAATATTCAACAGCGTGCCGGGGATGCCCAGCGCGATGAACCCGGCATAAGCGATGCCGACCATCAACAGGTCGGCGCGGTTGATTTTGGTTTTGGTGATGGCAGTCAAACAACAGTCCTTTGTGCAGTGCGGGGTTTTCTGAAATTTATTATAAAGGCAGCCGCGCGCATCCT
>JAPKMO010000108.1 GCA_026645945.1 Anaerolineae bacterium
CCCTACCCGCGAAACGGTCTTTATCGAACCACAATGACCTTTTGAAAACCCATTAAGCTTTCATATGCGATTGCCCCATCAGACAGTGGGCTTAAGCCCACTGCTTTGCTATCAGTCAATCGGTTTACGGATAGATACGTAGAAGCCCGCCCCTTTTTTTGTCCTATTCCTCCAGCGTCGAGATGTCGCCTTCCGGCTGGCCCATGGCGCGGGCTTTTAACACCCGCCGCATGATCTTGCCGGACTTGGTTTTGGGCAGCGAAGCCACGAACTCGATGCGTGACGGCACGGCAATCGGCCCGACTTCGTGGCGCACATGGTCTTTGAGCGTGTCCACCAGGGCGTCGTTGGCCTCAAAACCGGCGCGCAGGATGCAGTAAGCGTAAATGATGTTGCCGCGCACATCGTCCGGCACGCCGATGACCGCCGCTTCCGCCACCGCCGGATGGCTGACCAGCCCGGACTCGACCTCCGCCGTCCCCAGGCGGTAGCCGCTGACTTTAATCACCTCATCAATTCTGCCGATGATGTGATAATAACCATCCTCGTCCTTGCGCGCCGAGTCGCCCGCCAGATACCAGCCTTTATCCTGGAAGTACGACCAGTATTGTTTGACGTAGCGGTCGGGGTCGCCGTAGATGGTGCGGAGCATCCCCGGCCAGGGCTGTTTGATGACCAGCAGGCCGTCCGTACCGGGTGGGCAGGGCTGGCCGTGTTCGTCCACAATCTCGGCATCAATGCCGGGGAAGGGCCGGGTGGCGCTGCCAGGCTTGAGGCCGACCGAAGGCAGCGGTGTAATCATAAAACCGCCCGTTTCGGTCTGCCACCAGGTATCAATAATCGGCAGGCGCGATTTGCCGATGACGCGGTGATACCAGCGCCAGGCCTCTGGGTTGATCGGTTCGCCCACCGAGCCGAGCATCCGCAGGCTGCTGAGGTTATGGCGGTTCGGCCAGGCGTCGCCAAAACGCATCAGGCCGCGAATGGCGGTGGGGGCGGTGTACAGGTGGGTGATGCCATATTCTTCGACCATCTTCCACCAGCGGTTGGGGTAGGGGAAGTTCGGCGCGCCTTCGTACATAAAGCCGGTCGCGCCCAAAATCAGCGGCCCGTAGACGATGTAACTGTGGCCGGTGATCCAGCCTGGATCGGCGGCGCACCACCAGCGGTCTTCGTCTTTCAGGTCGAAGGCCCATTCCAGCGTAGTGGAAATGTACACCTGGTAGCCGCCGTGTGTGTGCAGGATGCCTTTGGGTTTGCCGGTCGTGCCGCTGGTGTACAGGATGAACAGCGGGTCTTCGGCGTCCATCACTTCGGTTTCGCAGTTGGGGCCGGCGATGGGCAGTGCCATCAGGTCATGATACCAGAAGTCGCGGCCAGGGGTCATCGGCACGTCCTGGCCGGTGCGTTTGACGACTACCACATGCTCGACCACCGGCGAACGGTGTACGGCCTCGTCCACAATCTGCTTGAGTTCGACGATATTACCGCGCAGCCACGCGCCGTCGCACGTCACCACCACGCGGCTCTGCGCGTCCTCGATGCGGTCGGCCAGGGCATGTTCGGAAAAACCGCCGTACACGACGCTGTGAATCGCGCCCAGTTTGGCGCAGGCCAGCATAGCGATGGGCAGTTCCGGCACGCGCCCCATGTAAATCGTCACGCGGTCGCCGCGTTTGACGCCCATGCTCTTGAGGACGTTGGCGAATTTGTTCACTTCCTGCCACAGCCGCCAGTAGGAAAAGGTGCGTTTGTCGCCCGGCTCGCCTTCCCAGATGAGCGCCAGTTTGTTTTTGCGCCAGGTTTTAACGTGCCGGTCAAGCGCGTTGTGCGCGATGTTGATTTTGCCGCCCACGAACCATTTATAAAAAGGCGGGCTGCTGCGGTCTAAAACCTGCGTCCAGGGTTCAAACCAGTCCAGCGTGCGCGCGCGTTTGGCCCAAAAGGCTTCGATGTCGGCCATCGCTTCGGCATAAACAGCCTCGTAGTCCTGGATGCGCGCGTTTCGTACAATCTCGTCATCCGGGTAATACCACTCGTTCGTCGCCAGGTTTAAAGTTTCTTCGGCCATACAAAATCCCTCCTTTGAAAATAAGTTCCGAGTTCCAAGTTCCGAGTAAGAATTTATCCGTAAACCCACCAGACAGTGGGCTTAAGCCCACTGTTCTGCTGTCAGATCAATCGGTTTACGGATAGATGCTAAGGCAAAAAATTAACGCAAAGCGCGCAAAGGAGCAAAAGGTGTGCGAGAACGCCCCGGACACGCAGAGTCGATTCCCTGTTTCAATTGGGCGATTGGACGACGAATGGGCGGCCATCGGCGGCGCAGATCATCTGCACCGCGCTTTTGCCGGAGGCCGCCGCCAGCGGTAGGCTGCCGCCCGGTTCGACCCACTGGCCGGCCATATAAAAGTTTTGCAGGCCGGGCAGCGTTCTGGGAACGCCGGTGATGAGCATCCGCATCGTCTCTTGCGTCAGCAGCCAGCCGCAGGTTGAGCCAAGCCAGTTGCCGGTATACCGCTCGTAGCTGAGGGGCGTGGCCTCGTCCACACATTCGATGTCCTGCCGGATGCCGGGATGCCAGCCTTCCAGCAGATTTATCAGGATGTCCGATACCTGATTCTGTTCGGTGTCGTACAGCCTGCGCCCGTAGATGCGCTGCCAGTAGGCATAGCTGGAGCGCATCATAATCTCGACCGCGGACTTGCCCGCCGGGGCCAGGCTGCTGTCGAAGCAGTAGTGTTTGACGCCGATTTCGCGGCGCGGCTCGCCGATTATCAGCACCGGCTCGTCCAGCAGATGCGTGACCCAGTGCGGCTGGCCGGACAGGTCGCGTTTGACGCCCAGCGAAATCTGCACCTGCGAATGGGTGAGCAGGTGGCCGTCGTACATCTTTTTGATGCGGCCATTGACGTAAGCGCCGTCCAGCATGTCGAAGATCGTGCCGCGCCCGTCAGCTGCCGAAACCACATAGTCGGCGGTATGAACCGAATCGTCGTACAGCCGCACGCCGACCGCGCGCCCGTTTTCGGTCAGGATTTTTTCCACCTGCGCCTTGTAACAGATTTCGCCGCCCAGTTCGATGTAGCGGCGTTCCAGCGCGCGGGCGAATTCCAGCGAGCCGCCCGCCGGGAAGGCTGCGTTGCCGGTGTGTAAATACGCCAGCAGTGACAAGCCCATCATCACCGGCGCTTCTTCCCACGAAAACATCTGCGCGACGGCGCGGCGCAGGAACGGATTTTTAAAGCGCGCCGCAAAACTGCTGGTGGGGACCATGCCCCAGCGCAGCAGCGGCAGCAAAAACGGCAGCATCTTCAGCCCCATCGCGCCCCAGTCCTGCGGGTTCATCAGCGGTTTGGGTTTCTGGTACATTACCGACATATCGAACCGCGTGAACTGCCGCACGCCCTGGCAGAACGCCCGGATGAGCGCGGCGTCCTCCGGCGCGATCTCCAGCATATGTTTTTCCAGCCGGTCGGGGTCGGCGTAAACGATCAACGTGTGCTGCCCGTCAGTGATGTGCTGGTACTCCTCGTGGTTAATCATCGGGCGGTTCTGCACCGCGCCCAGTTCCTGCCACATCTGGTTGAACGGCTGGCCCTCGGCAGAGCCGAACAGATAATGGATGCAGCCGTCGAAGATGTACCCCTTGCGCTCCCAGGCCGTACACAAACCACCCGGCAGATCGTGGAGTTCAAAAATACGCGAACGGTAGCCGTTCATCTGGGCATAACAGCCGGCGGCCAGCCCGGCCACCCCCGCGCCGATGATGATGATGGTTTTTTCTTTCACTACCTGCCCCCTAACGGATGTTGAAACCCTCAAATTCGTGGGTCGCGGGGCGCCATTCCACCTCAACTTCCTCCACGCGGGCGTTGGCCGGCCCGGTGTGCAGAAAACGCAGCAGGCGCTCCAGGTGGGGACGCGGGCCTTCGGCGGTCACTTCCACCGTGCCTTCGATCTGGTTGCGTACCCAGCCTTTTAACCCCAATTCGCTGGCGGTGTGCAGCGTATAATAGCGAAAATTCACGCCCTGTACGCGCCCCCGGACGATCGCATGAAGCTGCTGTTCTTCCGCCGGTTTTTCCATAAGTCCCTGTTCTCCTACCCAAACGGTACTTCTCCTGCCCCCTGCCGATTGTAACATAGATTGCCGCCCGCGCCTTTTTTGGTTATACTTTCAACCAGTCAGAGAGGGGAAGGCGCGCTTGTCGCAAGACGATTCGTCGGTTCTGGTTCAGGAGTTGGCCGCACAGTTGGGTGAAACGGAGGGCCAGCCGATTAAACAGCTCTCCGCCATCGTCAAATACTGCGGCGCCGATTTTGCCCGGCAGATTCTTCAGGAAACCCTGGCGGTGGAAGCCAAAGGCGGCCTGATGGTTAAAAGCGGCACGCGCCGCCGCACGCCGGGGGGAGTCTTTTTCCACCTGGCGCGCCAGCAGATGACCGGCCAGCAGCGCCGGAAGATATTTGGCGCCCCGAAAAAAGAAGGAACCCCCTCTCCGCCCCCGCCGCCTCCGCTGCCCCCGTTCGACTGGTCGGAGCGCGTTTCGATTATCAGCCCCCTTATCGGGGAATCAGGAAAGGCCAGCGCCGTGAAAATCACCCTGATCGGACGCCCCGGAAAGATTGAAACCCGTAAAGACCTGGTGATTACGGCGATGACTCACAGCGCCGGGACGGCCACGCTGCCGAAGGGCGTGCCAAAACCGCCCGAAACGCCGACGCTGTACACCGTTTATATCGCCGCTAAACAGTGGAAGCGCGTCGAACCGGCGCTGAGTGACCCGGAAGATATGCTCATCATCGAGGGTACGGCCAGTTACGACCCGGAAATCCAGGGCGTGGCGGTTTTTGCCCAGAGCGTGACCAGCAAGGGGCTGGAAAAACAAAAACGCGAAGCGCAGAAAGGCGCTGCCCCCGCCGCCAACGCCTCGGCGAATGCCGCGCCTGCCGCGTCAAAACCGCTGCCCCCCCTGCCGCCGGAACCGCCGCCCGATGACGGGCCGGCCCCGGAAGAATCGCTGCTGCTGCCGGATGCCCCGCTGGAGGTTAACCAGAAACTGACCGAACTGTATGCCGCCGCGTCGCTCTACCGGCAGAAGATCGCCGCGCTGGCGGCCAAACCTGCCGACCAGCAGTTCGGCCTGGAGATGACGCGCAAGCTGCTGCAAAACACCGAAGCGGAAATCGCTGCCATCGAGCAGAAATACGGCGGTTAGTACATCAACAAGATGAGAACGCCTGCCTCTGACAGTGGGCTTAAGCCCACTGTCTAAGCCCACTGTCTAAGCCCGCTGCCAGTATGCAGATTAGGCTGGTTCATGTACCAGGTGCGCGGCTTTTAGCCTTCTGGTGTGCGTAACTTTTTCCGCTATACTGCGTATAAAGATGTAGAATCGCACGCGCAAGAGAGGGAGCGCAAGCCGTGAAAGATTACAGCATGACCTACGAACTGGCGGGAATGGGCGAACGGTTTGTCGCCATCCTGATTGACGGCCTCATCCAGGGCATGATTAGCGCGCTGTTGTTTGGCGCGTTCCGCGAGCCGGGCGCCGGCATCAGTTTTATCATCGGCCTGGCCTACAACTGGTACTTCTGGACGCGCCAGAACGGCCAGACGCCCGGCAAATCGGTGATGAAAATCCGCGTGGTCAAAACCGACGGCAGCCCGATGACCGACGGCGACGCGGTAATTCGTTACATCGGTTACTATATCAATTCGGTGCTGATGATGCTCGGCTGGCTATGGGCATTTGTGGACAGCAACCGCCAGGGGTTGCACGATAAAATCGCCAATACCTACGTGGTTAAGGTAGGCTGAGGCCCAGCCTGCTGCACCCGGCTCAAAGAGCGAACCCGGCGCGGTTCGCTTTTTGATTCGAGCGCCGTTTTCAGGCGGTGTACCGCCCCACGACGACGGTGGCATCGTCGGTCTGGCGGCTATGGTTCGCCAGTATCGCCTCTGCCAAAGCCTGCGGCGGCAAATTGGCCGGGACATCCTGTATAAAAGAGCTGCGAATGCCGTCGGTGGCGAAAATGAGGGTATCGCCCGGCAGCAGCGCCTCCGAAAACACGCGCAGCGGCGGCAGGCGATAACCGACCACGCCGCCGCGCAGCACCAGATGCTGGCGCGTGCCGCCGCCCCGTACCAGCAGCCCCGCCACATTGCCCACGCCGAGCCAGTTCATGGCGGCGCTGCCGGTATGGATGGCCGCCAGGCTGATGACCGCGCCGCGCGTGCCGGTTAAAGCCTGATGGCAGCGGTTCATTAACTCGATCAGGTTGGCCTGGGCGTGCTGGCGCAGCGTTTCGACGGCCACCTGTGCGGCCACCGCCGCTTTTGGCCCATGTCCCAGGCCGTCTATTACGGCTACCAGCAGGCCGTCAGGCAGCGGGTGAATCAGATAGTCGTCGCCGGAGAGCGGCTGTCCCGGCTGCGGCAGCATGGCTGCGCCCCATTCGATAAACGGCACAGGTTTGGTCACAGGCGGCCCCCGGCGGCTGCGTGATGATCCTGGACAGGAGCGGCGCTTCGCCATTTTTGCATGACGACGGTCGTTCCCTGGCCGGGGCGCGAGGCGATCTGGAACGAATCCATCAGCCGGCGCGCGCCGGGCAAACCCAGCCCCAGGCTGCCGCCGGTCGAGTAACCGTCTTGCAGCGCCAGGTTAACGTCGGCGATGCCGGGGCCGTTGTCGCAGGCTACCACGATGATACCCACCCGTTCGCCATCCTCAACCGCCTGGAGCGTCACTTCGCCCGCGCCGGCATATTTAACAATGTTACGGGCAATTTCCAGGATCGCCGTCGAACAGGCGGTTTGCTCCACGACCGAAAACCCCAGCCGTGCCGCCAGCGCCCGCCCATGCTGCGCGGCCAGGACGGCGTGCGCATCATCAGACACCCGAATCGAAACCGACGGCAGCCCCGCGCTTATTTGTTCAGCCATTTTACCGCCGTAACGTTCGTCCCCTTGCCTACTTCCGAATGGATGTAAAACTCATCCATCAGCCGTTTTGACCCCGATAACCCCAAGCCCAGGCCGCCGGAGGTGGTATAACCTTCGGTCAGGGCTTTGTCCAGGAAGGGGATGCCCGGCCCGTTGTCGTCGGCGATGATTTTGATGCCGCGTTTGCCGTTCAGCCCGCGATGCTCCTTGACGATGATCGTCCCGGTGCGGGCATAAATGAGGATGTTACGCGCCAGTTCGGAGATGACGACGGCAATTTTGGTCGCGTCGGCCTGGGCGAAGCCCATGTTGATCGCCATCTGCATCCCGGCGCGGCGCGACGTGGAAACATCGGCCACGTGCTGGATGGTGAAGTGCAGTTGGTCTTTACGCGACTGCCCGGCCATCGTCCCTACTCCTCGTCCGCGATGTCGCCGCCCGTCGGCGCAGTTTCGTTCAGATGGTTGTACTGCCGGGACAGCGACCGGCTCAGCGCCAGCGCGTCGTCCAGGTCAAGGACGGCATCCACGCCTGGCAGCGTCATGCCGAGTTCGACCATCGTTTCGATCACCACATCCTGCAAACCGGAAATGATGACCTTCGCGCCCATCAGTTCGACCATTTTGGAAGTGGTATAAATGAAACGGCCAAAAAAACTGTCGCAGATGTCCACCCGCGAAAAATCCAGCAGGACGACCTGCGACCCATGCCGGCGGATCGCTTGCAGGATTTCGCGCCGCAGTTCGATCACTTCGTCGTCCATCAGGTCGCGCGGGACGGCCACCAAAAGCAGGTTTTCTAATTTCTGGGTGCTGCCGGGAGAATCCATAGCGCCTACATTCGCTTTCCGCGCCGGGTGAGCTGCACGCCCAGGCGCTCTAAGGCCGTTACCAACCCGGTTTGCAGATCGCGCTCCGTTTCGACGCCGCTCCAGTCTATGCCCAGGTTGATGATGATTTCCGCCACTGCATCGGATACACCGGTGACGATGGTCTGCGCGCCTTTCAGCCGCGCGGCCTGGATGGTGCGGTCGAGGTGCTGGGCCACGCCGCTGTCCACCACCGGCACGCCGGTGATGTCTAAAATAGCGATGCGGGCGCGGTACTGGCCGATGCCAGCCAGCAGCGAACGCATGATGTCCCGCGCGCGGGCGGTATCAATACCCCCGACCAGGGGCATGACGATAATACGATCCATGATGGGGATGATGGGCGTGGACAGTTCGGAAATGGCCTGCTGCTGCGCCTCGATGATCTGCCGCTGCTGCCGCTCGCGCTCGTGCGCCTGTTTGATCTGGGTGATGTCCCGAACCATGCCGACCACGCCGATCACATTACCGCTGCTGTCACGTAAGGGCGCTTTGGTGCTTTGCATCCAGCGTATTTCGCCTTCACGGGTGACCGTTTGTTCTTCGTAGCCGGTTTTAACCCTGCCGGACTGCATAATCTCCATTTCATCGGCGCGGTACTGGACGGCCAGCACCTCCGGGAACAGGTCGAAGTCATCTTTGCCGATGATTTCCTGCGGCGTTTCTGCCCCCATAAACTGCGCCATCGCCCGGTTTAACAGCAAAAAACGGCTGTCGCGGTCTTTCATAAAAACAAAATCCGG
The DNA here is from genome assembly GCA_026645945.1 of Anaerolineae bacterium. Taxonomy (GTDB): domain Bacteria; phylum Chloroflexota; class Anaerolineae; order Aggregatilineales; family Phototrophicaceae; genus CFX2. Next base: position 8,564 of record JAPKMO010000108.1, read on the forward strand.
CAGGGCATCCACCAGCGCCCGCAGCCGGTGGCGCTCCTCGGCCAGTTCCGCTTCGGTCCCGCTGCCGAGCATGGTCGCCGCGACCTGGGCGGTGAGGAATAACAGGTCGTTGAGCGCGCCCATCCAGGCCAGCTGGTCGGCAGCGGCGTGTACATCCTGGCCGAGCAGGTATTGGGCCGCGCGCCGCAGAACGTCCAGGCTGTGGATGAAACCCGGCAGGGGCAGCCGCGCGTCCTGGGCATGTTGGGCGATTTTAACCGCCGCGCGGGTCGGGTTGACCTTGCCATCGAGCGTCTGCCCGGCGGCGGTCAACGTGGTTTCCAGCAGCGGGTACAGCACGCTGTCATCCAGCGGCTCCGACTGATCGTGTTCAAATGCCAGACTGATCGCCAGCAGTTCCTCGCGGCGATTTTCCAACCATTGTTTGAGCATCAGTCTTCTTTCCTTGCTTCCCGGTAGATTCGCAAACCCAGCGACCACAGGGCGACCATCAGCCCGGTTTGCAGATTGCTTAAGGTTTCGATGCCGCTCCAATCAATGCCCAGGTCTACGATGGTTTCCGCCACCGCTTCCGACACGCCGGTGATGAGCGTTCGCGTGCCTTTCAGCCGGGCGGCCTGGATGGTGCGGTCGAGGTGTTGGGCTACGCCGCTGTCCACCAGCGGCACGCCGGTGATGTCCAGAATGGCAACTTTGGCCTGGTAGCGGCTGATGCCTTCCAGCAGGGAGCGCATCAGGTCGCGGGAGCGGTTGGTATCAATGCCGCCCACCAGCGGCATGACGATGATACCTTCCATCACTGGGATAATGGGCGTGGAAAGCTCCTGCAAGGCCTGGCGCTGCGCCTCGATGATCTGCTGCTGGAGGCGCTCGCGCTCCTGTTCGGTCTGCATCCGTTCGGTCACGTCCAGGAAAGCGACCACCGCGCTGCCCGGCGCGCTTTGGAAAACGTACACTTTGTACGCGCCGCTGATTGTCTCATCCTCGTACATTACCTGATCGGTCTGCCACATCAGACCATCGCGGGCGGCCTGGCGGTAGCGGTCGGGGATTTCGGTCTGTGCCAGGGGCGGGAACGCCTGCTCGATGGGCAGGCCGATGTAACGGCTGTTGTCCACGCCTAATATCTGGTCGGCTGCCGAGTTCGCGCCGAGGAAAATCAGCCGCTCCCGGTCATCAAGCTGGTACAGGTGCAGGCCGACAGGCAGCGCCTCCACAATACGCCGGAAGCGTTCCTCGCTTTCACGCAGGGCCTCCTCCGTTTGCTTGCGTTGGGTGATGTCGCGTGTGATGGTTGCCCTCACCACCGGCTGCCCGGTGTCGTCATAGATGTTAAATACGCTGGCGTAAACGGTAAGGATATGGCCGTCTTTGCGCCGCTGCCGGATTTCCCCCTCCCACCTGCCGCCGAAAGCGGCAGCGGCGAAAACCTCCTGCTGAAGCCGGGGCAGTTCGTCATCGGGCGTCAGGTCTTCGGGGGACAGTTCCAGCAGCTCGCGTTTTTCGGCGTCGTAGCCGTACAGCCGGTAGCTGGCGGGGTTGGCGTAGTTGATGCGGCCATCCATGTCACAGGTCATGACCGCTTCGGCGGCGTTTTCCACCAGCGCCAGAAAAGTCATCAAATCCTGGGTGCGTTCGCTCACCAGGCGTTCCAGGTGGTTGACCAGCAGCCGGTTTTCGATGATGGGCGTCACCAGGAAGGGCAGCGTTTCGTAGAAGCTTTTTTCATGCGGGGCGAAGCCGCGCCCATCCTTCCAACCCAACAGGATGATACCCACCCAACGACCAGCACGCGCCAGCGGTATTGCGGCGGCTGCCTGGATGCCGGTCGCCAGCGCGCGCCGCCGGGTGGTTTCGTCCAGGCGTTCGTCGGCGGCGATGTCCGAAATCAGCAGTGTTTCGCCGGGATGATTGAGCCAGATGTGATTAAACGGGAACTCGGCAGCCGGCAGGCTGATGCCGACCGGCAGTTGTTCATCACCCTCGCGCTGCCAACTGCCAATGATCTGCACCATGCCGGAATCGCCGGGGTAAAAAGCGCCCAGGACGGCGCTAGAAGCATGATTTTCGATGGCCGGACGGACGATGATCTGAAAGACCTGGTTCAGGTCGCGGGCGGTGTTCAGGTCACGGTTGATCTGAAACAGGAGCGCGGCGTTCCGCTGTGCCTCTTCCAGTTCGGTTATGCGGGCCTGCAAGTCTTCCGTCGTAGGCACTCGATCTCTCCTCGGTTGTTTAATGGCCGACCTGGCACATCAGCAAGATGAGACAGTGGGCTTAAGCCCACTGCCAGCAAGCCCACTGCCAGCAAGCCCACTGCCAGCAAGCCCACTGCCAGCAAGCCCACTGCCAGCAAGCAAATTAAGCTGGTTTATGTACTTTTATCCATAAACCCACCAGACAGCGGGCTTCAGCCCGCTGCCAGTGGGCTAAAGCCTCACTGTCTATCCGGCTCATTCTTTCCGTTTATCCATTAGGTTCATTGTAGCATATCCCAACCGGCAAAAGCTGAAGAAAACTAGACCGCAGCAATTTTTGCGCCCTGCGGGAAATTTTAGTCCTAACGTACCATGCATGGCGCGCTGCCGTTTAGCCGATTGCAAGGCTGAATTTTCTAGGATGAAGGCACTTAAAGGTTTTAACTGCGTTTGAATAACGCCGGTGCTGGTATGAAACCCGCTGTCAGTATCATCGTCTTAAACTACAATGGATGCGAGGACACCCTCGCCTGTCTGCGCTCCCTGGAACACCTCACCTATCCGAACGTTACCGTGATCGTGGTGGATAATCACTCGTCCGATGGTTCGGTTGAGGCGGTTCGGGCGGCACACCCGAACGTCAAACTGATCGAAACCGGGGCGAACCTGGGTTTTACCGGCGGCAACAACGTGGGCATCCGGTACGCGCTCCAGCATGGCGCGGATTACGTGATGCTGCTCAATAACGATACGGTCGCCGCGCCCGACATGCTGGATGTTATGATCGAGGTCATGGAGGCCGACCCGGACATCGGCGTGAGCGGCCCGATGATTTATTATTACAGCGCCCCGGACATCATCTGGTCGGCGGGCGGCGCGATTGACTGGGCGCGCGGCACAACTTACATGATCGGCCTGAACGAAGAAGATAAAGCCCAGTTCGGCCTCAGCCCGCGTCCAGTGGATTTTGTGACCGGCTGCTGCCTGCTGGCGCGCCGCGAAACCTGGGAGCGCGCCGGGCTGCTGGACGAAAAATTTTTTATGTATTATGAAGAAACCGAATGGTGCGTGCGAGCCAGCCGCGCGGGATACCGAATCGTTCACGTGCCGATGGCGATGTTATGGCATAAAATTTCGATTGAAAGCCGGGCGTCCTCACCGCGCGCGCATTATTACATGACGCGCAACCGGCTGTTGTTCCTCAGGCGCACGCGCGCCGGCCTGCGCCCGCTGATGTTCACGCTGATCGAATACGCCCGCATGATCGTTAGCTGGTCGGTGTATGCCCGCTGGCACGAAAAACGCCCGCTGCGCCATATCATGCTGCGGGCGATCAAGGATTTTTCGCTGGGGCGCTTCGGCCCGATGGCCGTCTGACCAATGGCGCATATCCTATTTTTGTCTTGGTGGTGGCCCTACCCGGCGGACAACGGCTCGAAACAGCGCATCTATAACCTGCTGCGCCACCTGGCCCGCGAACACCGCGTTACGCTGCTGTCGTTTGCGGAGGCCGGGGACGCTGCGCCGGAACGCATCGAACATCTGCGCGGCTTCTGCGCGCATGTCGAAGCCCTGCCCAAACCCACTTACAACCCCGGCGCGTTAAAAGCCCTGCTGGGTTATTTTTCGCGCTGGCCGCGTTCGCTGGTGGACGTGTACAGCCCGGCAATGGCCGAACGCGCCGCCGCAGCGGCGGGCGGCGTGCCGCCGGTGGATGTGGTGATCGCCTCCGAAATCCAGACCATGCGTTATCTGTCGGTTTTGCCGCGCCTGCCGGCAGTTTTAGAGACGCCGGAAGTCACCAGTTTTTATGACCGGGTGAATCGTGCCGCCGGCTGGAGCGGTCGGCTGCGGGCATGGCTGACCCTGGGCAAACTCCAGAACGCGCTCCTGCGCGCGATGCGGCGCGGCGCGGCGGTGACGGTAGTTTCCGAAGCGGAGCGGGATTACATCCGGGCGTTTGCTCCGGCGGGGGCGCGCATCGAAGTCATCCCAAACGGCATAGACACCAAAATTAACCGCCCCAATCCGGCGATTGAACCGGAGCCTTACACGCTAATTTACACCGGCGCGGTGACGTACCACGCCAATTATGACGCGGTGGACTATTTCATCCGCGAGGTATGGCCGCTGATCCGCGCGCGGACGCTGAAAGCGCGTTTTGTTGTCACCGGCGGCACTGGGCAGGTGGACGTAAGCCATCTGGCCGCGCAGCCGGGCGTCACCTTCGCCGGTTATCTGCCAGAAATCGCGCCCGCCATCCAGAAAAGCTGGCTGCTGGTTGTGCCGCTGCGGGTGGGCAGCGGCACGCGCCTGAAGATATTGGAGGCGATGGCGCTGGGCGTACCAGTGGTTTCGACCCGCAAAGGCGCGGAAGGGCTGAACGTTCATCCCGGCGAGGATATTCTGATCGCCGATACACCCGCGCAGATGGTGGAAACCATCTGCCAGTTGTTCGAGGACGGTGAGCGCCGCGCCCGGCTGGCCGAAGCAGGCCGCGCGCTGGTCGAGCGTGAGTACGATTGGGGGGTGATCGCCCACCACCTGCTGAATATGATCGAGTCTGTCAGCCGGTCCGGGCGGGGCTGATGGCTTATACTGAAGGGGAATAGAATAAAGAGAGGGGAGGGGTTGTGTTATGGTCACAGATGCCCGCGCGCAGTCGAGCGCCCTTTTTACCGTTCGTGAATGGCTGCTGGTCGGCGCGGTCATTCTGGTCATCCTGGTTTTGACGGGGATACCCTATTTTTACGCCCACCGCATCGCGCCGCCGGAAACCGAGTTCATCGGTGTGGTCGTCAACATCCCCGACCATGCCCAGTATTTTTCGTGGATGCGCGAGTCCCGGTCGCTGGTGCTGGTTCCCAACCAGTTCACGCCGGAGTCCAGCACGCCGCTGCTGTTCAACTTTTTATGGTGGACGCTGGGGCGCATCGAGGCGCTGACCGGCCTGAGTTACATCACGCTGTACCAGATCACGCGGCTGCTGGCCGGGGCTTTTACGATGGCGGCCATTTACGTTTTTTGCGGCGTGATTTTCAACAGCCGCGCCAAACGTTTTACTGCCTTCCTGCTGGCGGTTCTGGCATCTGGGTTCGGCTGGATATGGATTGTCGGTAAGTACGCCGCCAACCTGCCGATTTTCCCGTTTGATCTGTATACCGCCGAACCGAACACCTTTTATACCATCATGGGTTTTGCCCATTTCACCATCGCCACCGGCCTGATTACGGTCATTTTTACGCTGGTGCTGCTGGGGCAGCGTTCCAAAAACCTGCATTATGCCTGGGCCGCCGCCGCCGTGACGCTGCTGCTGAGCTTGCAGCACTCCTACGATATGTTCACCATCTATGGGGTGATCGGTCTTTACGGCCTGTTCCTGTGGCTGCGCGACCGCAAATTCCCGATCTACCTGTTCAAAACCGGTCTAATCATCGTGCTGGTATCGGTGTGGCCGGCGCTGCAAGCCTTCCTCATCACCACCGCCGATGACGTATGGCGCGGCGTCCTGTCCCAGTTCGACAACGCCGGCGCGTGGACGCCTAACCCGCTCCACCTGCCGATTTTGATGGGGCTGGCCTGGCTGCTGGCGATCTGGGCGCTGGACATCAAAACGCCCTGGCGCGAGCGCGACGATACACATCTGTTCATCATGGCCTGGTTCCTGGCGCATTTTGTCCTGGTCTACCTGCCGCTGAACTTCCAGATTCACCTGTTAAGCGGTTGGCAGGTTATCACC
>JAPKMO010000109.1 GCA_026645945.1 Anaerolineae bacterium
ACTGTTCTGCTATCAGATCAATCGGTTTACGGATAGATACTTAGCCGTTTTCCTGGGCGCGCAGTCCATCGCCTACACCGACCGCGTGCCGGACGCCTGGAGAGCAGGGCTGCTGTAGCGGCAGCGATCTCATGCCCAGTGCGCCGCTTGACCGGCCTAAAAATCTTCCGGCGCGATTACCACGATCTGCGGCTGGCGCAGGTAGCGGTCGCGGGTGGCCTGGGTAGCCGCCAACTGCTCCGGCGTCAGCAGCACCCAAAACCGCTCCGGCGTCATCACCCGCCCCGACCCAACCTCGGCATACCGGCGCAACCAGTCGAAAAAGGTGTCCGTCCCCAGATCGGCGCGCAGATCATGGAGCATTCGCGTCCCGCGCAAATATACGGCATTGATGTACGCCCGCCGGGACGGAAACTCATAAACGGTGCTGTCTACGAAACCCTCCGGGGACAGCCGGTTCACCCGGAACTCCCACCACCAGTCCTTGAGGGCGGGATAAAACTCCTCGATAAAGATGTATTCGCAGTAAGTCGCCAGCGCCTCGTCCAGCCAAGGGTCAAGCGCCTGGTCGTTGGCGACCTTGTTGTACCACCACTGGTGCGAAATCTCGTGGGCCGTGATAATCATCAGATATGAGGTCGGGCCGTTAAATCGCAGGAAATACTCGCCCCCGACGAATACGATTCCGCTGAACTCCATCCCGTCGGGGAAATCGCCCTGCACCACAACCAGCCGCTCGTAAGGGTACGCGCCGAACAGGTCGGCGTACATCTCCAGGCTTTTTACGGCGGTATCCAGCGCGAAGGCCGCGCTGTCCAGCACACCCATCTGTGTCTGGATGCGCGCGTCCTCAAAAGCATAAAGCTCGACTTTGACACCGCCCGCTGTGCGCTGGCCGGAAACCTGGAACGCATCGCTCAGACTGAGGCTGAAATCGCGGGCGCGCTCCAGTGTCAGCCGCCAGTGTCCGGGTTGATTGTCCTGTATCACGCCCGGCGCGGCCACCCGCAGCCCTTCCGGCGCGTTTTTGACCGCCAGTGTCACATCCCAATCGGCTTCACCCAGCACATCCTGTTCGCCGATGGAATTATCTTCCCGCGTAATCCACTCGCCCCTAGCGCGGGTCGCCACCGTCGCCAGCCAGTGTCCCAGGTTCATCTGGCGCGGGCTGTAGCCCAGGTAGCCCCGGTAAGCGTTTCGGCCCGCCGGGTCAATCGGCATCAACCGCAACCCAAAGTTGAGTTCAATCGTCAGGCTGCAACCCGGTTTCAGCGGCGGCTCCAGTTCGATGGTCAGCCGCTGCCCGTTGAGCTGCGCCGCTGCTTCTGCGCCATTCACGCGCAGCCCATCCAGCGTAAAAATCCCCGGCGCGGCATTCGGTTTGATGTTTAACACCACCTGCGACAGCCCCGCTCCGGCGCGGTTAGGGTAATCTACCTGCTGCCGAACCGCAACCAGCCGGTTCAGATAATCTATTTCGGCGCTGACGGTGTGCCGGGTTCGGCTTTGATCTTGCGGGCAGGTGGAGGGCGGCGGCGCTGCCGTTGGGGGCAGCGTGGCAACCGGGTGGAAAGCGCGGTCGAGGGTGGGAACTGGCGTCGTCTGGGGTAAAACAAAAGCCGTCGCCGTCGGCAGCGGGCGCTCCTCGGCGTGGGTAAAACCGCAGGCGGCCAGCCAAAAAAGTGTCAACAGGGAAACAGCGTGTCGCATACCAGCATCTTACCCCGGCGGCTTTAACTTGCCAACCGACGCTTCTTCTACGTTTCGGCGTAGCTTATGGCCGGTTTCCGTGTTATCTTTTTTGGTCTGTGCCAACACGACCAGGAGGAGCAACTTTGAACACATCACCCATCTGGGCGCAGCTTCGCGGCCTCGTCCGGCTGACCCGCTGGAAAGAATACGTACCGTTTGTCATTCCGCTGACGATCCTCGGCGGTCTGCTGGCGACTCGCCCCAATAACATTCTGCTGGACTGGCGTCTGCTGGCGGTAACGGCTGCCAACGTTCTGGCCGTCGCTTATGCGTTTATGATTAACGACATCGAAGACGCCCCCGACGATGCGCGTGACCCGGCCCGCGCGGCACGCAATCCGATCTCGACCGGCGAAATCGGGACGCGCATCGGTTATGCGGCCTGCCGCATCGTCGCCGCGCTCACCCTCATCCTGTACGCCCTGGGCGGCGTGTGGGCGCTGCTGATCGGCATCGCCACGCTGCTGCTGTCGCACCTGTATTCGTGGCGTCCCGTCCGGCTGAAAGCCTGGCCGGTGACGGATGTCGTCTCGCATTCTTTGATGTTGAGCGGCCTGCTGCTGCTGGCGGGGTATTTTACCTACCACACGCAGCCCGGCATCGTCTGGTTCGTGGCCGCCAGCGTGACGCTGATTTCCGTCTACGGCCAGCTTTACAACCAGCTTCGGGATTTTGAGATGGACAAAGCCGCCGGGCTGTTTAATACCGCCATCGTCCTGGGACAGAACAATACCCGGCGCGTGATGTACCTTTCAATTGGATTGGCCGGCGTCTGCCTGCTGGCGGCCATTATCCAGGGGGCTTTTCCGCTCTGGCTGGGGCTGGTGCTGCTGGCGAGCATCCCGGTCAGCATGTTGTTCCGCCCGCAGACCGACATGCGCGGCGGCGAAGCGGTTGAAATCAGCGGCGGGCTTCAGATTCAAGGGCTGTTGATCGCCAACCTCACCGTCGCCGTGTGGTTAATTTTTGCGCTTGTCACCCAGACGTTTTTCCTGTAGGGAACAGGCCGCCATAATCGAGCCGACAGGTCGGGGATTATCCCCGACTTTTTTGTTTCTTAACCTGATTCTAGCCCGGAATCATCGCCGCGTTAACAAAAACACGAAACTCCTTTTGGCGCGTGTAATTTCAATCCTCTATAATGGCAGGTTGTGATTAATCCCATCAGCAAGCAGTCAGGCTGTGATATGTTGAACGGCGAAAATTCGCGCGGGCGCATTTTGATTGTGGATGACATTCCCGATACGGTGGAACTCCTTAAAGACTGGTTGGAAAACCATAATTTCGAGACGATTGGTGTAACCAGCAGCTTTCAGGCGCTGGAAGCTGCCGAAAACCAGCTGCCGGATTTAATCCTACTGGATGTGATGATGCCCAAAATGGACGGCATCGAAACCTGCCGCCGGCTTAAAGCCAACCCCCGGACGGCAGGCATCCCCGTTATCCTGGTAACGGCCAAAAACCCCAGCGACGCGCGCTCCGAAGGATTGATGGCCGGCGCAGTGGATTACATCACCAAACCCATCAATCTGACCGATCTGGTTCGCCGGGTCGAAACGGCGCTGGCGACTTCGCCGCATTCGTCGGTGGATGTGCAGCGCCTTCTGGAAGAAGTGGCCCATTCCGCGCTGACGATTTTACCCTGCAATCTGGTCTGGCTGCTGGCGCTGGACAGCGAGGACAATGCGCTCAAAAGCCGGATTCTGGTCACGACCAGCGGGTCGCGGGCGGAGACGGCTTTCCTGCTGGCGGCCAGTACCGGCCAGCCCGCCCCACATTTCCCCATGCAGCAGGCGGATAACCCGTTCTGTTCTACGCTCATCACCCGGCAAATGCTGGTGAATATCCCGGTGGAGCGGCTGGGGGAATATGCGGCCACGCGCCCGGTTTTGGAGGCCGCCCGCGGCCTGCGAATCGGTTATCTGACCATTGTCCCACTGACCATCGCCGGCAGGGCTGCCGGGGTGATGGTGTTGGGCAGCCCGCAGCCGCATAATATCGAACCGCTCCGCGCCCAGCAAATTCTGGCTTCCCTGGGCAGCCAGGCAGCCATCGCGCTCGATTATTCGCGCCTGATTATCAACCTCACCCAGCGCGAGCGGGATATGCAGCAGGAGCAGTCCTTCCGGGAGATGATCCTGGATACCATGAGCGACGGCCTGGTCGTCATTGACGCCAGAGGAATCATCAAATACGTGAACCGGCGTCTGCTGCGAATAACCAATTACCCGCGCGGTTATCTGGAAGGCCGTTCGGTGGGGGAGCTGTTCCACCCGGATGACCGTGCCGAAGTGATGGTCGGTCTGCTGCGTGAGGGCATCACGACCATGAAGTTTGACCAGCGGCTCGTCACCCGCGAAAACCGGGTGATTCCGGTTTGGTTAACCCGTTCGCGGGCACAGGGGGACGGCAGCAATAACCAGGTCATCGTGCTGACCGATATGACCCAGCAAAAACAGCGCGAGGACGAACTGGAGCGCCAGACCAGCCACCTCAGCGCGCTTAACCGCGCCGCTCACATCATCGCTTCCAATCTATCGCTGCACGAAACCCTTCAGAACATCCTGAAAGCGGCGATGGAAGTCGTCGAGGCCCAGGGCGCTTCGCTGTTTCTGCTTAACCGCGATAACGCCGATGAACTCATCGCCGTCGCGGCAGTCGGTTCGGCGGCGGACATCCTGCAAGGGCTGCGCGTGCCGCTGGGTGAAGGTGTCGTCGGCTGGGTCGCCCGCGAAGCTCAACCCCAGCTGGTGGCCGACATCGCCGAAGACCCGCGTTTTTATCGCGGCGTGGACGAACGAACCGGCCTGCAAACCCGGTCGCTGATCGCCGTCCCGCTGGTGAATGCCGACCGTGTGATCGGCGTGATCGAGGTGGTCAACAAGTCCAACAACCGCCCCTTTGACAGCGACGACCTCAGGCTGTTGGAAAGCATGGCCGGGACGGCGACGATTTCGGTGGTTAACGCCCGGTTGTTTGATGAATCGCAGCGGCGGGTGCGGGAGCTGGGTATGCTGCTTAAAGCCAGCGGCGCGGCCTCCTCCACGCTCCAGTTCGCTCAGGTGTTGGAAAGCATCGCCCGCAGCGTGGCCGACGGCCTGGATGTGGCGCGCTGCACGATCATGACCTGGAATGCCCCCAAAAACCGCCTGGAAACCCAGGCCGAAGTGTGCGACATCACGTGGTCGGCGCCCGATGCCCCGCGCCGCGCCCTGGATGACGAGCCGATGAACCGCGCCGCGCTGTCATCCGGTCTGCCGGTTATCGCGTCCATCCAGGAAAACAACCTGGACAGCGAACGGCGCGCCAGCCTGGAAGAAATCGGCATGACACATATGCTGGTCGTACCGATCTGGATTAACGGCGCGATTGTCGGCCTGGCCGACCTGTACAGCATGGATGCTGACGCGCCCTTTACCGATGACGACGCCGACCGTGTGAACGCCCTGGCGCAGGAGTGGCAGGCGGCTTTGCCAAGCGGCGATTCGCTGATAACCGCCGACGAGCTGGCGCTGTCCAGGCTGGTTGACCGGCTGATGACTATCGGAAAAACCTGTTGGGTGACGTTAAGCGCCTGGATGCCCGGCAACGATTTCACGCTGCTCATCGCCGAACGCGGTTTTGCCGAATGGACGGCGCACCCCCGGCTGACTTTCCCCATCGAAAAATATCCCACCATGCGGGCAGTCATCAACGAATGCCGGGGGCGGACGATGGTTTTTAGCGAGCTGGCCGACGACCCGGCGGAAGCCGAATGGATCGCCCGGCGCGGCGGGCGATCCTGCCTGATGGTGCCGCTGTTGGAGCGCGGCCAGGCCATCGGCATCGTCAAACTGGTTGACCAGGACGACCGTCTGTTCGACGGCGACGAGATTCATCTGGCGCAGGGCATCGCCAATGTGGTCAGCAGCGCCGCCGAAAACGCCCGCCTGTATCACTCGTTGGAAAGCGCCTACCAGGAACTCCAGGAAGCCGACCGGGCCAAAGACGAATTTATCCAGAACGTCTCGCACGAGCTGCGAACGCCGCTGATTTCGGTGCTGGGTTACGCCAGCCTGCTGACGGATGAAGCTTTCGGGGCCTTAAACCACCAGCAGCAGGATGCGCTGGTAGAAATTACCGACAAGGCGCAAAAACTGGCCGATCTGGTGCAGGACATTGTTTCGGTTAAAGACCTGGAAAGCCGGACTTTTGATTACCAGCCGGTTGACTTGGCCCAGATTGTCGTCGAGGTGGTGGAACGGTATCGCCAGCGAGCCGAGGCCGCCGGGCTGCGGATTATCACTGACCTGCCCGCAGACCTGCCGCCGGTGCTGGGCGACCCGCCTTTGATCGGCGAGGCACTTGAAAAAATTCTGGATAACGCCCTCAAATTCGGCGCCGGCGGCGAAAAAGTCGAAATTTCGCTGCAAGACACCGACGGCGCGATGGTACAGGTGCTGGTGCGCGACTACGGCATCGGCATCGCGCCTGCCGATCACCAGAAGATTTTCCGCCGCTTTTACCAGGTGGACGGCGGCATAACGCGGCGCTACCCCGGTACGGGGCTGGGGCTGGCGATTGCTAAAACAATCATCGAAAAACACAATGGGCGCATCGGCGTCAAAAGCCGCCTTAACGAAGGGGCAACTTTTGTTCTGGCTTTACGCAAACATAAAGTGACCTGAAATGCAGCTCAATGACATCCACGCTATTCTCTTTAACATGCACATTTTTTACTCCATCATTCTCGGCATCTGGGCCGCGATGATGGCCGCCCGCAGCCAGTCCATTTCGGGCAATTTTTGGGGGGCAGTGGCGACCAGCGCCATCCTGGCCGGCATCACCACGCTGGTTGGGATTGTCATGGCGCTTCAAGGGCTGCGGGTGGAGCGAGTCGGGGTGTATTTTATCTATATGTCCTGGCTGGTGATTATCATGCCCGGCCTGTATACCATGCTGCGCGGGCGCGACGATCGCGCGGCGGCGGTCGCTTTTGCCATCCTCAGCTTTTTTAACGCCGCCACCTCAACCAGCATGTTCCAGCGCGGACTGGTCGGCCCCTGGCTGCCCGGTTAAGGACGCTCACCATCATGCGGCCCCCTGGATGGATGGCTGTGGTCGGCTGGCTGCCGGTTGTAATCGGGCTGCTGGCGGGCTGCGGCCCACAGCCAACGCCCTTTCCGGTAGACATCCCGGCTGAAGAAACTCAACCCCCTGCCCCCACCGAGGCCGCGCCGGCGGCTGTCGAGCCATCCTCGCCGCCGGGCATCATTCGCTATGCGCTGGCCGCCAATACTGCCGGCCTGGTAGCCGATCTGCCGCTGATCGAAGCCTCCACCCAAGTGGAGCAGTTGGCGGACCCGCCGCACCCGGATGACCTGGGCCGCCGTTACGACATCCTGGCCGCTTTTGGCGATCTTCCCGGCGGCCAGCGTTCCCCCATATTGCAGCATGTCGCACTGCTCATCAACCCGGCGGCAGTGCAGCAGGAAGAACTGGCCGCTGTGCTGCGGCACAGCCTCGACCCGGCAGACGTGCTGGCGGCGCTGGCAGCACCCGGCACAGCTGCCGAACCGCTGGCGATCCCCTCCGTGACTGCACGGCGCGTCGAACTGGCGAACGCCGGCTGGCCGGATGGGATTAATCTGAATCTGGCTTATACGTTCGCGCCGGGCGCGGCACAGGCAGCAGCGGCGCTGCAAGCCGCTCGCATCGGGACTCAGCCGGCCCAGATGACTGCTGAGGCGCTCAACAGCGCCCTGGAAACCGGGCAGATTCACCTGGCTTTGATCGTTTGGAAGACCCCGGACGAACGCGCGGCCTGGGCAGAGCGCGCCGGCGCGGCCAATCTGGTTGATCTGTACACCGTTCCTATCGGTTATCAGGCCGCGCCGGGTTTGAACATCACCTTCACGCCGTCGGGCTGGCCGATTGCAAATCGCTGAGTTTCGGCGTATGCTTGGCGGCGAGTAAGGAGAATCGCGCAGTTGGGGCAGATAAACCCCCACCGCCGTCAACCGGATGGAATTCATCGTCACGCACGAAAACGCCGACTTCGACGCCATCGCCGCCGCGCTGGCCGCTCATAAACTCTACCCGGAGGCCATTCCCGTCCTCCCGGAACGGCTGAATCAGAATGTTGCCCGTTTTGTTACGCTCTACCAGAACGGCCTGCCGTTCGTCCGCCAGCGCGATGTGCGCGCCGGCTCCGCACGAAAGCTGATCGTTGTGGATACGCAGCGGCCTATCCAACTGCGCGGCCTGCCGCCCGACACGCCCACACACATGGTTGACCACCATCCCCTGGCGCGTGACCTCCAGCCGCATCAGACCTTCAAATTCGAGCCGGTCGGCGCGACCACAACCCTGCTGGTCGAACAAATCCGCGAGCAGCACATCCCGCTCAACCCGCTGGAAGCCACCCTGCTGGCGCTGGGCATCTACGAAGATACCGGCTCCCTGGTTTACGGCACGACCACCCCGCGCGACCTGCGCGCCGCCACCTGGCTTCTGGAGCAGCAGGCTTCGCTGGATACCATCCGGCGTTTTTTGTTCCCACCGCTTAACGAAACACAGCAGGCGCTGTTCGACAGCCTGATTAAAGCCGCCGAAAGCCGCTCTGTGGAAGGCCATGTGGTTATCGTCAGCGCGGTAGAAGTTGACCGGTATATCGCCGAAATCAGCAGCGTCGTTCACCGTCTGCGCGATACGCTTGACCCGGCGGCGCTGTTTGTCGCCGTAGCCATGCCCGGCGGCATCCAGCTGGTCTGCCGCTCTACCGTCAGCGCGCTGGATGTGGGCGAAATTGCCCGTTTGTTCGGCGGCGGGGGGCATCATCGCGCCGCCGCCGCCACCATCACCGACAAAAACCTGGCCGACACAGTGGCCTTGCTGTGGCGAGAAATCGAAGCCCACACCCAGCCGACCAAACGTGTCGCCGATCTGATGTCTTATGGCGTTAACACTGTTAATGCCGGGCAGCGCATTAACGAGATCATCCGCCCCCTGCGCCGCATCGGCCACGAAGGTTATCCGGTTCTCGATGGCGGCCAGGTAGTCGGCCTGCTCACCCGCCGGGATATGGATCGCGCCATCGAACACGGCCTGGGCAATCTGACGGCGCGGGACATCATGAACGCCGGCACGGTCACGCTGCGCCCGGACGACTCGGTGACGGTTTTTGAACAGCGTTTGATTGAAAGCGGCTGGGGGCAGATTCCGGTCATCGGCGATTCCGGCGCTTTGATCGGCATCGTCACGCGCACCGACCTGATTAACCACTGGGCGCAAACGCACCCCCCCGCCTATCCCCAGGATAAAATCGTCTCCGGCGGCCAGATTGAAAGCGTCCTGGGCAGGGCGATTGCGGTGCTGATTAACACCATCGCTGCCCTTGCTCAGGAATCCGGCATAAGCCTGTATCTGGTCGGCGGCATCGTCCGCGATCTGCTGCTTTACCGCCGCAACCTGGACATAGACTTCGTGGCCGAAGGCGACGCCATCCGCCTGACCGAGCTGCTCCAAAAGCATCTGGGAGGGCGGATCAGCAGCTTTCGCCCGTTCGGAACGGCCAAGTGGAAGCTCGATGAGCAGGTAGCGGCGGCCCTGCACCTGGACGCGCGCCTGCTGCCCGACCATATAGACTTCGCCACCTCCCGCAACGAGTTTTACGAACATCCCACCGCCCTGCCGACCGTCTACAACAGTTCGATCAAACTGGACTTGCAGCGGCGCGATTTCACCATCAACGCGATGGCGGTGCAGCTCAGCCCGGCGGCGGCCTCCGGGCGTGTCCTGGATTATTACGGCGGCCTGAACGATCTCCAGGCGCGGCAGATTCGTGTTCTTCACAGTTTAAGTTTTGTGGACGACCCGACCCGCATCCTGCGCGCCGTCCGCTTCCAGCAGCGGCTGGATTTCACCATCGAGCCGCGCACCGCCGAACTGATCGCCGGGGCGCTGCCCATGCTGGGGCGCATCACCGGCGAGCGCATCCGCAACGAATTAACCCTGCTGCTTCGGGAAACCGAACCCGAAAACGGCCTGCTGGCCTTGCAGGAACGCGGCGCGCTGGCGGCCATCCATCCGGCTTTTGTTTTATCCAGGGACGTTATTTCGGCCTTGCAGCGGGCGCGCGCGGCGCAGGATTGGCCCTGGCCGATGCCGGAACTGGACATGGCCGTCCTGTACTGGCATATCATCGCCGCCGGCGTTTCGGTCATCAAGCTGCCTTCCCTGCTGGAGCGGCTGCTCTTTGGACGAGGGATGGCAAATTCGCTGCTAGAAGCCGCGCGCCTGGTTCAGCAGGCCGACGAACTGGCGCAGCCAGATATGCGCCCCAGCCAGATCACCGCCATCCTTAAGCCGGCTTCCGAAACAGCCTGCCTGGCCGCCTGGTTGCTGGCCGAAAATCCGCTCGTCGGCCAGCGCATTCGCCGATATGTGATCGAGTGGCGGTTTATACAGCCCGGCATCAACGGCCACCATCTGCAAAAACTGGGCTTGAAGCCCGGCCCACGTTACAGCGAGATTCTAAACCGGCTGCGCCAGGCGCGGCTGGACGGCGAAACCCTGACCGATGCCGATGAAAACCGGCTGCTCCAACAACTGCTGGAGGCAAAAGACGGCCATGACCGCGCTTGAACCGACCTCGATCATCGTGCCGCTGCCCATCACCCTGCGCGCGGCCACCCGGCACGACCTGCCTAAACTGGAATGGTACGGCCAGTACGCGCATTTCCGCCACCTGTTCCAACGCGCCTTCCGCGAACAGCAGCTTGGCCGCCGGTCGATTCTGGTCGCCGACTGCAACCAGTTCCCCATCGGCTGTCTTTTCGTCCAGTTCGCCCGTCCCGAAGACGGCCCCGTTAAACGCGCTTATCTGTACTCGTTCCGCGTTATGGAGATGTTTCGCGGGCAGGGCATCGGCACACGGCTGCTGTCATATGCCGAGGCTGTCATCGGCCAGCGCGGCCACATCGGGGCGCTGATTTCGGTCGCCAAAGATAACCCCGCCGCCCGCCGCCTGTACGAGCGCCTGGGCTACCGCGTATATGCCGAGGATGAAGGCCGCTGGCACTATGTTGACCACCGAGGAAATTTGCGTTATGTTCATGAACCATGTTGGATGTTGCAAAAACCGATTCTTATAGGTTAAAATGGCGCGCTGGTATTAAGCTAAACTTGCCGAAGTATTGTTGGCCTTCAGTTAGAAAGGCGCTTGCAAAGGGTTTAGCCCTGCACTAAAAACCAATTGTAGAGGGAGTTGAATGAACATCAATCAAGCCACCGTTCGTTTGCAGCGATGGAGCGGCAGCGAACACCCAACCTTTTCGACTATCACCCGTCAGATGAAAAAAGAGGGGCTGCGGCCTTATATGTGGGTTAACATGCCCAATCACCGCTACGGCGTTCGCACGCACGGCTACGACAAAGTGCTGTACGTGATCGAAGGCACCCTGGAAATCACCCTGCCGGACAGCAACCATCGTATCATCATGAAATCTGGCGACCGGGTGACTATCCCGGCGGGTGTGCGTCATGGGACGATTGTGGGCAGCAGCGGCGCGAAGTGCGTCGAAGCAGCAGTCGCCCGGCGTTAGGCCAGACTCTACGGCCTTATCTCTTCTTTTCCCCCTATCCCCGGAACATTCCTAACAAAACTCATTACGTTTCGGTGATGACGGCTTTTTGCCCGGCCTTGATCTGGCGCGAGTGAGCGCCAGGCCGGGCAAACGTTCCCGAACTGGCACAGAATACCCCACCTATCGTAGAATAGGATTTTGTTTTATCCGTCCAACAGCGAACGAATAAGGTATGCAGCGGAACACGATCACACGGCGAGACTTTTTACTGGCAGCACCCGCGCGCGCAGCTGAACGCGACCTTCAACCTGCCCACACCCCTAACGGCGATTTTTTCCGCCAGCGTTTGCGTCATCTGCCTCAGATTAACCCGGCTTTCTGGGCGTTCGGCCTGGGCGGTTTCGTCGGCAGGCCGCTGGTGATTCCCCACGACGAATTTATGGCGCTGCCGAGCGTCGAGCTTTCCGCGACGATTGCCTGTGTCGGCAGCACGCCTGCCCGCCCACTGATCGCCAACGCCCGCTGGCGGGGCGTGCCGCTGGCGGCGCTGCTGGCCCAGGCACAGCCGAAGCCGGAGGCGCGTTTTGCCCAGTGTTACGGCGCGGACGGTTACACCACCTATCTTGAACTGGCGCGTCTCGCCGATGCCATCCTGGCCTACGAGATGAACGGCGAACCACTGCCGCCCGAACACGGCTTCCCGGTTCGGCTGATTGCGCCGGGCGCTTACGGTTATAAAATGCCGAAATGGATTCAGCGCCTTCAGCTTACCGATACGCCGGTCAATGGCTTCTGGGAAGAACGCGGTTGTTCCGCCGACGGCGACGTGTTAACGCTGTCCGCCATTACCTCGCCGCGCCATCTGGAATCCGTTCGCGGCCCGGTGCTTTTTGAAGGCATCGCTTATGCCGGCGCGCGGTTGATCGCCGGCGTGGACATCAGCATTGACGACGGCCCCTGGATGCCGGCCCCGCTTGGCGCAGCCGTCCCCTACACCTGGACGCCCTGGCGCATCGCCTGGACGCCCCCCGGCCCCGGCGATTATCTGGTCAAAGTCCGCGCCACCGACGGCAGCGGTTTTACCCAGACCGAACGCGCGCGCGCGTTCCCGAACGGCTCGACCGCCATCCAATCCATCATCGTCCGCGTCACCGCTTGAGGAAATTTCTGGATATGTACACCCGCCGACAATTCCTGCAACTGGCCGGAATCGCCGTCATCGGCAGTCAGCTTCCGCCATTGTTTAACGAATCGCTTCAGGAAACGCCGTCCATGCTGGGGCGCGCCCTGGACGCGGCGGCGGTTTACAGCCGCCCATCCCTCGACGCTGCCTCGGTAAACCGGCTGTGGCCGGACAGCATCGTTTCCATCTTGGGCGAGCGCGGCGCGTGGTATCAGACGCCAGATGGTTACATCGCCCGCGAGATGCTCCAGCCGATGAAACCCGCCCCGCCCTTTGAAGGCGCGCCACTGCCGTCCGAAGCGTTCTGGGCGGAAGCAGCCGGGCCGGTCGCTCCGGTTCGCCGCTATTGTGCAGCGGACGCGCCGCTGGTCACGCGCATCGGTCACGGCGGCATCGTCAGGGTCATAGACGCGCTGCCGGACGAACCCGCCCCCTGGTACGGCGTCGCATCCGATACCGGTGAACTGCTGGGCTGGACGCAGGCCGTCCACTGGCGTCCGGCGGCAGAATCGCGGCCAGCCGGCGCGGTTGACATCGAATTAAACGTTCGCGCCGGGCGGCTGACCGCCTGGGAAAACGGGCGCGCCGTCTTGCAAGCACCCTTCGCCGCCGGCCAGGCCCTCAAACCCGGCAGCTACGCTGTCACTGGGCGGCTGATCGGCGGCACACGGACAGGCGATTTTTTCGGCCTGCCCTGGCAGGTGGCGTTTGGCGATTACGCGCTGGCCGGCGTTTACTGGCATAACCGGTTTGGCGCGGCTGTACCCGGCCCGGCGCTCCAGGTGACGCCGCTGCTGGCCGAATGGCTGTATCACAGCCTTCAGGAAGGCCGCAGCCGCCTGGTTATCCTGTGATGTGAAGGCGGCAGTTTTCTCATACGAACTTCACGAAAGATTTGCGGCGGCTGGCGGCTCTGATTAGTATCTACCCAAAAGCTCGTCGGCGGAGATGTTTTATTGTGAATCCTGAAAACCTGACGCTCGGTTTGGCTTTCATCGCCGGATTAGTTTCGTTCATTTCGCCCTGCGTGCTGCCGCTGGTGCCGGCGTACATCGGCTATATGGGCGGTCGTGTCACCAATACCGTCGCCGCTCAGGTATCGGGTGGCGGCCAGGTCGCCGCCCGGCCCAGCCTGGGCGCGCGTTTTACGACGCTGCTGCACGGTTTGGCGTTCGTAGCTGGTTTCACGTTCGTTTTTGTGGTCATCGGCCTGCTTTCGACCGCTTTCGTCCAGCAGATCGGCGGCCAGAATATCAATCTGGTCACGGGCATGATCGGGCGCATCGGCGGCGTGGTGATTATTTTTTTCGGCCTCCACTTTATGGGCGTGCTGCCGCAGGTGTTCGCCCGGCTGCTCGCCAACCCACGCGCGCTGGAAAACCCGCTGGTCACGCCGCTGGTGGCACTAGGCGGCGCGGCGCTCATCCTGTGGGGTTTCACCGGCACGCTGCTGCCCCCACTGACGACGATCACCCCCACCACCGCCGGCGACATCACCACCTTTCACTGGCCGACCATCATCGCACTGGCCGCGCTGGCGGTTTTTCTGCTGTGGCTGGCGCTGGGCGGCGCGCTCACACAGCCCGGCGCTTTCTGGAAAAAAACCATCCTCGCCCTGCAAACGGCGCTTTATACCGACACCCGCCGCCAGATGACCGCTTCCGGCAAACAGGGCCTCAGCGGCTCAGCTATTATGGGTGTGGTTTTTTCCGCCGGCTGGACGCCCTGTATCGGGCCGGTTTACGGCGCGGTGCTGACGCTGGCCGCCAATACCGGCGACGTGGTGATGGCCGGGCCGCTGCTGGCGGCCTACTCGCTCGGCCTGGGCATTCCATTCCTGCTCACCGCCCTGCTGCTCGACGGCGCGCAGGGCATCCTGCGCCGCCTACAGCGCCACATGCGAAAAATCGAACTGGCGAGCGGCGCGCTGCTGATTCTGATTGGCCTGCTGGTCGCCACC
>JAPKMO010000010.1 GCA_026645945.1 Anaerolineae bacterium
GATGACGTTGAGCGCCTCGATCAGATATTTGATGTTAAAAGAAATGTTGAGCGGCTCGCCCTCGACGGTGGCATCCAGCACGCCCTCGTTATCGCCGCGTTCGGCGCTGATGCCCGCCACCGTCACGATACCCGGTTCGCCGGGGCCGGCTGCCGGTTTGACGTAAATTTTGGCGCTGTTGGCCGAGTCGCGGGCGAAAATTTCGGCGCGTTTGCAGGCCGCCAGCAGGTCGGTGGTGTACATCACGGTAGAGGTCTGGTAGCTGCGTGGGATGATGGCGCTGAAGTCCGGGAATTTGCCTTCCAGGGTTTGCGCGGCCACGTCGGTATGTTTCATGTGGAACAGCGCGACGTTGCGCTCGTCCGGCAGGCTGATGGTCACGATGTCGTCCTCGTCGCCGATGATGCGGGCAATTTCGCTCAAAGCGCGGGCGGGGATGACCATATCTACCTGCTGAGGGAAATGCTGCTCGATTTCGGTCGTCCGCACCGCCAGCCGGTAGCCGTCCGCCGCCGCCATCGTCATCACGCTGCCGTCGAACTGGGTATAAACGCCGGTTAAAATCGGACGGTTGTCGTCTTTGGCCGCCGCGAACACGGACTGGTTAATCAGCTCCTTGAGCAGTTTACCCGGCAGCACCACGTCTTCCCTGCCGCCCTGGGGGATCATGGGGAACTCGCTGGCATCTATGCCCTTGATGTTGGAGGTGGTAGCTCCACACTGGATTTTAACCGTCTGGGTGGACGGGTCGAGAGTCATATCCACCCGATCCTGCGAGAGGTTGTTAACCAGATCGGCCAGCGTTTTGGCGGGCAGCGTGATCGCGCCTTCGCGTTCGACCTTCGCGCCGATCCAGGTGGTGATGCTCATTTCCAGGTTGGTAGCCGCCAGCTTCAGGCGGGCATCTTCCGTCGCCAGCAGGACGTTACCCAGCACGGGCAGCGCGGGTCGGCTTTCCACCGCCCGCCCGACGATGCTTAACCCTCTCGCTAATTTATCTTGAAGGACGCTCAGGCGCATCTCACATGCTCCCCCGGTAGTGACCCAACTCAATTTCCTGATGAGTATACATCAGGCCGGGCAATTTGAGTAGCGGCGGAATGGAACGCCTGTTTTAGCCCATACGCAGTTTTTGCAGCACGATCATAGCCTGTTGGTACTCGGCTTCCAGTTCGGCGGCCATCTCGCGCAGCAGGTCGCGGCCTCGCTGCCGCGCCAGGTTGTCCTCGGTTTTCAGCCGCATCAGGTCGCTGTGAACCAGCCGCGCGCGTTCCGCCTGCATATTTTCGATGCGCCGCGCCAGTTCGTCGTGGGTCAACCGCAGCCGGCGCAGCCGCAGGGCCGCTACCGGCTCATCCGGGTTGACGCCTTCCGGCTGTTCGGCCAGCAGCTGCAGGGTATCCAAGTCGCGCCCGGTGTAGGCTTCGTTAATCAGTATCATCAGCTTGTTGCGGTAATTGCGGTCGGCGGGGCCGGTCGCCAGGTCGGGATGGTAGCGCCGCGCCAGCGCACGGTACAGGCGCTTGAGGCGCGTTTCCGGGTCGCCGGGCAGGGCGGATTCGCGCGGGCGGTCGCCGGATGGGGGCGGCGGTTCGATGGGGCGCGGGTCTTCCCATACGCGGCGGTACTGGTCGGCCACCGGCGTAAAACCCAGCGGGCGCGTCGGTTCGTCCTCCGGCGGCAGGTTGGCGATGCGTTCCAGGTAGCGGCGGCGTTCCAGGTCTTCGATGGCGGCGCGGGCGGCCTCCAGTTTGGCGCGGGCGGGCGTCACCAGCCGGTCGTACCGCGCGGTGAATTCGTCCAGTTCGCGTTCGATCTGGCTCAGTTCGGAATCCAGGCGCGCGGCCTCGCGTTCCAGGCGGGCGACGGCGGCCTGCAAGTCGGCAATCTGCTGGTGAACATCCATACTTCCAGCATAACAGAACAGCCCGCCGCGCGCACCCCCCCGCCGCCGGGGGATTAACACACAAAAACCCGCGCCTCAGGCAGGTGGCGTGAGGGATTTTTCCTTCTTTTGCTGCGTACAGTACAATAGAAACCATCGTCTGTTTGAGGGAATAACGCCATGCGCGGCGAGTATCTTCCGGTCGAAATCACGAAAATAAACCCGCAAGAGCCAGTATTTTTTTACGCGCACCCCAACGGTCAGATTTCGGTTGGCGATGCCGCTGCATGGCTTAAAAACTTACCGGATGAATCCGTTGATCTCATTTTTGCCGACCCTCCCTACAACATAAAAAAAGCTGAGTGGGATACTTTTGAGTCTCAGCAGGAATACATCGAGTGGTCATTATTATGGATTGAACAGGCGGCCCGGATCCTCAAACCAAGCGGCACGCTGTACATCTGTGGATTTTCGGAAATTTTAGCCGATCTAAAGTTTCCGGCCTCGCGTTTTTTTGCCGGCTGCCGGTGGCTGGTCTGGCACTATAAAAATAAGGCCAACCTCGGCAGCGATTGGGGACGTTCTCACGAGAGCATCCTGCATTTTCGCAAAAGCAGTACCTTTACGTTTAATATAGACGACATTCGTATTCCCTATGGCCGCCACACCCTCAAATACCCTGAACATCCCCAGGCCCTAACCAGCCAGTATGGTAACGGCAAAAATGGAAACCGCCGCTGGCATCCACACCCCAGAGGCGCAAAACCACGCGATGTGATTGAAATCCCGACTACCTGCAACGGGATGAACGAAAAAACGCCGCACCCGACACAAAAACCGGAAGAATTGGTGAGGAAATTTATTCTTGCTTCTTCTAATCCGGGCGACGTTGTTGTTGACCCTTTTCTTGGCTCAGGTACGACCGCTGTGGTAGCCGAACAGCTAAAGCGCAAATGGCGCGGCTGCGATATTTCGCCTGAGTACTGCCGGTGGGCAGCGCAGCGGATCGAACAGGTGCAGGAAAAAACGGTGGCGGCCTGGCTTGATTTTGATCTGCAAAACACCCTGCGCCGGAGATCAATTCGTTGACGACCAATGATTTCTTGCGGCTGCAAGCCAGAGTCCAGGATAAAGACGCTTTCAAGAATCTGGACGATTTCGGAGACATTGGCGCTGCTTTCCTGGACTTTATCGCCGTGTCACGGCTTCGGCGGGTTATCTCACCGTCCCATCCCCACTACATTTTTTACCAATACAAAGAAGGGCTGATTACCCGCCCGGTAAATACGACTTTGTTCATTGAAGATGAAAATTTGTTCAACAGCATGTTTACCCGTTTTATGGCCTTTTTGACGGAAATACGGACGCACAAAGAGAAAACCGCCGACCGGGCTGGCGCGCAGGAATATTTGCAGAAACGCGAGCTAAACCACATCGTCTACACCGTCCAGCAGTCCATTGGCTGTATTGGCGATGCTTTTATGCTCTCAAACCAGGCGAGGAAGCGCATTGGGCAGCTTTTTGAGACATTCATCAAACTGATTGTTCAGGAAGTGGGGTTAACTGCCGAGTCCCGTACCGTGAGGATACCCATCCCTGGTTTTCCGGGCTATGAGATGCCCTATGAACTGGATGTTGTGTTCTCTCAAAATCAGGCTGTAACCACTTCTAGAAAATCCTATATTCATCCCGGCGAGATCGTCGGTTCTATCAAAACCACCAGCAAGGACAGGATAGACAAAATATTTCTGGACAAGCATTTATTGTCCAAATTATTGCAGCGGGATATTCCTGTGGTGGCGATTTTTCTGCACGATGTCCAGCGGGCGAAAAAAGGAAACAGCATTTTTGGAATCAACTCCACTTTCAAATCCAATCACTTTTTAGGCTATACGGTCGCGCTCCAAAAACTGGATGGGGTGTATTATGTTGATCCCCGGCCAGAAATGTTAAACAGCGCGCGCCTGCGCGAGCAAATCGGGGATTTGCAGCAGTTTTTGACCGGCGATTTGTGGACACTGCTGAACTATTAGCGCCAGTTCGCTTCTGGACTTTTCTGACCCCACCCAAGCCCTCCCCGAATTCGGGGAGGGAACAGGAGTCGCCTTTTATTAGCCCTTCTACCCTGAATTCGAGGGAGAAGGGTTGGGATGAGGGGGTCTGGTTCGCGCCGGTGGTTCTTGAATCGCTCGCTGTGATGGGGCATAAGCGCCTTTCCCGAAATGGAAAGGCGCGCTTTTCGCGCGGCGGACGCGCCGGGCGGCTTGTCCTGCGGGCTGCGTAATGTTATGCTACAAGTCATGGATTAAATTCCTGGATAACCGGTAATGATCGGACGCAAATTACGCAACCGCTACCAGATTCAAGAACATCTCGGCGATGGTTCGACCGCCACCGTGTATAAAGCGGTGGATGCCCGCCTGGGGCGGCAGGTCGCGCTTAAGGTGCTGCTGCCCCACGTGCGCGAGGCCACCCGCAAACGTTTTTTCCAGGAAGCCAGCGCGGCGGCGCAGCTGAATCATCCGAATATTATGGCGATTTACGACATCGCCGAGGAAGACGATCTCAACTTCCTGGTGGTCGAATATGTCGAGGGTTTTCCGCTGTCGCATTATGTCCCCACTTCGGCGGAGGTCGTCGTGCAGTTGGGGGCGCAGATCGCCCTGGCGCTGCAATATGCCCACAGCCGTTCGGTCATCCACCGGGACATCAAACCGGCCAATATCAAGGTGACGCGCGACGGGCAGATCAAAATCATGGATTTGGGGCTGGCGCTGCCGAAGGAAGCCACCCGCGTGACGGCGGACGGCATGGTGATCGGCACGCCGGCGTATCTGTCGCCGGAGCAGGCGCAGGGGTTAACGCTGGACAACCGCACCGATATTTATTCCCTGGGTGTCGTGCTGTACGAAATGGCGACCGGCCATCTGCCCTTCGACGCCGACGAAATTCCAGCCCTGCTTTTGCAGCAGGTCAAACAGCCGCCGCCGCCGCCGCGCCTCATCGCGCCCGATCTGCCGGTGGAACTGGAGCGTGTCATCCTCAAGGCACTGGAGAAAAACCCGGCCCGCCGCTTTCAGAGCTGCGAGGCGCTGGCAAACGCGCTCAAGACCGCTGTGCCGACCGCCCCGACGGAAGAATCCATCGCGCCGCCCACGCCGGATACCGCCACTCACATCCGCCCGACCGAATCCGGCCAGGCGCTGCTCCAGCGGCGCAAACCGGCCATTCGCGTCCTGCTGGCGGACGACCACACCATTTTACGGCGCACGCTGGCTTCGTTTCTAGAATCGCACGATGAATATGTGGTGGTGGGCGAAGCCCCGGACGGCGAAGTGGCGCTTAAACAAACGCTGGCGCACCTGCCGGACGTGCTGCTGCTCGACCTGAACATGCCCGGCAAGGGCGGCCTGGAAGTGCTGCCATCCGTCCGCGCCGAAGCGCCCAACGTTAAGGTGCTGGTGCTGACCGGGCGCGAGGAGGAGTGGTATATCATGCGGGCGCTGCGCGCCGGGGCGCACGGGTATATCCTCAAATCCGCCGATGAAAATGAACTGCTCGACAGCATTCAAAAAGTCACACAGGGGCAGCTCGTGCTGGGGCAGGGCGTGGCGGAACGCATCGTCGGCGGGCTGATCGGCGGCGGGGGCGAGTCCAAAATCAGCGAACAGGAGCGGCAGGTTTTGTTACAGGTGGCCGCCGGGCTGGAAAACCCCGACATCGCCCGCGTCTTGCAGCTTCCGCTGCCGACGGTGATCGAATCGCTGGCGCAGGCCATGAACAAACTGGGCGCGAAAGACCGCAACGCCGCCGCCCTCCACGCCCTGCGCGAAGGATACATCAGCCTGGAAGAACTGCACGACCTGTAGCAGCCGCTGCAAGATAACATGCCTGAGCAGTGGGCCGATTAACTGCGGCGAAAAATCGGACGGCCTGGTGTGGCTGCCCACTGATTTTTTCTGCGCCTCATCAGGTTAAACGTTGGCGCGGTTCGTCACCTTCAAGGCCGCCAGCGCCTTATTTACGCTGCCGGTCGGGCTGACGCCCACCTGCATATCGGCCACGATTCCGTTTTCGTCAATCACCCAGTAGGAGCGCACCAGCAGCGGCAAGTTGATTACATTCAGCAGCGATACCCCCCACGCGCCCCAGGCGGCCAGGACGCGGCGTTCGGTGTCCGACAGCAAATCGTAAGGCAGGTTTTTGGCCTGCTTCCAGGCTTTCAGTTCGGCGGGTGTATCGGCGCTGATGCCCAGCACGACCGCATTGGCTGTTTCGATGTTCGGGAACTCGTCGCGGAAGCCGCAGGCCTGGGCGTTGCAGCCGGCTGTATTGGCCTTCGGGAAGGCGAAGATCACCACTTTCTGGCCGCGAAAATCGCTCAGCCGAACCGGTTTGCCATCCTGGTTCGGCAGTTCAAAATCCGGCGCGGGCTGGCCGATTTTTAGCACGGATCATCTCCTTATAACACAGACAAAATACGAGCATACTCTAACCGGCTCATCTGAATGCGGGATGAGAGGCTTGTGAAAAGTTTATCGAACTTACCGGCGGGTGTGCGGCGGCGTGCTTTCTGCTACAATCGCTCTTATGGAAACGCTGACCGGCTCGATTGAGCGCATCACCTATTACAACGACGAAACCGGTTATACCGTCCTGCGGCTGCTGCCGGACAAAAACCGCCCTGACCTGTCCGCCCGCGACGGCACGGTGACGGTCGTCGGCGCGATGCCGGAACTTCAGCCCGGCGAGGCGGTGGAGTTTACCGGCGATTGGGTCAATGACCCGCGCTATGGGATGCAGTTCCGTGCTGAAATCGTCAAACCGATTCTGCCCACCAGCCGCACCGGCATCATCAACTACCTCAGCAGCGGCATCGTCAGGGGCATCGGCCCGCGCACGGCGGAAAAAATCGCCGACTATTTTGGCGACGAAACGCTCCACATCCTCGACCACGCGCCGGAGCGCCTGGACGAAGTGCCGGGGTTGAAGTCCAACCTGGCGAAAGACCTCATCAAAGCCTGGGCGGAAAACCAGATCATGCGCCAGATCATGATTTTTTTGCAGGGTTACGGCATCACCAGCCGCATGGCGATCCGCATCTACGGCGAATACGGCCAGGAAACCATCGAGCGGGTGAAGGAAGACCCCTACCGCCTGGCCGATGAGGTGTTCGGCATCGGCTTCATCCGGGCGGACGCCATCGCGCGCAGCATGGGCATCACCGGCGAGTCGCGCGGGCGCATCCGCGCCGGGCTGTTTTACGCGCTCAACAAACTGGCGCTGGACGGCCACACCTGCGCGCCCCGCGCCATGCTGGTGGGCGAAGCCTGCAAGCTGCTGGAGATCGAAAACCCGCCGGTGGTGGAGTTCGTGCTAAACCAACTGGTGCAGGAAGAAGAACTGTACGGTGACGTGATTCATGAGGATGGCCGCCCGCTGGGTGTGGTTTACCTGCCCATGTATTACCATTCGGAACGGGGCGTGGCGCGGCGGCTGCTGGATATGGCCGGCGCGCCGTCCGCTCTGGTTAAAGCCTGGCAGGATACCGACTGGCCGGCCTTTTTGGCCGAGCTGGCAAAATCCAACCAGGTGGCGCTCACCGGCCAGCAGCAGGACGCGGTGAAAGCGGCACTGACCAGCAAATTGTCCGTCCTCACCGGCGGCCCCGGCACAGGCAAAACCACCACCCTGCAAATGGTCATCAACGCGCTGCTGAGCGCCAAACGCGCCTTTAAGCTGGCGTCCCCCACCGGGCGCGCCGCCAAACGCCTGAGCGAAGCCACCGGCCAGACCGCCACCACCATTCACCGGATGCTCGGTTATTCGCCGGACGGCCACTTCCTGCACGATGAGGATTACCCGCTGGAAGCCGACATGATAATCGTGGACGAAGCCTCCATGATTGACCTGGTGCTGTTCTACAGCCTGCTCAAGGCGCTGCGCCCCACCAGCCATCTGCTGCTGGTGGGGGACGTTGACCAGCTTCCCAGCGTCGGCGCGGGCAACGTGCTGCATGACGTGATAAACAGCGGCCTGGCGCACGTCACCCGGCTGCAAACCATCTTCCGCCAGAGCGAGGACAGCCTGATCGTCGTCAATGCCCACCGCGTCAACCAGGGGCAGATGCCAACGGTGGACAACCAGAGCCGCGACTTTTTCCTGTTCCAGGAGGAGGACCCGGCGCGGGCGGCGGAACTGGTGGTAGACCTGGTGCTGAACCGGATCCCCAACAAATTCGGCTTCGACCCGATGGACGACATCCAGGTGATCGCCCCCATGTATCGCGGGCAGATTGGCGTCCACGCGCTGAACGACGCGCTCCAGAAGGCGCTCAACGGCAGCCCGCGCCAGGCCGAAAAAAAGCTCGGCGGGCGGGTGTTCCGCGCCGGGGACAAGGTGATGCAGACCCGCAACAACTACGAAAAAGAGGTCTTTAACGGTGACATCGGGCGCATCAGCGGCATCAACTTTGACGATAATAGGCTCGAAGTGGTCATTGACGGGCGTTATATTGACTATGACTGGAACGAAGTCGAAGAACTGACCCACGCCTACTGCATCAGCACCCACCGCAGCCAGGGCGGGGAATACCCGGCGGTGGTTCTGCCGCTGCTCACACAGCATTATATGATGCTCCAGCGCAACCTGCTCTATACGGCCATCACCCGCGCCCGCAAGCTGGTGGTGATCGTGGGGACGCGCAAAGCCATCCATATCGCCGTCAACAACAACAAAGTGGCCGAACGGTATGGCGGCCTGCTGCCCCGCCTGCGTGGTTAGCGCCGGCGCGCAAGCCTGCGCCGGGTGGGTTGTAGGATGGCTGCCCGGTGAGTACAATAACCGCTGGTTATGAAAACATCGGGAATGCAGGCGATGACTTTTTCTCCTGACGCCGCCCTCGTCACGCGCCCTTCCGCCGCTTTTTTTCTCAGCCGGATACAGAGCCGAACATGGTTTGTGATGGGTCTGGCCGCGATTGTGCTGCTGGCGGCGGTTCTGCGGCTGACCCATGTCCCCCCGCGCCGGAGGCGCAATTGTGCGAGTGGTTGACGGGTGTTATAGTTCCCAACAATCCCGCCTACAGCTTCATAGGAGATTTTATTTGCTGTACCATCTGCTGCGCGAATCCCCACTTCAAACGCCTGCTTTGCGTCGCCTGTCGGAACGCCTGCAAATATTGTGCAGTTTCCGCCAGATGGCCTGGGTCTTATTCGGGCTTGGATTCCTGCGCGCGCTGCTTTCCCTGCTGGCTTATCCCCCGGCGCATGGCGCGGACTCGCTGGCCTATTTTTTCTACGCTGAACGCTTGAACGGGCTGGATATATCCAATTTGAGTCAGGTGGTACCGCCGCTGTATTCAGCGTTGATTCTGGTCAGTTACAAGTGGTTGGGGTCTATCTACTGGCTGGTAGGCGCGCAGTTTGTGATGTCTGCCGCGCTCGCGCCACTGTACTACCTGGCCCTTAAGCCGTATCAGCCTGTTTTTGCACTGCTGTCAGCGCTGGTCATCCTGCTGGATTTTCAGACGGCCACTCCGTTCAACTTCATTTCGACCGAACCGCTGTATATCTGGCTGCTGGCGGTGACGTTTTACCTCTTTATGCGACAGCTGCAAAAGACGCCCCCGCAGGGTTGGTTGCTGGCCGATACACTGCCCGGCCTGTCGCTGCTGCTGTTGATGTTAACTCGCGCGGTCGGGCGATTCCTGATCGTCCCGCTGGCAGCCATTTTCTGGCTGCGCACCCGCCACTGGAAACGCACACTTGTTTTCATCGGCGGTTTTGTCGCCTATCTGATGATATATTCGCTGCTGTCTCAGATTTGGCTAGGTGGCGTCGAAGGCTCGACCAGCAGTGATTACATGGTGACGGGAGTGGTGCTGCGTAACAAGGACTGGCTGACGCCGGAAAATGGCCCGGCATCGGCGGAGTTCATTGAGATGAATGAACGCTGTACAGAATTGGGGCTGCGATTCTACGATTGTTATTATACGGTGCGCGGAAGTTGGGATGGCATGATCGGGCTGGTCATCAATACCACCCTCGAAAGCGTAACAGCCAACTGGTGGCCTTACGTCGAGGGCATCTGGCAGCGAACCAATGCTTTTTTGTCGCTTTCCGGCCAGCAGGTCGGCATTGACCCCGGACTGCCCAGCGAAGTCCAATGCCAGATGACCGACGCCCAGATTGATGCGCTAACCCCGGAAAGCACATTGGGACGTGGCTGGGGCTGGACGTGGGGAATACGCGACTACATTAGCTTGAATTTTGAGGATTTTCGTGAGCGATACCGCCAGATGCGGATGGCATTGTGTCCGCCGCTGTCGGGGTCGTCTATGGCTAAAGACGTGGTGGATTACCTGATGTTCCGCTATCGTTCACTGGGTCGTCCGCAGCCATATCTGTATTATGGCCTGTTGACCCTGCTGGTGTTTGTGCCGCGCTGGGCGCGCCGCTACTGGGTAGTGCTGCTGACGGCGGGGGCGCTTCTGCTGTATCATGCGCTGATCTCGGCTGTAATCAACAATGTGCAGCCCCGTTATGTCATGGTGACGAATCCCTTCCGGGCAATTCTGTTGACCCTGCTGGTTTTCCTGATTTTCAGGATTGTGATCTGGGGCGTGGACTGGCTGCTGTCCCGGCATATTCTGGCGAACCGTGTAGATGACAGCGAGGCATTGTCGTCGTAGCAGGTGATTCATGCTGGATGAGAAGCGTGTAAATATACTGAGGCGCGTAATGCAGTCCGGGTTGCTGAACCCACCCGGTGAGCAGGCCCGCCTGACTGTGCCGGTATTTACGGTCAGCGGGGGAATCATCTTACTTGTCAGCCTGCAAATGCTCTGGAGTCACAGCAGCACGACCGGCGCGTTCCTGGGGCGCTACAGCGTCCGTTATACAGTCGCGCTGCTGGCTTCGCTTATCCTGCTTGGTTTATGGATGACGGCACTGTTTAAACGGCAGGCGGCCAACCGGCTTATCAGAGGACTGCCGGATCGCTGGTATATCGGTCTGGCGGCCATCTCCGGCCTGGCGGTGTTCGGGATTCTCGTTTCGCCGATTGAGGATCGCATCCAGCATTTTGCGGCCATTAACTGGTTGACAGGGCTGGCACTGACTGGCTTGCTCAGACAAGACCAACCCGCGAGCCGCCGCTGGCTGTGGGTCGGCATTCCGATTGTTCTGGGCGTGTGGTTTGTCCCGGTGGTGATTTCGGTTCTGACCCGTCGCGCCTTCAGCCCGGACGAAGCCATGTGGGCCGATTATGCCAGTTCGGTGTTTCGGGCGAGCGGTATGTATGCGCGCACCTGGCTGCAAGAGCCGGTCGCTATTTTGCCCGGTTTAGGTTGGAGCGTGGCTGGTTATGGCTGGCTGCTTGAGCATGTATCCTTCACCCTTCTGACCGGGCGTGTCTGGAATTTTCTGGGTTATGTGGTGGCATTCGTGGGCATTGGTCTGGTGACATGGCGGCTGTACGGGCTGAAACCGGCACTCATAAACGTGGCTTTTGCCGCCTTGAGCCGCGCGTTTATCCCTGTGCTGGACTATCGTCCTGACCATCAGCTTCCGGCAGCAGCCATGTTCATCACTTTCGCGGCGATTCAGGGACGCCTGAGCCAACGGCGCGGCATCTGGCACTTTTTATGTGGCCTGCTGGCGACCCTCAGCTTACAGATTCATGCCGCCGGGGTGGCGCTGGCCTTCGGTTTTTCGGTGTTCTATCTGGTTGAAAGTCTGCCAAAGCTTCGCCGCCGCCAGTGGAATGCCTGCTGGCCGCTGCTTTGGTTTGGTATCGGCGCGCTGATCGGCAGCCTGATCTACTACTTGTTCAACGTTCAGCCGGTGGGCGGCCTGGAGATGTTCCTTAACACGCTTCTGGATGCGCGCGTGAACACCAATCGGCGGATTCTATTTTTATCCTGGACTTCATTTTTTGAATGGATGCTGATTCTCAGCGCCTTCGCCTATTTGATCTGGCGGCGTTCACCGGCTGACCGGTTATTTCTCGGCATCTTGGCGTGCGTCCTGGCGGGGGTTGTGTTGCTGGATTACCAGGGATACCGGACGCACTATAACGCCTTTTACATTGTGCCGGTGGGGGTGCTGCTGGTGAGCGCCTTCAACCCCGCGCGTGCCGGTGTTGGACGCCGCGCCATCTTGATCAGCTTAGGCGCGATTTTGATGCTGGTAGGTTTAAGCTCCAGCAGTTTCATCGCCTGGCCGGCGGTTCAGCAGTGGGTGAAAACCGGAGAACTGCCCCGCTTTCTGTACACGGAACTGGAGCCGGTATTATCTCCTTTCATCCAGAAAGATGATGTCGTCGTCAGCACGCACCAGCTTATCTGGACGTTCCCCGACCACCCGCACCTCATCAGTGTTGGGGCGGAAGTCACAGCCATGCGCCGGTGGGGACTTGACGACCCCGTGTTGGTCTGGCAGCGCGTTCGGCCAACAAAAGTAGTGTACGTGAAAGACCAGATGGATCTTTCGCCTGCGCTGTTGGCATATATGGAGCAGCGCTGGTTCGAGGTTTGTTTGACCCGGCAAGTGATCGAACAGGAAGTCACCCTCTATGCGGAAAACTGCGGCGGTGTTGATGGGGTTCACGCTGTCCACACCCAGGTTGATGTAGGCTACTCCGGCGACCCGCTGGAAAGCCCGCTGCCGCTCACGGTGATCGAGTTCACGGGCAGGTAGCTGCCCCGCCTGCGCCCGTAAAGCCCGGTCGTGCATCACCGCGCTTTTTCGATAAAGGGTTATGGTAGTTCGTAGGGACGCAAGGCCTTACGCCTCTACCCGCGAAACAACCTTTATCAAGCCTCAATGACCTTTTAAATTAAAAAATCCATTAAGAGTTTATCCGTAAATTAAGCCCACTGTTCCGCTATCAGATCAATCGGTTCACGGATAGATACTAAACTTTTATGTGCGACTGCCCTGCATCAGCGCGCCGGTTAGCCAGGGCAATTGCATATCATGCCAGGTTCGGAGCCATAAAGGGTTATGGTGGTTCGTAGGGGGCGCAAGGCCTTGCGCCCCTACCCGCGAAACGGCGATTGATCTGGTAGCAGAACAGTGGGCTTAAGCCCACTGTCTGGTGGGTTTACGGATAAACTCTAAGCTTTCATATGCGATTGCCCTACCGGTTAGCTTGACTTGCCGTGCGATTTGTGATACGATTTTTCAAAATGAGATACACTGTTTCATATTATGAAACTTACCGGTTTTTGAAACGATGATTGCTTCAGTAGCCAAAGCACTCGAAATATTAAACCTCTTCAGCACCGCCGAACCCTGCCTGACGCTGACGACCATCAGCAAGCGCCTGGGGATGCATAAAAGCACGGCGCACCATCTGCTGAACACCCTGCTTCAATACGGCTTCATCGAACAGCAGGCCGACGATTCCTACGCCCTGGGCAAGACGATCATCGCCCTCACCCAGAACGTCCTGGTCAATGTCGAACTGCGCGACCGCGCCGCGCCCCTTCTGCGCGAGCTGGCCGACACCTGCAACGAATCCGTTTACCTCACCGTCCGCGATGGCGACCGGGTTTTGTACATTTACGCGATCGAGTCGTCGCAGCGCCTGTTGGCGCGGACGGCGGTCGGCGATTACGCGCCGCTGTATTGCACGGCGGTCGGCAAAGCGGTGCTGGCCTTTTTGCCCCCGGAAGAAGTCAGCCGCCTGTATGCGGATCGTCCCGATTCCCTGGCCGCTTTCACACCGCACACCCTGACCGGCTTCCGCCAGCTTCAGGATGATCTGGCCCGCTCCCGGTCGCGCGGGTATACGGTGGATAACCAGGAACACGAACTGAATACCTTTTGTGTGGGCGCGCCGATTTTTGACGCGCACAACGCAGTGATCGGCGCGTGCAGCATTTCCGGGCTGGACGCCGAGATTATCGGTGCGCGGCTGGAGGCGCTTTCCAGCGGTGTGGTGTACACCGCTCAGCAAATTTCGCGGCGGATGGGGTATGTGCCTGAACGCATGTCTATGGTTCGGCAGAACATGGCGGGGAAGTGATGAACATCCTCAAAATGCCGGTTTTTGAACGCCTGAGCGACCGCCCGTTTGCCCACTGCGCGGTGCTGGCCGACCTGGGCGAAGCCGGGCTGGCGGCGGTGTGGATGGGCGGCTCGTATGAAACCGCGCCGGATGTCGGCCTGCTGGAAGCGCGGCTGCTGCCCGGCGCAGATGGCTGGACGCCCCCGCGCGTGATCGCCCAGGTGGACGGCCATTCATTGGGGCAGCCGGTTCTGCTGCCCCGGCCCGGCGGCGACATCTGGTTTTTTTATGTCGTCATCCAGCAGCAGGACTGGCGCAGCGCCCTGCCGTATGTCAAAAAATCCTCCGACGGCGGCCAGACCTGGAGCGAACCCGTCCGCTTGTTTGATTATCCCGGTCTGATGCTCCGCAGCCGCCCGTTGGTTCTTCAAAACCGCATCATTTTGCCGGCTTACGACGAAAACACCTGGCAGTCGCGCATGATTATCAGCGACGACAGCGGCCAGACCTGGCGGCTGACCGCGCCGATGATTTCCCCAAACGGCAATATCCATCCTAACCTGGTGGTGATGCCAGGCGGACGGCTGCTGTGTTACCTGCGTACCGGCGGTAGGGGCGGCGTCATCTGGCGTTCGGAGTCGTCGGACGGCGGGGAAAGCTGGTCGGCGCTGGAAGCCACCGCGCTGCCGAACCCCAATTCCGGCATTGACCTGCTCAAACTGGCAAGCGGGCGGCTGGCGCTGGCCTACAACAACAGCGCCACGCTGCGGACGCCGCTGTGCGTGGCATTGACGACCGGCGAAAACGAGGACTGGCACTGGCAGCAGGTGATCGAAGACGAATATGCCGAAATTTCCTACCCGGCGCTGCTGCAAACCGCCGACCGGGCCGTTCACCTGGTTTATACCTACCGGCGCGAAACTATTCATTACGCGCGCTTTGACGAAGATTGGCTGATGCAGGGGGAGTTATGATGACTCGACTCAAAATCATGGGCGTGATTGTGCCGATGTTAACCCCGTTCACCGGCGATGGCCGGGTGGACGAAGGCGGGATCGCTGCGCTGGTGGATTTTCTGATCGCGCGCGGCATCGCCGGTCTGTTCCCGCTTGGCACAACCGGCGAAGGTCCCCTGCTGACGACGGCGGAGCGCCAGCAGGCCGCCGAATGGGTTATCCGGCATACCAACCGGCGCGTGCCGGTTATCGTCCATACCGGCGCGATTACCACCGCTGAAACCATCACGCTGACCCGCCATGCCCGTGATGCGGGCGCGGATGCGGTGGCAGTCGTCCCGCCTTATTTTTACACTCTCAGCGCTGACGCCCTGTATGAACATTTTGAGGCGGTTGCCCAGGCCGTCCCGGATTTCCCGGTTTATCTGTATAACAATCCCGGCGTTACCCCCAACAACCTCTCGACCGATCTGGTCTTTAAACTGGCGGCGCTGCCGAACATTATCGGCCTCAAGGACAGCAGCGGGTCGCTGGCGACCCTGTTTGCCTGCCGCTCCTTGCAGGACGGCCAGTTTAACACGGCCAGCGGGCCGGACGGCCTGATTATGGCCGGGCAGGCAGTCGGCCTGGATGCCTGCGTCTCCGGCAATGCCAATTTCGTGCCGGAACTGGTTGTCGGCATCCTGACGGCGGCCAAAAACGGCGATCTGGCGGCGGCGCGCGCGCTGCAAGCCCAACTGGATGCCGTGCGACAAATCCTGGGCGACGGCGACCTGTCCCTGTTTAAAGCCATGTGCGCCCGGCGCGGCGTCCCCATCGGGGATGTGCGCCTGCCCCTGCGCCGCGCAGCGGCAGCGCGTATCGAAACCTGCTGGCAGGCGCTTTGCGCCCTGAATGTAATGCCGGTATCTGCCTGAGGCAGGGAAAGGAGGAACGTTACCGACTGAAATCGGCTGTTCATCAAAATTACTTCGATACGGTATTTAATGAGTGAAGTGAGGAAGTTGTCATGCGAAAACTGAGTTTGATGCTTTTACTGGTGGCGCTGCTGACCGGCGTCGCGGCGCTCAACGCGCAGGAGGTTGTTACCCTGGAGTTCTGGGGCGGCTGGACCGGCCCGGACGGCGCGATCATGCAGCAGTTGGTAGACCGCTACAACGCCGAACATCCCGGCGTACAGGTTAACCTGACCGTTCAGGCCTGGTCGCCGCTGTTTGACGCTTTCATCGCCGCTGCCAGCGCCGGCGAGTCGCCTGATATTATGGCGATGCACCCGCAGGAAACCGCCATGTTCATCAACCTGGGTCTGATTGAGCCGGTGGATGACATTGTGGCGACTTCTGAGGTGTTCCAAAAGGATGCTTATGTATCGAAGGCGTGGGAATTGCAGTTCTACAACGGCCAGATGTGGGCGCTGCCGTTCGACCTGGGCATTCACGGCCTGTACTACAATCTTGACCTGTTTGAGGCCGCCGGCATCGAAGCGCCGCCCGCCAACGCCGAAGAATTTTTGGCCGCCGCGCGCCTGCTGACGGTGGATGCTGCCGGCAAACACCCCGGCGACGAGGGCTTCGACCCGGCCAACATCGTCCAGTATGCCATCAACATGCATACCAACCATCACGGCTTTTACCAGTGGTATGCGCTTTACAACCAGCTCGGCGGGCAGCTGCTCAACGAAGACGGGACGGCCTGCGCGATGGACATAGACAAAGCCGTCCAGGCCTGGCAGTGGCTTCAGGATTTGGTTTACGTGCATTACGCCGCCCCCCAGGGCCAGACCGACTATGCCCGCGACTTCATTACCGGGCGCACGGCCATGCTGGTTGACGGCCCCTGGCAGATTCCAGCCATGATCGCGGCAGAAGCCGAAGGGCTGCGCTGGGCGACCGCGCCGTATCCGACGATTTTTGATAAAGCGGCAGTTTGGGGCAGCGGCCACAACTTCACCCTGCCGACCTTCGCCGACCCCGCCAAGCGGGATGAGGCGCTGGCGTTTATCGAATGGCTGGCCGCGAACTCGTTCGGCTGGCTGGCATCCGGCCAGCTTCCGATCCGCAATGACCTGATCGCCTCCGAGGAATTTAAGGAACTGCCCGGTCGTCAGGCGTTTGTAGACATGCTGCCCAACCAGGTGCTGCTGCCGAATATCCCGAAGTTTTCGGAAATTTTCGCCTCCAACGCCCCCACGCCGATGATGGTGATGGGGCAGCGCATCATCCTGGAGAAGGCCGACATCCGCACCGAAGTCCAGAACGCCTGCGACACCATTACGGCCATTCTCTCTGTCCCGTAAAGTTCGTACATCCTCCTCACACCTGCCCCCTCCGGCACGCGCCCGGAGGGGGCAAACCGGCAGACGGATGTGAGGCGCGGCAGAGCGTTACGAGGGAAATGTGTTATGCGTATATTACCCCGCACCGCCGAGTCCGGCAGTTACGCAGCCCTGGCGGGACTCGCGCCCAAACGACGGCCATCCCTGACCCCCTATTATTTCATTTTGCCCTATCTGGTGTTTTTTGTTCTGTTCCGGTTGGGGCCATCGCTGGCCGGGTTGGGCATCGCGTTCACCAACTGGCAGGCCGTCGGCACGCCCCGGTTTGTCGGCTTCGCCAATTTCGAGGCCATGGCCCGCGACCCGCGCCTGGGGGATGCCTTTCAGAATACGGTCTTTTTTGCCCTGCTCACCGTGCCAACGCTGATCGTCCTCAGCCTGGCGCTGGCGCTGTTCCTCAACCAGCCTCGGCGCGGGCGCGCGGTGGGACGGGTGGTTGTGTTTATGCCTTACGTGATTATGTCCACCGTCGTCGGCGTATTGTGGACGTGGATTCTGGACAAGGATTTCGGCCTGCTGAATGTGTACCTGAACTTTTTCGGCATCGCCAACGTTCCCTGGCTGGTCAGCGAGAGTACGGCCATGTACGGCATCATCCTGACCACCGTCTGGTGGACGGTGGGTTACAATATGGTGCTGTTCCTGGCCGGGCTGCAAGATATTCCGCACGAGCTGTACGAAGCGGCGCGCATTGACGGCGCGCGCGCCTGGGGGGTGTTCCGGTTTGTCACGCTGCCGCTGCTGGCCCCCACTACTTTCCTGGTGTTGATGCTGACGATCATCAATTCGTTTCAGGTTTTCGATCAGGTCTACGTGATGACCTCCGGCGGGCCGGGCACAGCCACCCTGACGCTGGTGCAGTACATCTACACCACGTCGTTCCAGTTCCAGAAGTTTGGCTACGGCTCGGCGGTCGCGCTCATCCTGTTCGGCATCCTGGTGATCGTCGCTTTTTTCCAGATTCGCGGCTACCGGCGCGGGCTGAAAGGGGTGGAATAAATGTCCAGAACAATATCGCGCGCGGCCTGGTACGTGCTGCTGGTGGTCGTGGTGGCGCTGGTGCTGGCGCCGGCGCTGTGGATGCTTTCCACCTCCATCAAACCGGAGCGGGAAATCATCACCACCCAGATTCGCTGGATTCCCCAGAACTTCACCGTCGAACACTTTCAGGCCATCGTCCAGAATTACCCCATGATGCAGTGGCTGTTTAACAGCCTGTTCACCGCGACGGCGGCCACGCTGCTGGTGCTGGTGCTGGACTCGATGGCGGGCTACGCCTTCGCGCGGATGGAATTTCGCGGGCGCGGCCTCCTGTTCATGATCGTCCTGTCCATGCTGTTTGTCCCCATCCAGATCACCGTTGTGCCGCTGTTCATCCTGTTCTCGCGCCTGGGATTAACGGATACGTACTGGGCGTTGATTCTGCCGGTGGGCGCGAATGTGACCGGCGTTTTTTTGATGCGGCAGTTTTTCCTGAGCATACCGGGTGAACTGGAAGAAGCCGCGCGCGTGGACGGGGCCAGCGCCTTCCGGGTGTTCTGGTCGGTGGTGCTGCCGCTGGCGCGCCCCGCGCTGACGGCGGTCGCCATCATCACTTTTTTATCCACCTGGAACAGCTTCTTCTGGCCGCTGATCGTTACCCGCAGCGATTCGGTGCGGACGCTGCCGGTCGGCATCGCGCAGTTTTTAAGCCTGCGCGCCGGCATGGTTCAGGGGCAGATGAGCATCGGCCAGTCTATGGCGGGGGCGGTGTTCGCGGCGCTGCCGCCCATCGTCATTTTTGTGATTTTACAGCGGTATTTCATCGAGGGCATTTCGCGCACCGGGATTAAGGGCTGATGGCCGGTCTAATCGCCCGGCTGCGCGGCATCGTCACGGTTCTCAACACGCCCTTCACCGATGATGACCGCCTGGATGTCGAGTCGCTCCAGAAAAATATCGCGCTGGCGCTGGAGGCTGGGGTAACGGGCTTCCTGGCCCCGGCGATGGCGAGCGAGGTGGATAAACTCAGCTCCGAAGAACGCCGGCAGATCGTCAAAACGACGGTCGAAGCGGTGGGCGGGCGCGCGGTGGTGATCGGCGGCGCGTCGGCGGCGGACGCCCGCGCGCGCGAAAATCATGCGCGGACGCTCATTGACCTGGGCTGCGACGGCGTGCTTGCCGGCATTCCGTATGCTGGTGACGCCGATTATACCGCCCAGGTGCGGGCGCTGGCGGCGCTGCGTCCGGGCTTTTTGATGCTTCAGGACTGGGATTTCCAGGGGTACGGCCTGCCGGTCCCGCTGATCGTCCGGCTGTTTGAAACGATAGAATATTTCCAGTCCATCAAAATCGAAGTCGTCCCCGCCGGCGTCAAATATTCCGAGGTGCTGGCGGCCACCGGCGGGCGGCTGCATGTCGCCGGCGGCTGGGCGGTGACGCAGATGATCGAGGCACTGGATCGCGGCGTGCATACGCTGATGCCGACTGGGCTGCACCGGCTGTACACGCGCATCTACCGGCTGTACGCCGCCGGGCAGCGCCAGGAGGCGCAGCAGTTATTTTACCAGCTGCTGCCGGTGCTGGCGTTTTCCAACCAGCATCTCGATATTTCGATTCACTTTTTTAAACGGCTGCTGCACCGACAGGGCATTTACCGCACACCGCGCGTCCGCGAGCCGATTCTGCCGTTCGACGCCGTTCACGCGCGTATCGCCGGCGAACTGATTGATTACGCTATACAGCTTATTGCAATTTCAGACATGTCTTTCGACTAACGACTGGTACATGAACCAGCTTAATCTGCATACCGGCAGTGGGCTGAAGCGGACAGTGAGCAGATAGTGAGCTAACAGTAGGCTAACAGTGGACAGACAGTGGACAGACAGTGGACAGACAGTGGGCTGACAGTGGGCAGATAGTAGGCTGACAGTGGGCAGATAGTAGGCTAACAGTGGGCAGATAGTAGGCTAACAGTGGGCTTAAGCCCACTGTCTCGAAGGCAGGCATTCACATCTTGTTGAGGCACTAAAGACTGATGACTGGCGACTGCATTATGGAGCAGGTTTGAGATGGTTCAGCCGGATTTCGCCGATAAAACGATTCTTATCACCGGCGCGTCGCGCGGCATCGGGCGGGCCTGCGCGCTGGAATTCGCGCGGCGCGGCGGGCGCGTGGCGGTGCATTACGGGGTCAATCGCCAGGCCGCCGAACAAACGTTGACCCTGCTGCCCGGCAGCGGCCACGTCATCACGCAGGCCGACATCACCGACGCGGATGCCGTGCGGCGCATGGTGGACGAGGTGATCGAAACGTTCGGGCGGTTGAACGTGCTGGTCAACAATGCCGGGATTTTCGAGGAACACCCCCTGCCGGACGTGGATTATACGGCCTGGCAGGCCGCCTGGTCGCGCATCCTGACCACCAACCTGGTCGGCGCGGCCAACGCGGCCTACTGCGCCGCCCGCCACATGATGCAGCGGGGCGGTGGCAAAATCATCAACATCTCGTCGCGGACGGCCTTCCGGGGCAAACCGGAAGCCCCGGCTTATGTCGCCAGCAAGGCCGGGCTGAATGCCTTCAGCCAGACGCTGGCGCAGGCGCTGGCCCCCTACGGCATCGGCGTTTACGCGGTCGCGCCGGGTGTGGTCGAAACAGATATGGCGGCCAACGATAAAAACAGCCCGGCCTGGGCCGCCATCCAGCAGCAAAGCCCCCTGGGGCGGGTGTGCAGGCCGGAAGAAGTGGCCTGCACGGTCGCTTTTTTAGCTTCGGACGGCACGGATTACCTGACCGGCGGCATTGTGGATTTATTCGGGGCGGCCTATTTACGGACGTGAACCGCCGCCCCGGCGGCCTATCATGACAAATGCGCGGCGGATTGGTGATTTTTTGCACTTGCGGCTTTAGATAAACTTGTTCCACCATAAAATCAAATTAATATTTTAAATGCTAAATCATTGTTAAACCGCGCTGAAGCAGCGGAACACAACCCAGACTCATCACACCTGCTGAAAGTTAGCTTTCGCTGCTTTCAGTTTTGTTTTTTTACAGGGCTGTGCAGCAGTAAAAGGAGACATTTCTGAACCATTTTTAACAACTTTTGCCTTCGCTGCTTCGAGGAGGTGACCTTTGACCGAACAGCAAAACCTGCCTGCTTATCAAGCTGCTTCGCTGCCTCCATTCATCCCCGGCAGCTTCCTCAAAGAAGTTATGGACGCCACACCTGGCGATTCGCGCCTTCAGATGTGTATACAATGCGGTACGTGCGGGGGGTCCTGCCCGTCGGCGGCGGACATGGATCACACGCCTCGGCAGATTTTCGCCATGATCCGGGCGGATATGCGCGAGGCGGTGTTACGCAGCAACACCCCCTGGTACTGCGTTTCCTGTTATTACTGTACCGTCCGCTGCCCGCAGGAAGTCCACATCACCGACGTGATGTACACGCTCAAACGTATGGCGATCCGGGAAAAACTGTACGACGATTCGACCGCGCCGGACTTTTCGCAGACCTTCATCGGGTACATCGAAAACTTCGGGCGCAGTTTTGAATTCGGCCTGGCGACTCGCCACAACCTCAGACACCGCCCGCTGCAACTGCCCTCGATGGTGCCGTTTGGCCTGGGAATGCTCACCAAAGGGCGTATGGACCTGACACCCCAACGCATTGAAAATATCGAGCAGCTTCAGGCCATTCTCAACCGGGCCATCGAACTGGAGGCGACCTGATGAGCAAATATCTGTTTTATCCGGGCTGCTCGCTCCAGCGCACGGCGCGCCCGTACATTGATTCGCTGCTGGCGATCCGCGAGCTGATCGGCCTGGAACTGGAAGAAATCGAGGACTGGAACTGCTGCGGCGCGACCGAATACGTGGCCGTGCATCATGTGGCCGCTTATGCCCTGGTGGGGCGCAACCTGGCGCTGGCCGCCCGGCAGGTAGACGGCACACATACCGTGATGGCCGCGTGCAGCGCCTGTTACCTGAACCTGGCGAAAACCGACAGTTACATGCGGCAGGACGCCCACCTGGCGCAGCAGGTGAACACGGCGCTGGATGCCGGCGGCTTGCAGTACACGCCCGGCACGGTGAAGGTGCGCCATCTGCTGGACATCATCGTTAACGACCTGGGCATCGAGGCGGTGCGAGCCAAAGTCGTGCGCCCGCTCAAGGGGCTGCGTGTCGCGCCGTATTACGGCTGCATGATCGCGCGGCCTGACCGTGACAACCGCTGGGATAATGTCGAACACCCGCTGGCGCTCGACCGGCTGTTGAAAGCCCTGGGCGCGGAAGTGATTGATTTCCCGATGAAAACGCACTGCTGCGGCGGCCACATGACGCAGATCAACCAGGCGTCGGCCTATGAACTCATCCGGCGGCTGATTCATGGGGCGGCGGAGTACCACGCCGACATTATGGTGACGCTTTGCCCGATGTGCCAGTTGAACCTGGACGCCTATCAGTCCGAGATGAACCGCTACTTCCGCACCAATTACCACGTGCCGATTATCTACTTCACGCAGTTAATGGGCCTGGCGTTCGGCCTGGAGGCGGAGGCCCTGGGCCTGGGTAAGGAGTTTGTAGACCCACGACCAGCCCTCAGCCGCATCGGCATCGAACTGCCGGCGGCTGAACCCGAAACGGTGACGGTGGTCGAACAGCCCCGGCGCAAGAAAAAGGACTCCGGTTTGCCCATGCCCCGGATGCCCGGCAGCAAGGAGGCGGACGAATGACCCAGCATAACGGACACACCGGACAGGAACGCATCGGCGTTTACGTCTGTCACTGCGGCAGCAATATCGCCGGCACGATTGACGTGGAGGCCGTTGCGTTGTGGGCAGCGGAACACCTCAACCATCATGGCGTGGTGGTCGCCCGCGACTATAAATTTATGTGTTCCAGCCTCGGCCAGGAATTGATCGAAAAAGACATCAAGGAACTGGGGCTGACGCGCGTGGTGGTGGCGGCCTGTTCGCCGCACCTGCACGAGCAGACCTTCCGTATCGCCTGCCAGCGGGCCGGCTTAAACCCCTACCTATGCGAGCTGGTTTCGATCCGCGAGCAGGCGTCCTGGGTGCATACCGACAAAAAAGCCGCCACCGAAAAAGCCAAAGCCCTCATCACCGGCGGCGTGGAGCGCGTGGCCTGGCACGAGCCGCTTGAGCCGCTGCGCGTGCCGATTCACCCGGCCACGCTGGTGGTCGGCGGCGGCATCGCCGGCATCCAGGCCGCCTTAGAAATCGCCGATGCCGGTTTCCCGGTTTATCTGGTGGAGCGTGAGCCGTCCATCGGCGGGCATATGGCGCAGTTCGACAAAACCTTCCCGACGATGGACTGCGCGGCCTGCATCCTCACGCCGCGTATGGTGTCGGTCGGCACGCATCCCAATATTACGCTGCTGACGTGGAGCGAAGTCACCGACGTGCAGGGTTACGTGGGCAACTTCACCGTCACCATCAGGAAAAAAGCGCGTTACATCAAGGAAGACCTGTGTACTGGCTGCGGCATCTGCCAGGAAAAATGCCCCAAAAAAGTGATTGATGAGGTCTTTGAGGCCGGGCTGGGCTACCGCAAGGCCGTTTATACACCCTTCCCCCAGGCCGTACCCAAATACCCGGTGATTGACCGGGAAAACTGCACTTACTTCCAAAAAGGAACCTGCCGCGCCTGTGAGAAGTTATGCCCCACCGAGGCTATAGACTTCGAGCAGACCGACGAACTGCTGACGGTCGAGGTTGGCAATATCATCCTGGCGACCGGCTTCGACATTCTGGACGCGCGGCGCATCGGCCAGTACGGCTACGGGCGGCTGGCGAATGTGTTTACCAGCCTGGAATTTGAACGCCTGAGCAACGCCGCCGGGCCGACCAACGGGCAGATCGTCCTGCGCGACGGGGTGACGCAGCCGCAGACGGTCGGCATCATTCACTGCGCTGGCAGCCGCGACCGCAACTTCAACAACTACTGCTCGGCCATCTGCTGTATGCAAAGCCTCAAGTTTGCCCATCTGGTGCGCGAACGCACCGGCGCGACCGTCTATAACTTCTACATAGACATCCGCACCACCGCCAAAGCCTACGACGAGTTTTACCAGCGCGTGCTGGAAGACGGCGCGATCCTCATCCGGGGGCGCGTGGCTGAAGTGACCGACGCCGCCCGGCTGCCCGGCGAGGAAGGCAAGCTGATTATCCAGGTGGAGGACACACTGGCGGGCAAACAGCGCCGTATCCCGGTGGATATGGTGGTGCTGTCGGTGGGGCTGGAGCCGCGCCACGATGCCAAAGAAGTCGCCCACCGCTTCGGCATCTCGTGCAGCGCCGACGGCTGGATTATCGAAAAACACCCCAAACTCGAC
The DNA here is from genome assembly GCA_026645945.1 of Anaerolineae bacterium. Taxonomy (GTDB): domain Bacteria; phylum Chloroflexota; class Anaerolineae; order Aggregatilineales; family Phototrophicaceae; genus CFX2. The sequence goes on from JAPKMO010000010.1 coordinate 24,528, forward strand.
CCGGTTGCCACCATGACGGAAGGCGTTTTTGTGGCTGGCTGCGCGCAGGGGCCGAAGGATATTCCGTCTACAGTTGCCCAGGGCGCGGCGGCAGCGGCGCGCGTGCTGGCGCGCATCCAGCAGAAGGAAATCGCGCTGGAGCCGGTGCGCGCCAGCGTGGACGAAAGCAGGTGTTCTGGCTGCCGCATCTGCAACGGCCTGTGTCCGTTTAACGCCATCATCTTCCACGAAGACCGCATGGTGACGGAAATCAACCCGGCGCTGTGCCAGGGCTGCGGCACCTGCGTGGCGGCCTGTCCGGCGGGCGCCATCAGCGGCACGGTCTTTAGCAACGAGCAGGTGCTGGCGCAGATCGAAGGGCTGCTGCTGGATGTTGCCCGGCGCGCCCCGGCGACCGAGCCTGTGCCGGTGTAAGGGAGGCAAAACATGAGCGATTCGTTTGAACCCGTACTCATTGGCTTCACCTGTAACTGGTGCAGCTACCGCGCCGCTGACCTGGCCGGTACGGCGCGGGTCAAGTACCCGCCCAATATCCGGCTGCTGCGGCTGATGTGTTCTGGTCGGTTAGACCCGACCTTCGTGCTGAAGGCGTTGGCTTCCGGCGCGGACGGTGTGTTAATCACCGGCTGCCATCCCGGCGAGTGCCATTACCTGGAGCAGAACTACAAGGCGCTGCGGCGCTACCTGCTGCTGCGCCGGATGCTGGCGCAGATGGGCATCGAACCGGAGCGCGTTAAGCTGGTGTGGGCCAGCGCCGCCGAGGGCGTCAAGCTGGCGCAGGAAATCACCGATATGGTCGAGGAAATCCGCGCGCTCGGCCCGCTCAACTGGCCGCAGCGCCACAACGGCGCGGCGCTGCACGCGGACGAAAAAGCGGTCAAGGAGGGGACGGCATGAGCGCCAACGGCAAACCCAAATTTGCGATGTACTGGGCCGCCGGCTGCGGCGGCTGCGAAATCGCCGTCCTCAACATTCACGAAAAAATCCTGGACGTGGACGCAAACTTCGAGGTGGTCTTCTGGCCGGTGGCAATGGACGCCAAATACCAGGACGTGGAGGCCATGCCGGACGGCTCGATCACCCTGACGCTGTTTGACGGCGGCATCCGCAATTCGGAAAACGAGATGATCGCGCGCCTGCTGCGCCGCAAGTCGCAAATCCTGGTCGCCTTCGGCGCGTGCGCCTGTCAGGGCGGCATCCCCGGCCTGGCGAACCTCAGCACGCCGGAGTCGCTGTTCGCGGCAGTCTACGACGGCATTTCTACCGACAGCCAGGGCGTCCGCCCGCAGGCGGTCTGGCAGGTCCCCGAAGGCGAGCTGCACATCCCAGAGTTTTACCCGACCTTAAAGACGCTGGCGCAGGTTGTGCCGGTGGATTATTTCATGCCGGGCTGCCCGCCGGAGCCGCACCAGATCGCTGCTGTGGTTGATCTGGTCATCCAGGCGCTTCATGGGCAGGCGGAACTGCCGCCGCCGGGCAGCACCATCGGCGCGGGTTATTCGACGGTCTGCGACGAATGCCAGCGCGCCCGCAGCGTCAAACATATTCGGGCCTTCGAGCGCATCCAGCATCTCAATCACATTGACCCGGCGCTGTGCCTGCTGGAACAGGGGCTGCCCTGCAACGGCCCGGCCACGCGCAGCGGGTGCGGCGCGTTGTGTCCGCTGGCCGGCGCGCCCTGCATCGGCTGTTATGGCCCTGCCGAGGGCGTGCTGGACTGCGGCGCGCGGCTGTTGAGCGCCTTCGCATCGGTGGTGGACGGCAGCACCCCGGAAGAAATCGAACGCTGCCTGGACGGCATTCCCGACCCTGCCGGGCAGGTCTACCGCTTTAGCCTGGCGAACTCGCTTCTGGGGGGCGGCAAGGCCGCCGGCGATGACGAGGAGGCAGAACAGGAGTTGAGCTATGAAGCAGCGTATCACGATTGATCCCATCACCCGGCTGGAAGGTCACGGGAAGATCGAAATCTTCCTCGACGAGGCCGGCAACGTCGCCAATACCTACTTCCAGATTCCCGAACTGCGCGGGTTCGAGCGGTTTTGCGTAGGTCGCCCGGTCGAGGAAATGCCGGTGTTGACCAGCCGCATCTGCGGCGTTTGCCCGGAGGCGCACCACATGGCCGCCGCCAAAGCCGGCGATGCCGTCTACGGTGTGACGCCGCCGCCCGCCGCCCGCAAGCTGCGCGAGCTGCTGTACAGCGCCTTTTTTGTGGCCGACCATACCACGCATTTTTACGCGCTGGGCGGGCCGGACATCATCATGGGGGCGGACGCGCCGCCGGCGGAGCGCAACATCCTGGGTATCATTCACAAGGTCGGGCTGGAAATCGGCGGTAAGGTCATCCAGGCGCGTAAGTACGGCCACAGCGTCATCGAGATGATCGGCGGGCGGCAGGTTCACCCCTGCACGTCCATCCCCGGCGGCCTGACCAAAGGCATCACCGAGGAGCAGCGGCGCGAGATCGAACGTATGGGGCGCTGGGCGGTAGAGTTCGCGCAGTTCAGCCTCAAGCTGTTTGATGATCTGGTCGTCCGCAACCAGGCCTATCTTGACCTGATTCTGGGCGATACCTACACCCACCACACCTACTACATCGGCATGGTGGACGAAAACAACCATGTCAACTTCTACGACGGCCAGATCAGCGTGGTCGCGCCGGACGGCGAGCGCATCGGCAAATATGACCCCAGCGACTATACCGACTGGATCGCCGAACATACCGAACCCTGGACGTACCTCAAATTCCCGTATCTGAAGAAGGTGGGCTGGAAAGGGTTCGTGGACGGCAAAGGCTCCGGCGTGTACTGCGCCACGCCGCTTTCCCGGCTGAACGCCGCCGACGGCATGGCGACGCCGCTGGCCCAGGAAGAATACGACCGGTTTTACGCCACGCTGATTTATGAGGAAGGCGAGCGGTACGTCAGCGCCGGGCCGACCAAAGTCGTGCATCACCGGCTGGCGACCCACTGGGCGCGGCTGATCGAACTGCTGTACGCCGCCGAACGCTGGGTGGAACTGGCGACCGACCCGGAGATCACCTCTGACCAGGTGCATACCGTGCCGGCGCAAAAACCGACCGAAGGCGTCGGCTGTGTGGAAGCGCCGCGCGGCACGCTGACGCATCATTACTGGACGGACGAACGCGGCGTTCTGACGCAGGTAAACCTGATCGTCGGCACGACCAACAACTATGCGCCGATCAGCATGTCCATCAAAAAGGCGGCCCAAAACCTGATTCATGAAGGTACGGTTGTCACCGAAGGGCTGCTGAACCGGATCGAGATGGCCTTCCGCACCTACGACCCGTGTTTCGGCTGCGCCACCCATTCCCTGCCCGGCCAGATGCCGCTGGAAGTGACCATCCGGGATGCCCAGGGCGCGCCGGTCGAAGTTTTGCGGCAGTTTTGTTAAAATCGGCATGGGCGCGGTTCAACGTGGAGTCTTAGCGATGCCGGTGGACGCGGAGTGCCGCCCGGCGCTGGTGGTGGGGTTGGGCAATCCCCTGTTGGGTGATGACGGCGTGGGCTGGCAGGTGGCCGAACACGTCCGGCGCGAAGCCGGCCCGGCGGTTGAAGTGGACTGCCTGGCCGTCGGCGGGCTGCGGCTGATGGAACGGCTGGTCGGCTGCCATCAGGCCATCATCATTGACGCGCTTGCCACCGGGCGGCAGCCGCCGGGCGCGATCAATGTTTTTTCGACAGCCGGCCTGTTCGGCCTGGCCGCCGGTTATTCCACTTCCGTCCACGATATGACGCTGGCAGCGGCGCTGCGCCTGGGACGAACGCTGGCGCTGCCGCTGCCGGAAACGCTGTGGATCATCGGCATCGAAGTCCAGCCGATCTTCGACTTTACCGAAACCCTCACCCCGCCCGTCGCGGCAGCCATCCCCCAGGCCGCCCGGTTGGTTCTGGAACTGCTGCGCCACCCCGTCGAGGAAGGACAAATGTTATGATTTCTCCTGAGCTGCTGCGCCGCTACCCGTTTTTCGGCGGCCTCAGCGACGCGCACCTGAAAGCGGTCGCCATGCTGGCGGATGAGCAGTCGTATCAGGCCGGCGAAACCCTGTTTGAGATCGAGCGCCCCGCCGACCGGTTCTTTTTCCTCATCGAAGGCAGCGTTGACCTTCATTACATCGTCACAGACCGGGATCATCCCGATCTGCGGAAGGATTTTTTCGTCGGGCAGGTGAACCCGGGCGAGCCGTTCGGTATTTCGGCGCTCATCGAGCCGTATGTATACACGGCGACCGCGCTTGCCAGCGGCCCTTGCCGGGCGCTGAAGATCGCGGCGGATGGCCTGCAAAAGTTATGCGAAACCGATTCCGATCTGGAGGTCGTGCTAACGCGCCGTATCGCCCGTACGGCGATGTCGCGTTTGCACGAAACCCGTATTCAGTTGGCGGCGGCGCGCGCCTGACCGGCCGGCCCTGATACAAAGCACTCAAAAAGGAGCAGTAGTTATGGAAACGCTAGAGCCGATTTTGACCAAACACCCGTTTTTTGCCGGACTTGAAAAACGCTACCTCGAACTGCTAACCGGCTGCGCCAGCAACGAACGTTACGATGCCGGCGAATTTCTCTTTCGGGAAGGGGACGAAGCGGCCAAGTTTTTCATCATCCGTCATGGCAAGGTTTCCGTCGAAGCGGCTGTTCCCGGCGGCACCACGATTCTCTATACGCATGATGAAGGTGATGTTGTGGGCTGGTCGTGGCTGTTCTCGCCCTACCATTGGCACTTCAGCGGGCGGGCGATGGAGCTGACGCGGGTCATCGCGCTGGACGGCGTGTGTTTGCGTACCAAATGCGAGCAGGACCCGGTGTTGGGTTACGAGTTCATGAAGCGGTTTTCGCACAAAATGATGCAGTCGCTCGATCACACGCGGATTCAACTGCTTGACCTGTACGGGCTTGGCAAAGAAGAAACCGGCCATCGTTAAATAACCGCTGGCCGTACCCCTCACCCTTCTCCCCGAATTCAGGGGAGAAGGGCCGTAGGGACACGCTTCTGCGCGTCCGGTGTTTTTGTTTGTTTCCCCGCTTTGCCGGTTGGCGTACTTTGCGTTATGCTGACTGTGTACAGCTTTCTTTATGGTAACTTCCCACAATCTTATGACTCTTGAAGCTCTGGGTTTTGCCGCCCTGTTGTTCGGCCTGCGGGTGTTGAACAACGCTATCGGCACGGTACGGCTCATCCTCATCACGCGCAGCCAGCGTTTTCTGGCGGCGGTGCTGGCCTTCATCGAGGCGTTTATCTTCGCCGTTGTCATCGCCAATATCGTCAGCGATCTGAGCAACGTCCTGAACATGGTGGCCTACTGCGGCGGTTTCGCCGTCGGCGGTTACGTCGGCATGGCGATTGAAGCGCGTTTCATCACCAGCTACATGGTCGCTACCATCATCACCCATCGCAACGGCCACGACATCGCCCAGGCGCTGCGGGAACGCGGACACGGCGTGACGGAAACGATGGGCGAAGGCAAGGACGGTGCAGTGTTGATGCTGCGCTGCGTGGTTTCCCGCCGCGACGTGGGGGACGTACTCCAGACCATCCGCAGCATTCAGCCGGATGCTTTCGTTTCGGTCGAAGAAGCGCGCGCCATCCAGCATGGCTGGCTGCGCCACACGCGCGGCAATTACCGGTAGGCCGTAGGGCAGGCGTGGGGAACTAGAACGGCATCCGGCGCGTCTTACTGGTGGCGTCGTGATACAATAAACGGCGTTATACGAAATGTAATCTAAAACCAGGAGGATGCAGTAATGAAACAGCGGTTTCCCTTAAATTGGCGCGCCATGAGCGCCGCCGGCGCGGTGCTGCTGGCAGTGATGGCGCTGCTGACGGTTGCGGGCGGCCCGGCTTTTGCCGTGCAGGCCCAGGGCGGCTACCTGCCCACGAACTCGATCACCGTGAGCGGCAGCGGGCTTGCCAGCGGCTCGCCGGATGTGGCTTACATTAATCTGGGCGTGGACAGCGTAAATGCCAGCGTCAGCCAGGCGGTTGCCCAAGCCAACCAGACGATGGCGGCCATCATGCAGGCGCTTACCGCCCTGGGCGTGGCGGCAGAGGATGTGCAGACGGTCAGCTTTAACGTCTATCCCGAAGACCGCTACGACCCGCAGAGCAACATGCCCACCGGCGAGCGCGTTTACCGGGTGAACAACATGCTGAACGTGACCGTGCGCGACATCAACCGTGTGAGTGAGGTCATCCAGGCCGGGCTGGACGCCGGCGCGACCAGCATCAACAGCCTGAACTTTGGCATTGCCAACACGACCGACCTGGAGCAGGAAGCCCGGCTGAAAGCCGTCGAGGACGCCCGCGCGCGCGCCGAACGCCTGGCGGCGGCAATGGGCGTGACGCTCGGCCAGCCGATCATCATCAGCGAAGGCATGGCGGGCGGCGCAGTCCCGCAGATGTTCGCGGCGATGGGGTTGGGCGGCGGCGGCGTGCAGATCGCCCCCGGCCAGTTGAACGTCAGCGTACAGGTGAACGTGACCTTTGCCATCGGCGGTTAACCTCCGGCGGGGCGAGTAATCTCCGACAGGGGCGGCGAGCAGGCCGCCCCTTTTTTGTGTTTTTACCCTTTTCAACGACAGATGTCCGCTTTTTTGCCGAAAAATCACACTTGACAAAAATTTTAGGTTGATCTAAAATGACTAACAGATTGATCTAATTGGTATATAAGGTAGTTCTATGGAAGTCTCGTCGCTGACCCTTGACCAGCTTATGAAAGACCAGACGGCAGAAGTCGCCGAGCTGAACAGCGCCGGGGCCGACCGGCGGCGCTTGATGGACTTGGGTATTTTGCCCGGCACGCGCATCGAGGTTGAGATGCGGAGTCCCCTGGGCGACCCCACCGCCTACCGTGTGCGCGGCTCGGTGATCGCCCTGCGCCGCCGGCAGGCCCAAAACATCGTCATCCGACTGCTGCCTAACAAGGAGGAATAAACCATGTCTGTAGTTGTGACCGGAGCCTGCGAAACCTGCCCGGCCTACCACAGCGCCGCGCTGAAAAAACTCGGCCTCAACGTCGAGAATTTCGATTATGTGGTCGCCCTGGCCGGCAACCCCAACACCGGCAAAAGCACCGTTTTTAACGCGCTCACCGGCCTGCGCCAGCACGTCGGCAACTGGCCGGGTAAAACTGTCGCCCGCGCCGAGGGCGGCTTCGCCTACGAGGGCAAAAACTACAAACTGGTTGATCTGCCCGGCACGTATTCGCTGCTGTCCACCAGCACGGACGAGGAAATCGCCCGCGATTTTATCCTGTTCGGGCAGCCGAGTGTGACCGTCGTGGTGGTGGACGCCACGCGCCTGGAGCGCAACCTGAACCTGGTGCTGCAAATCCTGGAAATCACCGACCGGGTGGTGGTGGCGCTGAACCTGATGGACGAAGCGCGGCGGCACGGCCTGAAGGTGGACGAGCGCCACCTGAGCCGCGAACTGGGCGTGCCGGTCGTGCCGATGGCGGCGCGCCGGGGACAGGGCATCCCGGAACTGCTGGACGCTGTCGCTCAGGTGGCGGCGGGGCGCTTCGTCACGCGCCCGCACCGCATTCACCAGCGCGATGCGCGCCTGGAACAGGCCGTCGAAACCCTGGTAGCGGCGCTGACCCAGGAATTTCCGGGTCTGCCGAATGCCCGCTGGGTGGCGCTGCGCCTGCTGGACGGTGACGCCAGCATCGAACAGGCCGTGCGCGACCGCACCCTGGGCGACCTGACACGGGGTCAAAGCGTGCTGCCGCTCCCGGTGGCCGAGCGGATTCCGCTGGAGGTGGCCTCATGACCGGCAGCGACGTGCTGAAAACCGCCGCCCAACTGCGCGCCGAATTGGGCGCGGATTATCACGATAAACTGATGGAAGCCATTTACACCGACGCCTCGACCATCGCCGACCGCAGCATAAGCCACGACGGGGCGTCGGAGCATCTGACGTTCGACCGTGCGCTTGACCGGGCGCTGACGCATCCTGTCCTGGGTTTTGTGGTGATGGGGCTGATGTTTTTCGGCGTTTTCTGGCTGACCATCACCGGTTCAAATATCCCATCCTCTATGCTGGCCGACCTGCTGCTGGGGACGGTCTACGATGCGCTGCACAACCTGGCTGCCGCCCTCAGCGCCCCGGCCTGGCTGTCGGGGGTGCTGATTGACGGCGTGTACATGGCGACCGCCTGGGTGGTGTCCGTAATGCTGCCGCCGATGGCGATTTTCTTCCCGCTCTTTACGTTGCTGGAGGACTTCGGCTATCTGCCGCGCGTGGCCTTCAACCTCGACCGGCTGTTCGCCGCCGCCGGCGCGCATGGCAAACAATCGCTGACCATGATGATGGGCTTCGGCTGCAACGCCGCCGGCGTGGTGGCGACACGCATCATAGACAGCCCGCGCGAGCGGCTGATCGCCATCCTCACCAACAACTTCAGCATTTGCAACGGACGCTGGCCGACGTTGATCCTGATGGGGACGATTTTCATCGGCGCGTCCGCCCCGCCGGTGCTGGCGAGCGCGGTGGCGGCGGCCAGCGTGGTGACGGTGGCGGTGGTGGGCATCCTGGTTGCGCTGGCGGTGTCGTGGGGGCTGTCCAAAACCTGGCTGAAGGGCGCGCCTTCGGTGTACAGCCTGGAACTGCCGCCCTACCGCCCGCCGCAGATTCTCAAAACGCTGTATACCTCGGTCATTGACCGCACGCTGATCGTGCTGTGGCGCGCGGTGATGATGGCCGCCCCGGCGGGCGCGGTCATCTGGCTGACCAGCAACATCACCATTGGGGATGCCAGCATTGCTGGGCATATGGTCAACCTGTTGAATCCGCTGGGGCTGCTGCTGGGTTTGAACGGTATCATCCTGGTGGCTTACATTGTCGCCATCCCGGCCAACGAGATCATCATCCCCACTATTCTGATGCTGACGCTGACGCTGGGCGGCTCGCAGATGGCGCAGGCCGGCGTGATGCTGGAACTGGAGGACGCGCAGACCTATACGGTGCTGACGCAGCTCGGCGGCTGGACGCTGCTGACGGCCATCAACCTGATGCTGTTCAGCCTGCTGCACAACCCATGCAGCACCACGCTGCTGACCATCTGGCGCGAGACGCGCAGCCGGCGCTGGACGCTGGTTTCGGCGCTGCTGCCGCTGGCGCTGGGTTTTACCGTCACCTTCACGACTGCTACTTTGGCGCGGCTGTTCGGCTGGGCCTGACGCCGACCGCCGGACAGCAGTCCGAAAACGGGCGCGCGGGTATAATAAATCCCGCGCGTCTTTGATTCCCGGCGTTTTATGCGTTTGAAGGAGGACAGAATATGCCTAAACCGCTTGCCGGCGTGCGCGTGCTGGATTTAACCCGCCTGATTCCGGGCGGCGTGTGTACGATGATGCTGGCCGACCTGGGAGCGGATGTCATCAAAATCGAAGACCCCAACGGCGGCGATTATGGCCGCTGGATGCCCCCGCTGGTAGACGGCCTGAGCGTGTTTTTCCGCATCTGCAACCGGAACAAACGCAGCGCCATCCTCGACCTGAAAACGCCGGATGGCCTGGCCGCGCTCCGGCGGCTGGTTAAAGGCGCCGATGTGCTGGTGGAGGGTTTTCGCCCGGATGTGATGCGCCGCCTGGGCTGCGATTACGAGTCGCTGCGCGCCATCAATCCCCGGCTGGTTTATGCCTCGCTTTCCGGCTGGGGCAGCGACGGCCCGTATGCCGATCGCAGCGGCCATGATCTGAATTACACGTCAATCGCCGGGCTGGTGGGCGCGATGAAAACGCCTCAGGTCATCGGCGGCCAGACGGCGGACATCGGCGGGGCTTACGTGGCGGTGGCCGGCATCGCCGCCGGTTTGTTCCAGGCACAGCGCACCGGCGAAGGCTGCCATGTGGAGGCCTCGCTGTTCGAGGCGGCGCTGCCGTTCGTGTTATATCCCTGGGCGGAGGCGCTCAAAACCGGCGCGGTCGGCGGCCAGGGCGCGCTGACCGGCGGCGCGGCCTGTTACAACGTCTACCATGCCCGCGATGGCCGCGCGGTTTCGCTGTCGGCACTGGAGCCGAAGTTCTGGGCCAACTTCTGCCACGCCGTTGAACGCGCCGACCTGATCGCCGACCACCTGCTGCCAGAACGCCAGGCTTACCTGCGGGCGGAATTGGCCGAACTGTTCGCGCTTAAAACCGCCGCCGAATGGGACGAGCGCCTGCGGGAGGCCGACTGCTGTTTCGCAGTCATTAACGCGCCCGGCGAAGTGGCGAACGATCCGCACATCCAGGCGCGCGGCGCGATGGGCATCGGCGCGGACGGCACGCCCTGGATGCGTTCGCCTCTGCGGCTGGAAGGCGAGGCATTCGAGCCGGGGCGTGTGCCGGGGTACGGCGAACACACGCGCATCGTCCTGGCCGAAGCCGGTTATGATGCCGGCGAAATCGAGGCGCTGATCGCCATCGGCGCGGCGCGGGCGGGCTGAACGCAACCCGCAGGCCGGGTTTTGCGTAAAGAATTCAGGAGCGTGTTGGTTTTTTCAGGAACCTATCCATAAACCGATTGATCTGATAGCACAACAGTGGGCTTAAGCCCACTGTCTGGTGGGTTTACGGATAAATTCAAAACCATATAGGCGCTTGCCGGAAGGAACCCTAATATGTTCCCGATTTTTATATCCCCTGAGTCCGATCAGGACCCGCGAATGCGAACGCGGGCCAAACTGAGCATTGTACTCGGTTTGACCATCGCCATCACTTTAGGGCTGATGGTGGTGCTGCTTCAAAGGGATGTGGCTGTACCTTTTGACCGGTATATTTTCATCTCTTTCAGCATCCTGACCGTCATCGGCGTGATCGTTGTCGCGCTCATCGCACGCGCCGGGCAGGAAACCGAAAAACGCAAACGCGAAGGCGCGGATATGTACACGCTGATTGACCGCCTGGTGGACGACCTGGACGACGACGAAGCCGCCTACCTGCGCCGCCGCCTGGACGATCGCGAGCGCGGCCTGGAAGAACCGCCGCTGGAGGATGTGCTTAAGCAAACGCTCGACCGGCGCGAGGATGACCGCCTGGCCGGGCGGCGCTGAAAATCGTCTTTGACTCGGCACTCAAAACGCATCACTCAGCACAGTTTTTATTGGACGGCGCAGACGTGCTGCCGGCCAGCGCCATTTTTGAGGAGTGAATATCATGCTGCTGGCGATTGACATCGGCAATACCAACGTTCATATGGGGCTGTGGCAGGATGGCTCATGGGCGCTGTCGTGGCGGGCGCGCACCGTGCCGGACAAAATGCCGGATGAATATGCCGTGCTGGTGCGGAACTTTTTGAGCGACGCCGACCTGGGCTATCGCGCTATCAGCGGCGTGGTCATCGGCAGTGTCGTCCCGGCGCTGACGCCGGCGTTCGTGGAATTGGTCGAAACCTACATGGGGCATCACCCGCTGGTTATCACCAACGAAACGCCGATGGGCATTAAAATCGCCATTGACCAGCCGGAGCAGGCCGGCGCAGATCGTCTGGTGAACGCGGCGGCGGTGGTGGCGCTTTACGGCGCGCCGGCTATCGTGATTGATTTTGGCACGGCCACCACTTTCGATGTGGTTTCGGCGGACGGCGCGTACTGCGGCGGCGCGATTGCCCCCGGCATCGGCATCGCCCACGATGCGCTGGTATCGCGGGCGGCGCGCCTGCACAAGGTAGACCTGTTCCCGCCGCCCAGCCCGATTGGACGCAATACCATTCACGCCATGCAGTCCGGCATCTTCTGGGGATATGTGTCGCTGGTGGAAGGGCTGGTGGCGCGCCTCAAAACCGCGCTGGATGAACCGGAAATCAAGGTGATCGCCACCGGCGGGTTAGCGCCGCTGTTCAACCAGCACACCCAGGTGATAGACCGCATCGCGCCGGAACTGACGCTGGACGGCCTGCGGATCATCTATGAAATGAATCGTAACCGCTGACAGAGCGCAAAACCCGTTGTGCCGGGCGGCGGATTACGCCATCATCCACGAGTTATGCCCGTCGAAAGATCACGGACGCAATCGGTTATGTTTGCCGGGTTTGTGAGGCGGCGCGGCGGTTACTTCGGGCGTTTGAATACGCAGAAATACGCGCTCGTCCAGGTGCGTGTGCCGCTGCTATCGGCAACCAGCACGTCCGCCTTGCTGCCGACGAACGCAGGCTGCATATGCACCAGTTCCCAACCCTGCTCGCCCAGCGAGTCCAACTGAGGAATCATTGCCTGCGGCGTGTAAGGCGGGATGCCGGTTTTCCAATCCCACCCGGCGCGCAAAAAATCTTCCTCGCGCCGGGCGTCGGCCTCAACGAAGATGGTGAGATACTCCCATTTCTGGCGTTCGGTCATCAAAATCCCCTCTCAGCCGCCGTAGGCCACTTCTAAATACCGCCCGATCAGATAATCCGGGTAGCCGATGCGCCGCAGATTGTCCTCGCAGTCGACCAGCGCCGCGCCCTGCTGCCGCCAGTATGGCACGCGCTTGAGCAGCGTCTCTACCCGTTCGCGCGGGGTGATGATCCAGGTGTCCTTCGGCACGACACTAAAGAAGATCACTTCCATTTCTTCGGCCATGCGCGTGTTTTTCATGAAGGGCGCGATCAGCACCACGTCGCGCGCGCCCTGGTTTAACAAAAGCTGCCGCACAAAACGTGCCGTGCCGCCCAGATCAACCAGGTCTTCCACCACCGCCACCACATGCCCGGACACGTTGATCGTCAGCGCCTGGATGACGCGCGGCTGGTCGAGCGGTTTGCCCGGCCCGGCATAACACTGCACACCAAGCGTGCCGAACTCAATCGGCGGGATGTGCGGCTTGGCGCTCCAGGCGATGTGGTCATGCAGCAGTACGCCGGGCAGCAGGCCGCCCATCGTCACCATCACAGCTTTGGTGATCTGCCGCCCGTCCTCGGCGTGCGCCTTCTGGTAATCGTAAACCTGCCAGGCCAGTTCGGCGGTCATGTAGGCTTCCACGTCGTCGGGGATGTACAGGAACTTCAGTTCGTCCCGGAGGACATCCACCCCCTGCGGCTGCCGCCAGTAATCCATATTGATGGTCATCATCAGGGAAGTACCTCAAAATGGGGGATGTGGTTTGGTCTGAGGATGTTAAAATCGCGCTTGTCGAGTGTCAAGATGCGCGTGATTTTCAGCCGTTCTGCGACAGCCGCTACTGACGCATCAACAAAATCAATGCGAGAGTCGGCATACTGATCGAGGATGTCGGCGACACGTACAAAATCTTCAGCGGTCAGGGGTTCAACTTTGAATAGAGGAACCGCCGGCAAATTCCGCAAAAAATAGGATACTCTTTTGTTTCCGATAGAGCGGCCTAACATATATGCAATCTCTGCAAGCGTTGATTGCGGCAGGTAGATTGTTCTGTGAGCCTTCAATACATTCATGCAGGCCTCATGCCACGAATCAGCTTTATTGAGATAGGCCAGGATAAAGCTGGTGTCGGCAACGGAGATCATTTACCTTTGGTATCCTGAGGTTTGTAAAGGCCAAACTCCTGCCGCAAAATCTCCTCGGAACTTTCGGCCAAATCTGCCGGGCCAGAGAAGAAACCTGCCAGCGGATCATGTGCTTCATCGTATTCCGATTCATCACGATGAGCCTTCATGGAAGCGATGAATTCCAATACAGCCTTCACTTCGTCATCAGATAGGTTATGTAATTGAGCAATCACGGCTTCTCGAACCGGTAAGGCGCTCATATCCTAATTCTCCAGATTATCCTACGATAATTTTACTCGAATATGCTGGACAACTTCTATAGCGGCCCTCTACCGCACCACCACGCGGCTGCCGCCGGGCGTTTTTTGTACCACCACATGCACCGGGAACGAGTCGCGCAGGTCGTCCAGATGGGTGATGACCAGGATAAGGTCAAAATCCTCCTGGACGGCGGTGATGGCCTCCACCAGTTTGTTGCGGCCATCCTCGTCCTGTGTGCCGAAGCCCTCGTCAATGAACAGCGTCCGCAGATGCGCCCCGGCGCGGCGCGCCAAAAGCTGCGACAGCGCCACCCGGATGGCGAAGTTGATGCGGAACGCCTCGCCGCCGCTGTAGGTTTCATAGGCGCGCGTGCCGAGTTCGTCGGCGATCTGGATGTCCAGCGTTTCGATCACACCATCCCCGGCGGCTTTTTCGCGCTGGGTGCTGAAGCTCAGGTTCATGCGCCCGTCGGTCATGCGCGCCAGCAGCCGGTTGGCCGACGATTCCAGTTCCGGGATGGCGGCCTCGATAATCATGGCCGGGACGCCGTTTTTGCCGAAGGCCGCCCGCAGGTCTTTGTACAGCGACTCCTCATGGCGCTTGCGGGCGCGGCGCGTTTCCAGGTCGGTTTTGCGGGCGCGCTGGCTGTCCATTGCGGCCAGTTCCTGCTGGGCGATGGTGAGCCGCTGGTGCGCGGTGCGTTCGGTGGTTCGCAGGCGGTTGACTTCCTGCTGGCGAATCTGCTGCTCTTTCACCAGCACGTCCAGCCGGGCGATTTCCGCCCGCAGCGCCTCCAGCGCGGCTTCGTCCTCAGCCAGCGCCTTGAGCGTGCGCTCCCGGCGGTTGAGCGCGCCCTCCAGCGCCGCCCGCGCGCCGTCCAGGCTGGTGAGCGCGATCTGAAGCTGTTGGTAGCGGGCATCGTAAACGCGGTAGGTTTCCAAATCCTGCCGCGCCAGGGTGTGCGAATCGGCGTCGTAGCCGATGCGGGCGCGTTCGTCGTCCAGCGCGGCCATCTGCTGGCGGATGTCCTGGGCGAACTGCTCGCCCTCCAGGGCGGCGCGGACGGCCTCTAGACGGGCGCGTTCGTCGTCCAACCGGGCGGCGGCTTCAAAAGCGGCCTCCGCCTGCTGCTGAAGTTTCCCGGCCCGTTCGATCAGCGGCGGCAGGCGCTTTAATTCCTGGTCGAACTCGGCCAGGCGCTCCCGACGAATTTTTACCTCCTGGCCGATGGCCTGGATGCGCCCCTGGTTGGCCGCATAGGTCGCCCGGCGGGACTCAATCTCCTCCTCCAGTTGGACGATCAATTCCTGCCGGTGTTCGGCGTCAAGCGGCTGGCCGCACAGCGGGCATACCGCTTCGGTCATCACTTTCAGGCGTTCCAGCCGTTCGCGGAGCGTTTGCCCTTCAACGGTGAGCGTCTTTTTAATGCCTTCCAGTTCAGCTTTTTCTTCGGCCAGGGCGCGCGTTTCTTCGTCCAGCGCGCCGCGTTCCGCTTCTCTGGTTTTCAGTTCGCTCACTTCCGCCTGCACGGCGGCCAGTTCGCTCTCGCCGGAGTCTTTCATGGCGCGCGCCAGTTCGGCGATGGTCGCCTCGTAACCGCTGGCCTCGTTTTCCAGCGCGGCGCGGGCGGCCTGAAGCTGTTTGTCCAGCGCGTGATAGCGGGCGTCAAAGTCACTGAGGGCGCGCAGTTTATCGGCCAGTGCCTCGTTGGTCTGGCGCGCGGCGACCAGCGCGGCATAGCCGGTTTCGATGTCCCCTTGGGCGGCCACCACCGCTTCGTGTTCGGCGACGCGCGTCTGCTGGGCGATGATGTCCTTCTCGACCGACTCCAGGTCTTCGCGGCGTTCCTTCAGGCGGCGCTCCAGGTCGGCCAGGCTGGACTGGGCGGCGCGGCGGGCTTCCGGCGCGTGGGACACTTCTTCCAGGCGTTTTTCGGCGGCCTCCAGCGCGGCCTGAGCTTCCTGCTGTGCGGCGGCGGCCTCATCCAACTGGGCTTTCAGGCGCGGCTCTTTTTCCAGTTCGGCTTCGATCTCGCGCAGCCGCATTTCGATGACGCGCAGTTCGTCGTCAATCTTTTTGAGTTCGGCTTTGGCGGCTTCTTCGTAAATTTCCCACTGCGCCAGCCCCAGGATGTCCGCCAGGATTTGTTTGCGTTTGGCCGGCTGCTGGGTGGTGAAGGCGTCCGCCTTGCCCTGCTGCAAAAAGGCCGAATGCACGAATGTCTCATAGTCCAGCCGCAGCAGTTGGTTGATTTTGTCCTGCGTTTCGCGGATGGACGGCTCGCTTAACGAGTTTAACTGCCCGCCGTCCACCAGCGAAAACAGGTTCAGCTCGCCCGTGCCGCGATGTTTGCGTGACCGCTTGCGAATCGCCCGGTAGAGGATACCTTCCTGCTCGAAGTCAAGCTGCACCAGCATGTCGCTTTGCCCCTGGTGGATCAGGTCGTCGTCGCGTTTGGCGCGTGCGCGCCCCCACAGCACCCAGGTGATGGCGTCCAGCAGCGATGATTTGCCCGCCCCGTTCGGGCCGGTCAGGCAGGCCAGGTGGATGCCGTCGAAACGAATCGGGTCGGGGGCGCGGTAGGCCAGAAAGTTTTTGAGTTCAAGCCGGACAGGAATCATGATTTTTAACTCACGAATCGAGACAGGCCGGGGCGCGGTTTTTACCCACCCCGGCGGCGCATTTTTAGAACATCTGTGAGTCTAGCGGGTTATCAGCCGCCTGTCCAGTCGGGGGGCGCGCCGCCCGGTCACGGCGAGGCCGCGCCCAGCCCCGGCAGCCACATCTGGACGAACTGCGCCGAGTCCACAAACTGGCCGTTGACGGCTACTTCCCAGTGGAAGTGTGCGCCGCTGGTGCGCCCGGTATTGCCGACCGTGCCGATAATCTGTCCTTCGTTGATGCTCTGCCCGCGCGTGACATGAATTTGCGACAGGTGCGCGTAGGTCGAAAAGATGCCGTAACCATGATCGAGGGCGACGATATTGCCACGAATGTCCATAAAACCGGCGTAGGCCACCCGCCCCGCGCCGATTGCCATGATCGGCTGTCCCAGGGTCGCCCGGATGTCCCAGCCGGTGTGCCGCGTCTGGAAGGACTGGTTGAAGGTGCGGAACGCGCCGAACGGTGAGGTCAGTTCCGAACCCAGAATCGGCAGTTGGAAACCCTGGCCGGCCCACAGCCGCTCCGGCGTGATGGTGCTGAAGATGCTTTCCAGCCGGGCGAACTCGGCGCGTTCGATTTCCGGGTCAATCAGGTAAACTTTGTCCGGGGCCAGGTCTATATTCTGCCGGATAAAACCTGCGCTGGTGACTTCGATCTCGGCGTTGATGGTTTGGCGCGCGCCATCTGTATACCAGACGAACACATCCAGTGGGTAGCGGCGCGGGTTCTGCTCCATGCTGACGGCCAGCAGGGCGAAATACCCGTCGCCCGGCACGGGGAAACAGTCCACGACGGCGTTCAAAAAGCGCGCACTGCACCCGGCCATGCCATCGCCGGTCACGCGCAGCAGGCCGCTGCCGCCCTGGCTGAGGCTGGCGAAAAAAAACTCCACCGTCGCTCGCTCCTGGGTGAGCATGTCAGTCGGGCGGGGGCGCGGCATGGGGGTCGGCGTGGGCGGCAGGGTCGGCGCGGGGATGGGCGTGGCTTCCTGCGCGATCACGAAAGCGGCGGACAGCCCCCCGAAAGCCAGCAGAACGACGAACAGGAACACTCGTTTCACCGGGATGACTCCAGACTAACCAGCAGGCAAGGAACAGGGCAGCGCCATTGTGCCGATTTTCGGCGGCCAATGCAAGCGCCAACATCACCCTAAATCCCTCTCCTATGGAGAGGGGGCTGGGGGGTGAAGTTCAAGCGCCAGCACGCAGGCGCGCCCTCTACGGCGCGTCCGGCGCGGCTTCCGGCAGGTTAAAGCGCACCGTCTCCAGGATGGCCTGCATCTGCTGGCCGGCGGCGTTAAAAGCCTCCAGACGCTGCGGGTCTACCAGCGCCGCGCCCTCGACATAAGCGTAAAAGATGAAGTTCAGCCCGCCTTCCTGCACGCCGGCGAACCAGCCGCGCGTATCCGGCAGTTCCGGGCAGCTGACCGCCGAAAACTGCGCGCCGACCGCCGAACGCAGGCCGATGCGGTAGGTGCGGCGCTCGTCCGTGCCGATGTTGCAGCCCTGTTCCAGGACAGCCAGCCGCAGCAGGCGCACGCCGTCGGCCCACAAATCCGGCGCGGCGGGCGTGCCGCCCTCTGGGAACGGATTGACGATGTTCGGGAAACCCCACAGCAGCACGATTGTCCCCGTGCCGCCCGTCACCGGTCCCTGGTAGACTGCCAGCGGGATGCCGCGAATCGAACCTACATCGTCCAGGGCGATCACGTCGCTTAAAATCAGCACGTCGTAACCGACCGTCTGCCAGCCGTCCGGCAGGGTCATCTCCAGCGGCGGCGCGATGCGCTGCCCGGCCAGCGGCGGCAGCGTGACGACGATGGGCGTTTCGGTCGGGACAGGGCTGGGCGTGGCCGTCTCCGGGCGCGGCGTGGTGGTTGGGACCAGCGCCGTCAGCGTGGCTTCAACGGCGGCCTGGATTTCCGGCGAAGGCGTCAGCGACGGCAGCGGCGTGGGCAAGCCGGTGGCCGCCGGGGCGGCGCAGGCTGCTAAAAGGCCGGCGGCGAACAGCATCAAGCGGCGAAGAAGAGGGCGCGGATGTCGCATAATGATCCTTTATCAGCCTGCCGGGACGGACTGCGTCAGGGTTTGCAGCAGCATAAACGCGCCCGCGCCGATCACCAGCACTAAGCCGATGACGATGCAGTAGGTGGCGATGCGTACCAGTTTCATGATCTGCCGCAGGGCGAACCGCAGGCCGATGAAGCCCGCCGCGCCGCCGGCGATCAGCAGCGGAATCAGCCACCAGGGCCAGGGCTGCCCCAGAATATACACTGTGAACAGCCACAAAATCAGCCCCAGGACGCCGCCGATAATCCCGTCCAGCACCAGCCCGCGATTCGGCATCCGCAGCAGGTACAGGACAATAAAAGCCAGCACGCCGACGGTAAAAGCCGTGTTGCTGAGGATCGCCACCGCCGCCGCCTGAACATCTATCGGCTCGCCGGTCACGGCGGCCACCAGGCCGGCGAACACGCCCGCCGCCGCGATCTCGCGGAAGCCTTCCGGCATTTTGCCGCGCACCCCGGCGTACAGCGCCCGCAGCAGCGCCGCCACCGGCAGAAAATACTGCCCGCCGATTTTTAAGAGTTCGGCCAGAGTTTGTTGTAAAGCCTGCTGGTCTATTGTCATGGTTTTTTCTCGCCAGTATCTATCCGTAAAACACCCGAACTGTTTAGAAGGGTGCGGCCTGGGCAGCCGCGCCGGACCGCCCCTGCAATCGCCATGTCACACCGGCTCCCTGCCGAAATCACCCCACTGGCGTGGTCGTCGGGGCGCGGGTGGGTGTTGGCACGGGCGTGCGCGTGGGGGTGGGCGTCGGCGGTGGCAGCGGCGGCACGTTCACTTCTTTATACAGGTTGTCCGGGTTGAAGATCGGCGCGCAGACGAAGGCCGCGCGGTCGCCCCATCCCGACAGGCTGCCAGGAAGCTGCACCCGCAGCCAGCGCCCGCTGCTGTCCTGGGCGTTGACGATCACCGACGCCCCCGCCGGCACCGTGCCGACCACCTGATGGCGGGCATCCGGCCCGGTGTACAGGGTGACGGCTTCCTGAATCGGCGCGCATTCCGGGTTCACGACCTGGATATTGAGGGTCTGCTCCCGCACGTTGCCGACTTCATCTTCGGCCCACAGCGTCAGCGTGAAGGGCTGCGACGGGATGCCGCTGACGGACAGGGCGGCCTGCTGGCCGTAGCCGGCCTCCACCGGCGCGTTGCTGAAGGCTTCCAACCCGGCCAAGCGGGTTTTAACCGCGCCGGGGATGTCCCAGCTTATATCCAGCGACTGCACCACGTAACGCACCAGTTCGTCGGGCGAGGCGGTGAACAGTCCTTCACCCAGCGGCTCGTAAACCCGCAGCGTTTGCGTGGCGACCGCCTGCCGCTCACCGTTTGTGCCGGCCAGCGCCAGCGATACCTCCCCGATCAGGTTATCGGTTTTCAGCGGCACGCCGCCGGTCTGTGCGCCGGCGTTCTCCAGGACGGGCGTGCCGTTCACGCTCAGGCTCAGGGCGCTGGCGTCCAACGCCGCCCAGCTCAGATTCACGGTATCGCCGCGCGCCACCAGGGTGCTGCTCAATTCAAAACGTAAAATGCGGGGTTCCGGCAGCGGGCGGCTCGCCAGCAGCAGGCCGATCATCACCACTGCGACCAGCAGCAGCCCCAAACCGCCCACCAGCGCGAAGGGCGTCCAGGCAGGCAGGGCCGGTTTTTCGATGAACTGGCCGCGCACCGCCACCAGAAAACGCGCCGCGTCGTTGGAGCGGGCAACCAGATCGAATGAGTGGCGGCGCGGCTTGCCGAACAGCGCCGGGTTTTTGGGTTTGATTTCCCCCTGAACGGTGAGCCGCTGTCCCGGAGCCAGCGAAACCTGCGGCACGAGGACGTTAAACCGCAGTTTGTCGTCCCGGTCGCGCCCGCCGATGGTCAGCGGCAGGACGGCGCTGCCCTGGTTGTGCAGGTGCAGGCGAAACCGTTCGCCGCTGTGGATGCGTTTGGCGTCTAGCGCCATGCCGAAACCGGCAAACGCCAGCACGCGCACTTTAAACTGCGCTTCCAGTTTGGCGTTCACGTCGTCGGCGTGCGCCACCGCCACCGTCACCGGATAATCCCCCGGTTTGCTGTCGCTGCGGCGCAGCGGGCGGAAGTTGATAAGCACCTGCGAGGTTTCGCCGGGGTCAATCGTCAGCCGGGGGCGGTCAATCCGCACCCATTCCGGCGGCATCCCGCTCACGCTGACGACGTAGCTGTGCTGCTCGTCGCTGGTATTGCTGATCGAAAGTTCGGCAGTGGTGTGCGCGCCCGGCGCGATGGGGATGTCCGGGCCGATAACATCCAGGCGGAAGGCCGGCAGCTGCAGTTCGATGCGCTGCGTCACATCCTCCACCGCCTCAATCGGCTGGGTCGCCTGCTCCTCGATGTGATGATAAATCAGGCGCAGATGGCCGATTTGGATTTCCTCGCCGCCGTACAGCGGGCGGCGCTGGTTGCTGTTCAACCGCACGCCGTCCACGAATGTCCCGTTTACCGACTCCAGATCGGTCAGGTAAACTTGCTCGCCGTCGTGGGTGATGCTGAGGTGATAGCGCGAGATGGTGGACGTATCCAGCACAATCGTATTGCCGGTCGAGCGGCCTACGGAGATGTTATTTTCGACCAGGGGAAAGGTCATAAACGAGCCGTCGGGCCAGAAGACATCCAGGCGTCCATACGCCATAGGCTTTTGCCACTCCCGCTGCGAATTTGGTTACGGGGTTCATTGTAGCCTGATGGTGGACTTTGGCAAAGTGCGAACGCCGGAGGGTAGGGTAATCGTCATGTGGGCGCGGCGCATTGATGGATTATTCACACTTTATTTCACTGCCGGCGCATGGTGGGGCTTATAATGGCTTATAATTTATAATAATGGTAGACTCTATCTGGAAAGGCGGGCGCGTGGGCGCGAAAATCCTGTACATCGAAGATAATCCGCACCACATCGAGATTGTGCGGCGAATCGTAGACCGCGAAGGATATGAACTGGTGACGGCGGTAAACGGCCTGCAAGGGCTGGAGATGGCTGCTGTCGAGCAGCCGGACATCATCATAGCCGATGTAAACCTGCCGGGAATCAACGGCGTTGAAGTGGCTCAACGCATCAAGGATACCCCGGAACTGGCGCACATCCCGGTGCTGGCGCTGACGACCAACACCATGCACGGCGACCGCGAACAGTATTTGCAGTCCTATTTCGATGGTTACATCGCCAAACCGATCATCCGGCACGAACTGCTGACCACGCTGCGCCGCCTGCTTAACAACGGCTGATTTTCCCCTACCGAATCCCCATTTTTCGACCGATTCGACGGTTTATCCCCAGGGCAAATGCGTATCATGTGCCAGGTTCGGGGCCATAAGGGGTTATGGTGGTTTGTAGGGGCGCAAGGCCTTGCGCCTCTACCCGCGAAACAACCTTTATCGAGCCTCAATGACCTTTTGAAAACCCATTAAGCTTTCATATGCGATAGCCCTGGTTTATCCCCTTGCCAGAATGCCGAACGAGTGTTCTAATTAAAACCATCCGGCGACCTGCCCTGTCTGTAAAGGAAAAGATTATGCCAGAGCCGCTTAAAAATATGTACAACGCGCCGCTGTTCGAGGCGTTCACCGCCGCTTTTCAGGCCGCGTACCCGGCCTTCGACCGGGCGGCATTTCTGGATGCCATTTACGATGCCGAATGGGAAGGCCGCGAACTGAAAGCGCGGATGCGCCATATCACAGTCTGCCTGCGGGCGGCCCTGCCGGATGACTACCGGGCGGCGCTGGACATCATCCGGCGGGCGGCCCCGGCGCTGGACGCTTACGGTTTTGCCACGATGGTTTTTCCCGATTTTGTGGAACTGTACGGCCTGGACGATTGGGACGTTTCCATCCCCGCGCTGGAGCAGTTTACGCAGCAGTGCAGCGCGGAATTTGCGGTGAGGCCGTTCATCCTGCGGGACGCAGACCGCATGATGGCGCAAATGCTGGACTGGGCCGGCCACCCCAGCCACCACCTGCGGCGGCTTGCCAGCGAAGGCTGCCGCCCGCGTCTGCCCTGGGCGATGGCGCTGCCGGCTTTTAAGGCCGACCCGTCCCCCATCCTGCCGATTCTGGAGCGGCTGAAACAGGACGAGTCCGAATACGTGCGGCGCAGCGTCGCCAATAATCTGAATGACATCGCCAAAGATAACCCGCAGGTGACGCTCGACACAGCGGCACGGTGGCGCGCGATTGATACGCCGGAGATGCAGGCGCTCATCAGCCGGGCGCTGCGGACGCTGGTCAAAGAGGGCAACCCGACGGCGCTGGCGCTGATGGGTTACGCGGGCGCGGGGGCTTTCGCCATCCAGAATCTATCGGTCGAACCGGCGGCTGTTCCGCTCAATGGCAGCATGACGATCACGTTTGAGGTTCGCTCGTTAAGCGACACGCCCCAAAACCTGATGATTGACTACGTGGTGTACCTGGCCGGGGCCAACGGCCAGCCGCGCCGCAAGGTGTTCAAGCTGTCAAAAAAGACCCTTGCGCCGGGCGAGACGGCTGTTTTCACCCGGCGGCACAGCTTCGCGCCGGTGACGACGCGCCGGTATTATCCGGGCGAACATGCTGTTCAAATTCAGGTCAACGGCGCGCTTTCGGAGCGAGTGGCGTTCCAGGTGGGATAACCGGCGGGAGTCAGTCCACATCCAGGCGTTCAGCCGAAAGCGCCTGGGGAATCGTATACGGCAGGTAGTACACGCGGTAGCGCCTGCCTTCCTTGAAGTACGCCAGCGAGTCGGCATTCTGGAAACGAAAGGTAAATTTGCGAAACGCCCCCTGCCGCAGTTCCAGGTTGTACTGCTGGACTCGCATTGAGCGCACATACACCTCGCCCGTGACCAGACGCGCCACACCTTCCACCGCGCGGATGCTGCCCCGGCTGTAGCGCCGGGCGCTCAAGCGGCTGTACAGCGCCGAAACAACCCCGACAAAACCCAGCAGCAGCACGACGGACGCAAGACCGGGCAAAATGCCGGATGAAAGCAGCCGCTCCAGGTCGCCGCCGGCGTTCAGGAACTCAACGATTCCGCCGACGACCAGGACAAACACCCCAAACGCGGCGAAAAACCAGAGCATCTGGCGTGCCTGGCGGCGCATGGTGGCAGCATCGGCCTCCACACGCTGGCGCTGGCGATCGCTTAAATAACCCTGTTGATTGCAGGCCAGATCGGCTGCATCAAATTGGAGGGTGTACATCATCCTCCCCCGGCTGCGACCGGCTTATTCCGGTCTGGCGGCTGTGGTTGTTTCACCGCCGCGCGAACGGTTTGAGTACGGCCAGAATCTCCTGGCCGTAGGTGGCGATGCGCCAGGGGCCGAGGCCGTCTATCTCGCGCAGGTCGTCCAGGTGTCCCGGCCCGCGCTGCGCCAGCGACCACAGGGCGTCTTTGGACAGAATCACGTCGGACTCGACGCCGCGTGCTTCGGCGCGGGTTTTGCGCCAGGCGCGCAGGGCGCTGTAACGCTCGGCCACCAGCGGGTTGGTAATCGTGCGCGGCGGCGGCTGGGGCAGCGGCGCGTGTCTGCCGCGTTCGACGGCCTGCAAGATGCGCCGTCCGTAACGTTCGATCTGCGCGCGCGTCATGCCGGGAATGCCTTTTAGCCGCTCAAGCGCGTAAGGCGCGGCCAGAGCCAGCCCCACCAGCACCGAGTCGGAAAAAACCTTAAAGGGCGGCGTGTCGCGTTCTTCGGCGATTTCCTCGCGCAGCAGATAAAGCTCGCGCAGCAGCGCCATCTGGCGGCGGTTGAGGTCGGCATTAAAACCGATGCGCCAGTAACCGTCCGGGTTAAACTGGTGGTTGGCCGCCGGAACGCGGGCGCTTTCCGCGAAGGTTTCGCGGGCTTCCTCCAGGGCGTCAATTTTCGTCAGCTCGTCGTGCAGGCGGTCGCGCAGCAGCGGCAGATAGTGGGTGTCCATCTGGGCATACAGCAGGCTTTCTTCCGAAAGCGGGCGCTGCCCCCAATCGTCGCGCTGGTGGCTTTTGTCCATCGTCACGCCCACATACAACGACAGCATTTTGTCCAGGCCGATGGCTTTATGCCCGCAGATGCGCGCGGCGACCATCGTATCAAAAAGCCCGCTGACGCTGAAGCCATAGTCGCGCTTCAGGCACATTAGGTCGTATTCGGCAGCGTGGAAAACCTTCTCGATGGATGGGTCGGCCAGCAGCGGGCCGAGCAGCCGCAGGTTGGCGACCCGCAGAGGGTCTACGATGTAATCCGCCGAGCGGGTGGAAATCTGAATCAGGCAGATGCGCTCGCGGTAGGCGTACAGGCTGTTGGATTCGGTGTCAATGGCGATGAGGGGTTGGGAAGCTAACTCGTCAACCAGGCGGCTGAAATCGCGGTCGTGGTCAACATAACGCGCCGGTGGGAAAGGCCAATTCATATAACTGCGATTCTAAATCCACTTTCGCCGGATGAAATAGATAATCATGAGGAGTGAAATCATTAACATCATCCCCATGACAACTATAAAAGCCAGCGGGTGTTCGTCAAGTGGCAATTTAACATTCATGCCATAAACACCGGTGACAAGCGTTAAAGGCAGGATGATGACGGAGATAACGGTTAAAATCCGCATGACTTCGTTGATACGGTGGCTGACCAGGGTATTGGCCGTTTCGGCCAGGCCGGCGATCACCTCGGCATCTTCGTCTATAATGTCGCGGGCGCGGTAAATGTGGTCAACGGTGTCGCCGAAATATTCTTCCAGTTCTTCGCGGATGATCGGGTGTTCGGTGCTTTCCAGTTGTTCTAAAATCGGCACAAGATGGCGGATAATCCGCCGCAGGGCGATGATGTCGCGCCGGACAACCGCAATATCGCTGACGATACGCTGGGTGTACATGGTGAAGATGTTTTCTTCGATGGCGCGGATGTTCGCATCCACCTTGCTGAGGATGGGAAAGATGTAGTCCACAAGCTGATCTACGATGACGTAAAAAGCGTCGTTCGCGCCGCGCCCCATCAGCTTTTCGCGTTCGGCGGGGCTGCGCTGGCATTTGTCGAACAGGTGAACCATCGGGCTTAACTGCCCATCATGCACCGTCACCAGGAAGTTGCGCCCGACGATAAAATCCACCTCGCTGGCGCGCGAAATGCGGTTGATGCGATCCCACAGCGGGAACTGAAGCACCACGAACAGGTAATCGTCGTCCTCGTCAATTTTGGGGCGCTCGGTCTGGCTCAAAACGTCTTCCAGGTTGAGGGGGTGAATGTAGGGGAATTCACGCCGCAGCAGGTCAATATCGGCGGGCGCGGGGTGGACGATGTTGATCCAGGTGAAACGATTATGCAGCAGTTTATAGCTCGGCATAGGGCTGTTATATCCTGGCGTGCCGTTTGGTCGGAAGCGATTAAAAGTTTTGACAGTCTCTAACGTTTGTGATACATTGTACAGGCAATCGGTGTGCCCCGCATCGGTTTAAAACAGCATTAGTTGATTCTCCGTTTCCAACCGGTAAGCGTGATTTTTTACAGGTCCAGGTCATGTTGAGGAGACATTGTTAAATGGCGACAGCAAGTGTTACGAGGGCCGAAACCTCGCCACCTGCCAAAACCGGGGCAGTGGCGGTGAGCGCGCCAAATCGACGGGAGTTTTTGTATTATATCTGGGGCGCGTCCATCCTTTTGATCGGCGGCCAGGCGGCAGCCGGGTTGATCTGGTTTGCGCTGCCGCGTTTTAAGGAAGGCGAGTTCGGCGGGACGTTTACGTATGCCGCCGACCAGATCGCCGACGTGCTGCCCAGCGCGGGAAGCGCGCCGTATTCGGTGCCGGCGGGGCGTTTCCATATGTCGAATGTGGAAGGCGAAGGGTTTGTGGCGCTGTACGGCGTTTGCACGCACCTGGGCTGCCTGCCGAAATGGACTGCAACCACCCACCGGTTTGAATGTCCCTGTCATGGTTCCAAGTTTGAACTGAACGGCAAATATATTGAAGGCCCTGCACCCCGGAGCCTGGATCGCTTCCGCGTGACCCTGACCTTTGCCGATGGGTCGGAAGCCGTCACCAATGAAAATGGCGACCCGATTCCGCTGGATGGAAAAGAAGTCGTCAGCATTGCGGTCAACACCGGCGCGCGCATCAAGCGGACAGGCAAAGTTTAGGCGTCATGAGGAGTAGCGTATGTCGGTACTGCCATTTCCATCTTTTCTGGATGAAGTAAAAGAAAAGGGCTTAAAACGCGCCGTTTTTGAACTCGTTGACGAGTCGGTGGAACGCCTGACGGCGGGCATGAACATCCAGGATGTTCGAGAGGCGCTGCGCGGCGAAGCTCCCAGCCGCAAGCCAAACCCGCGTTTGCAGCCGCACGCCGACGGCTTCTGGCTGCATATGCGCCCCAGTTATTTCCACTCGGACATGACCGGCCTTTACCCGACCTTCCGCCTGGGCTGGCTGTCTACCTATTTCGTCTTTTTTGAGACGATCACCGGCATTCTGCTGATGGTGTGGTACACGCCGTCGCCGGAAGTCGCCTACACCAACATGATTAACATGCTCACCAACGTGCCGCTGGGCCAGCTTATGCGCGACCTGCACCGGCTGGGCGCGGAGGCGATGGTGCTGATCGTGGCCTTACATATGGTGAGGACGTGGGTCACAGGGTCTTATAAAAAGCCGCGCCAGTTCACCTGGTTTACCGGGCTGATTTTGCTGGTGATTACCGGCTTTTTAAGTTTTACCGGCTATCTGCTGCCCTGGGATCAGCTGGCGCTGTGGGCGGTGACAATCGGCGCCAGCATGATCGAGGCCACGCCACCGCCGGTGGTGGGCGAAAACCTGAACCTGCTCATTCGCGGCGGCCCGGAAATCGGCGCGAACGGTTTGCTGCGTTTTTACCTGCTGCACGTGTTGGCGCTGCCGGCGCTGCTGTTCGTTTTCACCGGCGTGCATTATTACAAGGTCATCATTCACGGCCACAGCCTGCCGCCGCAGAAGGAAAATATCGGCGAGGACACGGCCAAGCGCGTGCCGCTGGACAAGCGCGTGTATTTCATCCCGGACGTGCTGACCAGCGAACTGCTGTGGGTGGGCGTGACGACGCTTATCCTGGTGGTGCTGTGCATCTGGTTCTACGACGCGCCGCTGGAACACCACGCCGACCCGCAGGTGACGCCGCTCGGCACAACCGCGCCCTGGTATTTCCTGTGGATTCAAGGCGCGCTGAAACTGGGCGACAAGGTTTTCTGGGGTTTGATCTTCCCCGGCGCGCTGCTGGGTGTGATGGCTGTCTGGCCGTATATTGATGTGACGCCCAGCCGCCGCTACGCGCACCGGCGCTTCGCCCTCACGCTCATCCTGCTGCTGATTTCGTTCGTCACGATTTTGAGTTATATGGGCCTGCCGGAGTTCGGGGTCGTCACCGCGCCGGATACCAGCATCATCCACGAGCTGACCTACCCGCCGGCGCACAACCACATGGGTAAACTGCTGCCCGTGCCGTATGACCAGCTTGTGCCAGGCATGTACACCACGCGCGAATTCTCCGACGAGGCGGCCTCGCTGGCCGACTTCAACCGGGAAATCGAAACGCTGATGGCCCCGGCAGCAGCGGGCAGCCAAGTGCAGAGCATCGAAGCCAACTTGCTCAGTGAACTCCAGAACCAGGATTATCTGGTCGTCACCAACCTGAACTTCGTGCCTGTGCCGGGCGACGCGCCGGCGCTGCGGTCGGTGATGGAAGAATTTGCGGCCATGATTAAAAAACATGACACAGAACTGGTCAACGCCTGGGGCGGCGTCATCATCACACAGAACCAGGCCGACCTGAAGCGCGTGGACGTGATCGTAAGCTGGGATATGGTCGAAATTGACAATGGCCGTCCGGTGCTGGACGCCGACGGCAGCCCGGTGCTGGTGCGCGACGCCGACGGAAACGTGGTACGCAGCCAGAATATCCAGCACATCTTCATTCACCGAGACGGCGGATACTTCTCTAACTAGGTAGGGCGAAGACGGATGTTACAAGGTATGATCTTTCCCAAAATTGAGAACCGCATCCTGGTCGGCGTCCTTTCCTTTGTGACGATCATGGTGCTGCTGGGCTGGGCGGCCATCAATGAAGGCGGGCGTATGGCCGCTTTCGAGCAGACCTTCCACGCCCGTTCCATCGAACAGGGGGCGGCGCTGTTCACCTCCAACTGCTCCACCTGTCACGGGTCGGACGGTCTGGGTGGCGCGAAAGGCCCGGCGCTGAATAACCCGCAGCTTTTCGGCTACGACTTCTTCCCGGAAATCACCAAAGAAATCGGTGCGCTGCGTACCGAAAAGGCCGATTTGCAGAACGAAGCCAGCCGATCGGACACAACGCCGGAACGCCTGGCGGAAATTGATACCCGCGTGGCGGAAATTGACGCCCGCATCGAAGAACTGGACGCGCCGCGCCGCCAGCAGCTTCAGGCGGCCATTGATCGCGGTTACGACCCGCAGCGCCCCAGCCGCCTGCAAAACGTCGGCTGGGCCGGCACGACCGAATCGTTCGTTCTGACGACTCTGATTCATGGCCGCCCGGTGAGCAACAACTACTGGTCGGGCGGCGGCATGGTGGCCTGGTCGCAGACGGCGGGCGGCCCGCTGCGTATGGATCAACTGGAAGACCTGACGGCCTACATCATGAACTGGCAGCGCGCCTGGACGATCGAAGACCTGTTCGCCGTCAAACAGTTCGCCATCGAGCCGGTTGACCCCACTCCGCTGCGCGCGCAGATCGAACAGCTGCAGGCTTCCGGCGGCGTGATTCCAGAGCCGGTCGGCACGAACGTGCGCGACATCGTGGCGCAGCTTGCCGACGTGACCGGCGACCCGGCGCGCGGCGATGCCCTGTATCATGGCACAAACGGCGCGCGGTCGTTCAACGGCACGGCGCTGGGCTGCTCCACCTGCCACCTGCAGGAAGGTGTCGCCGTTGGCCCGCAGACTGGCGGCACGTATACCCGCGTCCTCAACGAGCGGCTGAACGACCCGGCGCTGGCGTCCTACACGCCGGAGCAGTACCTGGTTGAAAGCATCGTGCTGCCGAACAACTATCTCGTGCCGGGCTTCCAGGGCTTGATGATCGCCAACTTCGGACAGAATCTCTCCATCCAGGATTTGGCCGATCTGCTGGCCTACCTGGAAACGCAGCAGTAAACCCCCTTTATCAACCGGGGACGGGGGATGCGGTCGCGCCGCATCCCCTTTTTGATTCGCGGTTTGATGCTCTGGGGCGGCTTCTGTACCTCTGTACAGGAATTTCGGCGGTCGGGCGATGTTATAATAACATTCAGGCCGGGATGAGGGCGGCGTGATGGGCGCGAGACTGAAGGCTGAAACCGATACCGAAAAACTGCGGCGGCGCAACCGCGAACTGTCTATCCTCAACACCATCGCCAGGGCGATGAACCAGGAGGTAGACCTGGAGCGGGCGTTAAATACGGCCCTGGCGCATGTGGCCGAGTTGTTCAACCTGAAAACCGGCTGGATTTTTTTGATGGAAGACGACGGGCGGTTTTACCTGGCCGCCGCCCAGAATTTGCCGCCCGCGCTGGCCGACCACCCCCGGCGTATGAGCGGAATCTGCACCTGCCTGGACGAGTACGAGGACGGCAAACTGGCTGCGCCGGAGAACATCACATGCAGCCGCCTGGAAAACCTGGTGGTGGGGACGGCGGGGCTGCGCCAGCACGCCAGCATCCCGCTGCGGGCGCACAGCAAACCCCTGGGCGTGCTGAATGTCGCCAGCACCGACTAGGGCGACCTGTCCGACGATGACTTGCAGATGCTCTATCTGGTCGGCGACCTGCTGGGCATCGCCATCGAACGCGGGCGGTTGTTCAACCGCAGCGTGGAACTGGGCGCCATCGAGGAGCGCAACCGGCTGGCGCGGGAAATCCACGATACGCTGGCGCAGGGTCTGGCCGGAATTGCGCTGCAGCTGGAGGCCGCCGAAGCCCTGCTGGAAAGCGGCGCGGATACGGCGCGCGTTCAGGCGGCCATCGCCCAGGCGCTGCGGCTGACGCGCGACAACCTGGAGGAAGCGCGCCGTTCGGTGCTTGACCTGCGTGCCGCGCCGCTGGAAGGCCGCCCGCTGCCCAACGCGATGGCGGCGCTGGTGCGGGAATGGGCCGCGCGCCGCAAGGCCGAAGCCGGTTTTGAAGTCATCGGCAGCCCGCGCCCGCTGCCGGTGCGGGTGGAGGTTGGCCTGTACCGCATCTTGCAGGAGGCGCTAACCAACATTGGCCGCCACGCTTACGCCCGGTTTATCACGGTGCAGCTTATCATCATGCCGGAGCATGTCCGGCTGGTTGTGGAGGATGACGGGCGCGGTTTTGACCCGGCGGCGCGCTACGAAAATCGCTACGGGTTGATCGGCATGAACGAACGGGCGCGGCTGCTGTGCGGCGATCTGGCGATTTGCAGCGCGCCCGGCGAAGGCACGCGGCTGGAAGTGACGATTCCTCTGGAGGCTCAGTGATGGCGGAGACAATACGGATTCTGGTGGCGGACGATCATCCGGTGGTGCGGGATGGTTTAATCGCCATCCTCGGCACGCAGCCGGATTTTGAGGTGATCGGCAGGGCGGGGAACGGGCTGGAGGTCATCGAACTGGCCGAAACGCTCCAACCGGACGTGATTCTGCTCGACCTAGAGATGCCGGAAATGGACGGTGTGGCGGCGCTGCGCCGGCTGCGGGCGGCCTGGCCGCAGATTCGCGTCATCGTGTTTACGGCCTTCGACACCGACGAACGCATCGTCGGGGCGGTGCAGGCCGGGGTGCAGGGGTATCTGCTGAAGGGCGCGCCGCGCGAGGAAATTTTTAATGCCGTGCGGGTGGTTTTTGCCGGCGGGTCGCTGCTTCAGCCGGTGGTGGCGTCCCGGCTGCTGCGGCAGGTTCAGCCGGAAAACCCGCCTGCCGAACCGCTGACCCCGCGCGAGCAAACGGTACTGCGGCTGCTGGCCCAGGGTTTGCAGAACAAGGAAATCGCCGCCGAACTGGTCATCACCGAGCGCACCGTCAAGTTTTATGTCAGCGCCATCCTGGGCAAGCTGGGCGCGGGCAACCGCACCGAGGCGGTGACGATTGCCGTCCAGAAGGGACTGGTCAGGCTGTGAAAGCTCATGGCGCGTCCACGACGAAACTGCCGGCGGCGCTCCAGCCGCCCCAACTACCATCGGCGCGGCGCGCCCGCACCCGCCAGTAATACACGCCGTCCATCAGCGCCGCCGACACCACCACCGAAAGCGCCCCGGCGCTCAGGCCGTCGTGCCGGAACAGCGGCGCGCTGAAGTCCGGGTGATTGTCCACCTGCACTTCGTAGCCGGCGGCCCAGCTTACGCGGTTCCAGGTCAGCGCCGGCGTAGCGGTTTTGTAAACGACAATCATCGGCGCGGCGCTGGCGGCGGCGTCCACCTTCACCCGCCAGACCTCGCTCCAGGGTGAAGCCAGGCCGTAGCTGTCCAGCGCGCGGACGCGCCAGTAGTAGGTGCGGTGCAGCAGCGGCGCGGGCGGCTGGTAGCTGGTGGCGGCGGAGTCCTGGACGGTGACTGCCGGCGGATTGACCGAATCGAACTGCACTTCGTAACGCGCCGCGCCATCCACGCCTGACCAGCGAAGGATGGGGCGCGCTTCCGTGACGGTGGCGGCGTCCGGCGGGGCGATCAGCGTGGGAGTGGCGACCGGCTCTGGATAAGTGGACAGCACGCCGACTTTATAACGCCGGATGGCGTAAAACGGCGAGTCAATGGTGATGGAAGACGCCTCGTGGTAGCCATCCAGGAAGTTCACGCCGCCTATGTTGGTCGCGGTAAAGGTGCGGTCAATGATGTCTTTAAACCAGACTCCGGCGCTGGCATCGTAAAAACTGGCGCGGACGCGAATCTGCGTGCTGCCGGACTGTTCCCAACGGGCGCGGATGATGTCGCCCGGCTCCGGCATATTGCGCCCCGGCGCGGCCTGCGCGTTCGGCAGCCGCCACTGCGCCAGAATTTGCGGCGCGCCGCCCACCCAGGCTTCCAGCGCCAGGTTGAATACGCCGCTGCTGTCCGCGATGGGGATGACTTCCAGGTTTTCTTCGCGGTTGATTTCTTTGCGGAAGCCGATCATGGCGGAGCAGTAGCCAGTGCAGGCGGGCGGCGTGCCGCTCGGCCAGTCAATTTCGATTTCGCCCCAACCGTTGGCGACCGACGGCATCCGGTCGAGCGTGCGCCCGGCCTGCAAGCGCGATTCGGTCGTATACAGCCCGTAAGTGGCATGTAACGTCGGCGTATTCGCCCAGGTCGCCCAGTCGTACTGCACCATCACGCCGCTGGTGTTGGTGAAAAGCTGCTCCTGTAAATTGGTGGTTGGTCGGCTGTCCGGGCCGTCGGGGAACTGCCCGGTGGTGCGGTTTCGCCACTGGTCAACGTGGACGACCAGAGGTTTGGCCGTGTTGGTGGAAAGCAGGCCGACGGCCACCCGGTTGTAGGTTTCATTCTCGATGCGCCCCTGGCGATACCAGCCGTAAAAATCACCGTCCACCACCACCGCGAAGGCGCGTTTGACGCCCTGGCCGTTCTGGGTGTGCAGGCCGATTTCCAGTTCCACCCAGCGATCCAGCGGAAAACTGCCGAAAATCCGAAAAGTTTCGGCGCTGCTGCTGCCGTATGGCGTCCCCTGGACGATCATTTCGCCGTTCCGCGTCACGCGCAGATACCAGCCGTAGATGGCCGGACTGCTGCTGGCCCACATGCCAGCCAGGGTGAAGTATTCGCCCTGCGCCAGTTGGTTAACGGTGGCGGACGGCAGATACACGGATGCGCGCTGCCAGTGCCAGGTGGCGGTGCGTTCGTTCCAGGGATGCGCCGAGGCCGGGTCACTGAAGGTGATGTACAGCCCGGCTTTCTGGTTCGTGCCGGCGGTGGACAGCCGCGCGGAGTATGTGCCGGCGGCGGCGTAGGTGCTGCTGCGGGTGATGCTGCCGCCGGATACATCCTGCGACACCGCCCACGACGACGGGCTGCCCTCGAAGGTTTCCAGTACCGCTGCCGCCGAAAAAACCGGGCGCGGCGCGGCTGCCAGTAGGATCAGGGTCAACAAGAGCAGGATAAACGGATGGTTTTTCATAAGATTTGGCGCAGGAAACCACCTGCTGCTAAGGGGTCGGCCTTTGGCCGACTAAAGGCAGCTGCGCTGCCCCCGCGCAAGCGGGTGGATGAATGCGCTTTCCCCCCTTTCAGGCTGCAATTCAAGGTCATGAAATATACGACTGTTCGAGTTATACTTGAAGTATGAAACTGATTGCTCAGGTCAAACTTCAGCCAACACCCGAACAACGGCAGCACCTTTTGCACACGCTGGAACAGGCCAACGCCTTGTGCGACCAAATCAGCGCCCACGCCTGGCAGCACAAGACGTTCCGCAGCTTCGCGCTGCATCAGGCCTTGTACCATCCGCTGCGCGCCTCCTCGGAGTTGTCGGCTCAGGTGGTTATCCGTCTGTTCGCCAAAGTGGCTGATGCGTACAAGAGAGACCGCAAAACGCAGCGCCACTTCCGGCCACACGGGGCGATTGCCTACGATGACCGCATCCTGACGTGGTACACCGACCAGCAGCGCGTGTCCATCTGGTCGGTTGGCGGACGGCTGAACATCCCGTACCAATGCGGCCAGCGCCAGCGCGAGATGCTGGCCTACCGCAAGGGCGAAAGCGATCTGGTTTACAGCAAGAGCAAGGATGCTTTCTACCTGCTGGCGGTGTGCGACATTCCCGACCCAAGCGAACAGGAAACGGACACCGCGCTTGGGGTTGACCTGGGCAGAAGCAACATCGCGGTTGACAGCGATGGCGAGATGTTCAGCGGCCTGGAAATTGAGGCCAACCGCCACAAATACGCGCAGCTGCGCCGACGGCTGCAAAAGCGCGGCAGCAAGTCGGCCAAACGTCACCTGAAAAAACTTTCCGGCAAACAGCGCCGATTTCAGCGCGATGTCAACCACTGCATCTCGAAGCGACTCGTGCAGAAAGCCGAACGCACGAGGCGAAGTATCCGGTTGGAAGATTTGACCGGAATAAATCGCCGGACAAGGGTTAAGGGCAAGGAAGCACGAGCCAAACA
>JAPKMO010000110.1 GCA_026645945.1 Anaerolineae bacterium
CCGGAAACGTGGTTTTCCCTCCTCTCCATGTACGGGGTCAGAAGTTAATGCATATACCACCCACAACGTGAACAGCACAACCAGCCCGGTTTCCATGCCGCTCATAAAATGCCACGACACCGCGCCGTTGAGTGTAAAAATGGGAATGAGCGCGACCGCCAGCCGCTCCGGCGCGCCGCCGGCCCGCGCCAGCCGGTATACTAGCCACGCCGAAACCGCCAGCGCCAGCGCGCCAATGCCCATCGCCCACAAGCCCAGGTTTAGCCCCTGAAAACCGAGTAAGTAACCCGCTGCGAGGATGAATGGGTATAGAAAGCTGGTCGCGCCGGAGGACGGCAGCAGGCCGGGATTGTACACGTAAGGCTGCCCGGCAGCCAACTGCTTCGCATATTGGAAGTGAATGTAAACATCGTCCAGGGGCATCACGGGTTCGCCGCGCCCCGCCGCCAGGCTGGCGAAGGCATAAGCCAGAAAGACCGCGCCGGCCAGCGCGCAGCAGAATCCCCAGATAATAAGCGGGCGTCCCTGCGAGACGCCCGGCAGCGGTAATTGAGTCATAGACAAAATACCGCAGAGACGGGTTTTTAAACCCGCTTCTGCTTCATTAGCGCGAATACCCCTCGGCGAACGCATCAATCATCAGGCGCACATCGCCCAGCGGGTACAAAATTGGGCAGGTGGCGCCGGAAGCGATATATTCCCGCACTTTGGCTTTAACTTCCTGCGGCGTGCCGGAAGCTGTAATCATCTGCACCACGTCGTCCGGCACAAGGCGCATGGCCTCTTCGATCTGCTCCTCGGTGGCCGGCCAGGTCAAAACCTGCCCGATTTCATCCAGCAGTTCCTGGCTGACGCCGCTGGCCTTCATGATGTGCGGCTGCTGGCCGAGGTACTGCGTCACCAGCTTGCGGGCGGCATCCAGCGCCCGTTTGCGATTTTCCGGCTCATCCACCGAGCAGACCACCAACTGCGGGCGATCTATGTCGTCCACATGGCGACCGGCCAATTTTGCGCCTTCTTCAAGCTGCGCCAGCGCCGCTTCGTTGTACTTTGGAGAAACGAGATAATTCAGCACCACACCGTCGGCGATTTCGCCGGCCAGCGCCATCATCTTCGGGCCGGTCGCGCCGACGTAAATCGGCACATTGCGCGGCTCTTTGCGCCCATGCACCACGTCCAGTTCCACATCGGTCAGGTGAACGAACTCGCCATGAAACGTCACGCGCTTGCGCGCCAGCAGATCGCGCACGACGGTAATTACCTCGCGCATCGCCAGCAGCGGTTTCGTGCGGGTAATGCCTACTTTCTGCGCCAACGGATCCCACCATGCCCCGATGCCACAGATAATCCGGTCAGGAGCGAGGTCGTCTAGAGTCAGAAAAGTTGCGGCAATCACAGCGGCGTTGCGAGTCCAGTTGTTAATGACGCCCGACCCAATCTGGATGCGCGATGTGGTAGCCGCAAAAGCGGCCATCGGCACGACAGCATCCCGCACCAGGCGGCTCTCCGCCTGCCATACTGCCTCGAACCCGCGCGACTCGGCATACTGTACGTATTTAATTGCATCCTGTAAAGCGTGCGCGTCCTGTAAATAAAGGGCAACCCGATCTGCCATGTCCTTATTTCCTCTGATGATTATTTGGGATGGTACAATCGCATCAGATCATTGTACATCGCCAGGTCATCCGGCACATCAATATCCAGCATCAACCGCTGCGACTCATACACCTTAACTTCAGCTCCAATCCGCCGCGCCATATCCACATGCCGCCGGTAGCTGCCAGCTCCATATGCATAACCGATTAATCCCGGCGGGCGGATGAACAGGGCATTCGTGCCATCCTGCTGCTGATCGGTGGCGATGACCACCGTTCGCTCGGTCTGGCCCAGTTCGAGCAGGCAGGTCACATCTTCGGCAGCGATCAACGGCAGGTCGGCAGGCAAGATCAAGATCGCGCCGCTTTTCCAACGCGCGACGACCTGGGTCGCCCGCAGCAGCGCATCGTTTAACTGCGGGGAGCCGCTCTCCTGCACGGTGCGCGCGCCGTACTCGCGAGCAATAGACAGGGCTTTACTGTCGCGGCTGATGACCAGTGTACCTATCACCTGAGGCACCGAGCGCACCACGCTAAGGACATGCCGCAGCATCACCTCGGCCAACTGCTGCCGCTCGGCAGGGGATAATACCTGAGACAGCCGGCTCTTGGCGCGATTCAACGGCTTGACCGGGATAATCGCCCAGACGCTCATAATTATTAGCGCCATCTGCCCATCGGTACAGGGCAGCGCGCTGCTCCTCCTTTCATCAAGCGGGGGTATGGGGACAGATTCAAAATTCTTAAGCTTGCATCGAAACCCAACTCTTTATCCACTCTATCACATTTTGTGCAAGATATATCTTATCATCATCAGATTTCATGATAGTTTCAAAAGCGGCCACGTGGGCTAAAGGAATACTTAAAAAACCATCAGAACGGTCATAGATAAAACCGTTGATCGTTTCCCCATAATGCCGCGCCACCACCTCCGGTGAAGGTTCATACCCCAACTCTACCATCAGTTTAGCAGCCGGCCCTTTCAGCGCCCTACCCCCAACAATTGGGGTAACGGCTACGCGCGGCACAGGGCGCGAAGTCAGCAGCTCCCGCATCCCCGGCAGCGCAAGGATAGGATCAATCGAGAGCCAGGGGTTGGACGGGCCGACCAGGATAATATCCGCCCGCTCCAGCGCGGCGCGCACTTCCGGCGTCATCGCCGCCCGCTCGATGCCTTCAAACCGCAGCGCCGTGACCACCGGCTGCCAGCGGTGGCGAACAAAATAGGTCTGGAAGCCGATTTCGCCGTACTCGGCGGTCGTAACCATTGTCGCCACCGGGTCATCGGTCATCGGCAGAATCGTCTGCCGCACGCCCAATGCTGCCGCCAGCCGCGCCATGATTGTCGTCAGCCGTTCGCCATCCCGCAGCCGTCCCGTCCGCAGCAGATGTGTGGCGATATCCTGATCGCCCAAGCGAAACCAGGTTTCCTCGCCATAACGGCGCAGCGCATCCAGGGCGATGGTGGTATCGCCGCCCACGCCCCAACCGTTGGTTTGGTCTACCACCCCTGCCAGCGTATACAGGATCGTATCCAGGTCGGGGCAGATTCGCAGGCCATATAGCCAAAAATCATCAGCCGTATTCACGATGATCGTTAAATGCTCCGGCGGCAGGATGCGCGCCAGGCCAAAGGCCAGTTTTGCGCCCCCCACGCCGCCCACCAGCACCACAACGTTCAGCGCCACAGCATCATCTCCTTCAGCGGACGGCGCGTTTTTTCGCGGCTCTCCGCAGGGTACCCCAGCGTAATCAACCCCTGGGGCTGCCAATCGGCAGGTAATTGTAACACATCACGCACGGCATCGGGACAGAACAGCGGGGCGCACATCCAGCACGCGCCAAACCCGGCCTCGTGCGCCGCCAGCAGCAGATTTTGCCCGGCCATCGCCGCGCTCTGCACCGCCATCAGGTATTCCAGTTCGCTGCGCCGCCGGTCAGGGTAGCTGTCCATGTCTGCCATTGTCAGGCATAGCACGATCAATACCGGGGCGGACGCGACCCGCCGAATCGAGCGCGAAACATCGGCTTCGATAACATCAGCCGGCAGGCCGTCCTGCGCCAGATCGTGCCGCAGCCGCTCGGCCATCGCCGCAGCCAGCCTGGTTTTCAGAACATCCGACTCGACAACAGCGAATCGCCAGGGCTGGCGGTTGTGCGCCGAAGGCGACCACCTGGCGGCTTCCAGCACGTTTTCAACCACCGCCCGTGAAACTTTATCCGCACGATACCGCCGGATAGAGCGCCGGGAACGCATGAGCTGAAGCAATGGCGATTGTAATCTTACCTCGTCCATTCTCACCCGTTGTTTATAACCCATCGTCATCGTTAGAGTTCATCCGTAAACCCACCAGACAGTGGGCTTAAGCCCGCTGTTCTGCTATCAGATCAATCGGTTTACGGATAGATACTTATTCGTCAAATATCAGAGCAGGATCTTTAGCGGTACAGGTTCAGTTCCGGCGGGCGATTCAGGTCTTGGGCGCTGCCGTCCAGCGGCGGGAAGTCCAGGCCACGCAGCAGCACAACCGGGCGACCTTCGGCAGCCTCCCCCGCCAGCAGGTTGGCCGCCGCTGCCACTTCGTCGGCATAACCCTGCACGCTGATGTGCAGCTTCCGTCCAAACAAATCCGGCTGGCCGCGCAAATCCAGCAGCGCCGGCATCCCGGCCACGCCAATCGCCACGCCGACATTACCCAGACGGAACGGGCGGCCATGTGAGTCGCTGATGACAACGCCGACTGTCGCGCCGGCGGTTTGCAGCAGCCGGGCGCGAACCGCCCGCGCCGAAGCATCCGGGTCGAGCGGCAGCAGCAGCACACTGTTTTCGCTGCCATCCACGTTGGACTGGTCAACCCCGGCATTGGCGCTGATAAAGCCCAAACGATTTTCCGTTACCAGCACGCCGGGCGCTTTGCGGGAAATTCCCCGGCTTTCGCGCAGGACAAGTTCAACAATACGCGGGTCTTTACGGGTTTCTGCGGCCAGCCGCTTGGCTTCCTCGCCCGGTTCAACCGTTCGCAGGTCCACAAAACGCCCTTCAGCCTTCGATACAATCTTGGAGGTAATAACCAGCACATCGCCATTTTGCAGGGTGATGTCGGCGCGCGCCAGCGCGTCCAGGATAAGCTGCGCCAGATCGTCGCCGGGCTGGATGATCGGAATCCCCGGCAGCGCGACGGCAGTGAACGAAACCGGCCCGGTGTTCACGTTATGGTAAACCGGTGATGCGAATACCGGCCCCCTTGATGCCATATGCCCGGTTGATGTACAGCAGCACCGGTGTCAGCGACTCCGCCGCGACAGCGTTTGCCAGCGGCCCGGCGTCTATGCCGCGCATCCCAACCGCTTCGACCAGTTTAATCACCAGCGATTTATCTTCGGCTTTGTCACCGCATACCAGCACATCACAATCCACAATATGCGCCGGGTCGTTCAGTTCGGCGGCGCTCACGTTCTGGAAAGCCGCCACCACGCGCGCCGAGTCGCCCACAAGCGCCTGGGCTTCCAGTGCCGCCGCTTTACCCTCTGGCAGATGCACGGTACGCACCTGCGGCGGCCGGAGCGGCACGGTCAGATCAACCAGCACCTTGCCGGCCAATTCATTTTTCACGCCTTGCAGCGTATCTTTGTGCGCAGCATACGGCACGCTCAATACCACCACATCGGCTTGCGCCGCCGCGTCGGCGTTGGAAGCTCCACTCAGGTAATCCCCGCCGATTTCGGCATTCATTTCGGCGGCCCGCACGCGCGCCCGCTCGGCATCCCGCGAGCCGATTATTACCGAATACCCCGCCAAAGCCCAGCGTTTCGCCAGGCCGGAACCTTCCTTACCAGTACCGCCCAGAACAGCAATCGTCAGCAGTGTTTTTTCGTCAGTCATCCAGAAAAGCCTTTACGTTGTGAGTTAAAGAATCGCCTTTACGTTGGCCGTGTACCGCTCCCACACTCTGGGGGCCAGTTCTCGCGCTGCCCGTGCGATTTCGGCCTCGTCCAGCGTCAGCAGCTGCCGGTCGCGCATCAGCACCGCCCCGGCCACGATGGTCGTCGTCACCATCGAAGCCTCGAAGCCAAACAGAATATGCCAGGGCAGGTTGCCTTCCGTCAGCGGCGTGTAGGGGTGGTAATCCACTAGGATGATGTCCGCCGCCGCGCCGGGCGTCAATACCCCCAACTGCATATCCGGGAAAAATCGTTCGGCCAGCCGCGCATTATTGTAAGCCGCCGCGCTGAAAATATCAGCCCCATTTGCCCGGCGCGGGTCACGGTTGGCGACCTTATGCAGCAAATAAGCGGCCTTCCAGTCCTCCCACATAACGTTGCTGAAACCATCATTGCCGATGCACACCTTCATACCCTGCGCCATAAAGTGGTCGAAGGCCATCGCGCCCACACCGTTGTTCATGTTGGAGCGCGGCTGGTGGCTGACCCATGTGCCGGTTTCCTGCAAAATGCGCCGCTCGGTTTCATTGATGTGAATGCAGTGAGCGGCAATCGTTTTGTCGCCCCAGATGCCGTATTCGTGCAGACGTTCCACCACGCGCCGACCGCTGCGGCGCAGGCTGTCATCCTCGTCGGCCTCATGTTCCGCCACATGCACATGAAAACCTGCCCCGTCCGGGCGCGCATCGGCGCAGGCCCGCAGCGCCCCGTCGTCAAGCGTCAAACTGGCGTGCAGCCCGAACGTGCCGGCGATCAGCGGGTTTTCGTTATTCGCCATAAAGCGCACGTTTTCGGCAATGCCCGCACGCATTTTCTCCTCCCCGTCCCGGTCGGTAACTTCGTAACACAGCACCGCCCGCAGCCCCGCCCAGTCCACCACATCGGCGATTACATCCAGGCTGCCTTCGATATAATTCGGGCTGGCATGATGGTCTATCAGCGTGGTCGTACCATGTTTGACGGCATCCACCAGGCAGACCAGCGCGCTCATACGAACGCTGTCACGGTCCAGCGCCTTATCCAGCGGCCACCACAGGCGCTTGAGAATCTGCGGAAAATCCTCCGGCGCGGGGCCGGGTATCGCCATGCCCCGTGCATACGCGCCGTAAAAATGCGTGTGAGCGCAGATGTTTCCCGGCATAACGAGCTGGCCGCGCGCGTTCAGCCGTTCGGCCTGCGGATACCGCGCCAGCAGTTCGTCCGTCCGCCCGACCGCCTGAATCACACCATCTTCGATATACAGCGCATGATCGCTCAGAATACGATTGGGCGTTTCGTTCGTGATAAGCGTTCCATCGGTAATCAGCATTGTAGGTTCTCCAAATCCGTTCCCTGTCGCGCCTTTCATTCTCCTTCCATCGGGATGCTGATCGTCAGCGGCCCGCCCTGCCGCGCGATCTCGGCGCGAATCGCCGCCAGAATCGTATCCTCCTGCTGGCTGTCATCCAGGTAAAACACGCCGTTCGCCGGCTCGGTAGAGGCCACCACCGCGCCTTTTTGACATAATACCCGCAGTTCCGGCGGCGCGCTGCGGTACTCGGCATCCCAGGTGCGTTCCGCCGGGATGCCCGCGTTCCGTAAAGCGTAGTAGATGCGGTCTACAAAATAATCCGCCTGGCTGTACAGGTCGCTGATGGTGCGCGCATGAACGAAACGATCCCAGGTGGTGTAAATAAACGTAATCACCCGCCGGGTCGGGTTTAACACCGGCGGGTCTTTTTCGATCAATTCCCCGATCTGCACCTTATAGTACACGGCGTTCGCGCGTGGATGATCGGCTTCTCCCGGCAGCAGGTCGCGCCGGTAAGCCAGTTCCAACCCCCGGCACTCGGCAAAATAGCGAATACCGCCGTTCCGTTCCCCGAACGCCCGGCTCAGATAAAAGGCCAGATATTCCGCATTTACGCCGCGCGGCAGTCGGTCTTGCGGGATACGATACCAGTGTCCTTCCCGCGCGTGAGTCAGGTCGCGTTTTCGGTTGATGACGCCGACAAGCACGCGGTCTTCGGGATACATCACTTAATCCTGAACCCGGCGCAGTTCAAGCCATGTCCAGGCTGCGCCCAATAGATCAATCATGCCGACCAGCAGCACCGGCGGCTCGGCCAGACCCAGCAGCACAAACGCGCCTAAAAAGAGAATGATCGAAGCGCGGGTGTAAACCGTCCACCGGATAAAGTGCATCATCTCGTGACGGGCGGCCTGGACATAATAAAACGCCAGCAACACCAGCAGCATCCCCACCACGCGAACCCAGACATCGGCGGCCTTTGGCAGACCATAAAGCGGCAGCCAGACATCCGGTATCACCAGTAGCGCCAGGCCGAGCAGAATCACGTACACACTGAACACGGCCAGGCTTCGAGCCGGGCGGCTCATGTTCAACCCTGCGCGGTCTGCCGCCGGTACTCAAGCAGCCGAGCATCAATGTCGGCCACCATGCGCTGGTGCGCTTCCCACCAGGCCGGGTTTCGCTGGGCATCCAGTTCTTCAACCGTTTTACCCTGCTGTTCGACCCAGGTATAGTATTTGAGGTTGTGCCAGCGGGTTCGATTTTCCGGCGTGCCGGGTTGAAT
Source organism: Anaerolineae bacterium (assembly GCA_026645945.1). Taxonomy (GTDB): domain Bacteria; phylum Chloroflexota; class Anaerolineae; order Aggregatilineales; family Phototrophicaceae; genus CFX2. The sequence continues at coordinate 8,114 of JAPKMO010000110.1, forward strand.
CCAATCGGTGCGCTGCCCCCGGAAGATGCTTTCCACCCGGCCAACGGCGGCTGCTTCGTCCAGCCGGCCATAAGTTTCGGCCATAGCGTCCATGACTGAGTGATACCGGTCTAACCCATCGGTGGCGATGGTGTAGATCACATCGTCTTTTCCGTAGCCGTAATACCGGGCGGTTTTGATCGCCCCCAGGATATTGCAGATGCTGCTAATGCCCAGCAGGCTGTAAACCTCCTCGACCCAGGCCGCATCTATGCCGTAGCGCCCTACCAGCGTCGAACGCCCGGCTTCCTCAGCGAACACCTGCAAGCCCTTCTTAACCTCAATATCATCCAGGCACATCAGGGCATCCATATTCCAGACATTGTGAATCCAGGTCACGTGTTTGTCGCCAATGCCCTGGATGTCGTGCGTGCCGTAGCCGTTGTTGTAAAGCGTCGGGCATTGAATTGGCTCTAGGCCGACAATTTTATGATCCGGCCAGACCTGCTTAAGCCGGTCGCCCGCCGCAATCGTGCCGCCGCTGCCCATCGCCGACACAAACGCCGCCGCCCGGCCATCACCGATGCCGCGCTGTTGCAGTTCCGCCGCCAGTTCGACGATGGTATTGCCGGTAACATAATAGTGAAAACGATAATTCCCCATCACTTCAAACTGGTTGAGGATACGCACGTTTGGGTTGCCGGCGCGCAGCCGGTGAGTTTCGTCATAAATTTCTTTGACGTTGCTTTCCGACCCATAGGTTCTGATGATCTCCGCCCCATAGCTGTGGATGCGGTCGAAACGTTCCTGGCTCATACCTTCCGGCAGCACCACCAGGCTCTTGCAGCCCATCCGGCAGCCCACCCATGCCCCGCCAATGCCGTAATTGCCGGTAGACGGCCACACCAGCGTATGGATGTTGGGGTCTACTTCGCCATACAGCTCTTTTTCCAGCAGTACGGAATAAGCCGCGCCGACTTTGTGGCTGCCGGATGGAAATTCGCGCCCGTAGAGGACGACGATATTGGCATCTACGCCGGTGAGCTGTTTGGGCAGTACAAAGTAATAAATTTTATTGTCACCACCGCGCCAGGTGATGTTATAGAGGTTGATCGGGTCGAGCGGGTCAACCTCCCGCATCTTCAACGCCTGCTGCCGGACAGCCGGCGCGATTCGGTCAGGATGCAGCATTTCCTCAAAAGTGGGGCCGGTAATCAAAATCGGTTCTCCTATGCGGTGTTGGTCGAGAAGCTACCCCTCGTCATCAGTGATCTGCAGCTGTTGTTCGAGCGCGCGCATCTCGTTTAATAAATCATCTCGCTGGCGGGCCAACTGCCGGTAGCGTGCCAAATCTTCCGCCGACATCTGATCTTTATGCCCGCCATGCGCCATTAACAGGTTATCAATTTCTTCGTCGAGCGCCTCGTAGAGCAGAACGATTTTACGGTACTCCTGCACCTTATGGAGTACGTTACGCTCATTTTCGCCCATGCTACGCCCCTACATCTCTGGTTCGGGTGTCGCCTTTGCTTCCTGGCCGCTTAATTTCGGCGTTTTGATATGATCGAGATTCACCCTGGTAGCGACCACATACAGAGGCCGCCCGCGCGCTTCATCATAAATGCGGGCAACGTACTGCCCCATCACGAACAGGAAAAACAACTGGAATGCGCTCACCGTCAGCAGCACCACGATGGTCGTAACCTGCCCGCCCAGAAAATTATAACCCAGAATCAGGCGCAAAATGGCAATTATCGGTATCGCCAGCACCGCCAGCAAACCCAGGATAAATGCCACATACACCATGATTTGCAGCGGGAAGTACGAAAAGCCGGTCACTGCGTCCATTGCGAAGCGCACCATCTTTCTGAGCGGGTATTTGGTTTCGCCCCACTCGCGCGCTTCCCGGACGTAAGTTACGCCGGTTTGTTTGAAGCCGATCCAGCTCGTCATGCCCCGGATGAAACGATTATGCTCCCGCATGGCGTTCAGCACATCCACCACTTTACGGTCCATCAGCCGGAAGTCGCCGGTGTCCAGCGGGATGTCCACATCAGTGATGCGGTAAATCATCCGGTAGAAAATCTTGGCAGTCATCAGCTTGAACCAGCTTTCGCCCTTCCGCTCCTGTCGAACGGCATAAACGACGTGATAACCCGCCTTCCAGCGTTCAATCATCTCTAAAATCAGTTCAGGAGGGTCTTGCAGGTCGGCGTCAATCACCACCACAGCGTCGCCGGAAGTATGGTCTAACCCGGCGGTCACGGCGATCTGGTGGCCGAAATTGCGCGCGAAGTTGACGATCTTGATGCGCGAATCCTGCGCGGCGATCTCCTCCAGCAGTTCCAGCGAACGGTCGCGGCTGCCATCATTGATCGTCACCAGTTCCCAGGGTTCGCCCGTCGAATCCATGACGGCGCACACGCGCTCGTAGAGTTTTTTGATGTTGCCTTCCTCATTGTAAATGGGAGCAACGATGGAATAACGCGGTTTTTCGCTCATGCGTCCTCACAAGTTCAAAGCCTGTCGAACCGAGTCCAGAGTGGGCTGCACCCGCAGTCCTCCGGCGACGGACTCCTGCGCGCGCCGCACATCTTTCAAACCATTACCGGTCACCAGCAGCAGCACGCTTTCTGCCGCGCCGATCATCCCTGATTGTACAGCAGCCTGCGCCCCGGCGAAAACCGCTGCCGCCGCCGGTTCGGCGAAAACGCCGGTTGACCGGGCCAGAACAGGAATTGCCTCGATAATTTGTTTGTCCGATACCGTAACAAATGCGCCTTGCGTCTGCCGTACAGCCCGCAGCGCCCTGGCGCGGTCGCGCGGCAGCCCGGCGGAAATGCTGTCCGCGACAGTCTGGGCGGCGATAGGCTGCATATCTTCGGCGCGCGTGCCTTCTTTCCACGCTTTAAAAAGCGCGGCGCTGCCTTCTGCTTGTACACCGATCAGGCGCGGAATCCGCTCTATCCAGCCAAGTTGGTACAGATCGTAAAACCCTTTATGCACCCCGGTGATGATATTACCATCCCCAACGCTGACCACCACTACATCCGGCACATTCCAGTTAAGCTGTTCGGCGATTTCAAACGCAACCGTCTTTTTGCCTTCGACCGTGTACGGGTTAATGCCCGTATTCCGGCAGTACCAGCCTTCGTTCTGGCAGGCCGCATAACACAGGTCGAAAGCGTCGTCGTAAGTGCCTTCGACCAGCAGCACCATCGCGCCGTACACAAGAAGCTGTGCGATCTTCGCTTCCGGCGCGGCTGCCGGCACGAAGATAATCACCTTGATCCCCACCGACGCGGCGATGCCGGCCAGCGCCGCCGCCGCGTTGCCGGTGCTGGCGGTGCTGACGACCGGGATGCCCTGCTGCATAGCGCGGGCGACCACCAGCGCGCTGGCCCGGTCTTTGAGCGAGCCGGTCGGATTCGCGCCGTCGTCTTTCACCCAGGCACGGCGAATGCCCAGGCCCTCGGCGGTGCGCGGCGCAACATACAGCGGCGTAAAACCTACCCGCAGCGGCGGCACTTCTGCATCTGGCAGCACCGGCAGTAATGTTTTGTAGCGCCACATGCTGTACGGCTGATTACGCAGCGCCTCCCGGTCAAGCTGCGTCCGCAGAGCGGCGTAATCGTACAGCACGTCCAGCGTGCCGACCGGCCCGCATACCGGGCAGGTGTAGGCGACTTCCTTCGCCTGGTAGCTGCGCCCGCAAACCGAGCAGCGCAGTTCAAGAATATCGGTCATCAGAAAAAAATCCTTTAACCCAGAGGTACAGAGGAATTCCCTGTATCTCCGAGTCGCTGTATTACGCTTTTAATGCTTCAAAATACTGCCGCAATTTGTCGGCATACGGTAGGCGTTCTTCGCGCGTTGTCAGATGGTAAGCATGATGATCTTCGTACAGCCGGTCGCCATGATAACGCGGGAACACATGCAGATGATAATGAAACACTTCCTGATAGCCCGCCGGTTCATTGTGCTGCCGTGTCGATGTACCGCCGCAGCCGTATACATGCTTAAACGCAATCGCCACCTGCCGCGCCGCCTCGTGAACATGAATGGCAATGTCTGGCGTCAGGTCATAAATATTCTCGATGTGCCGGTTCGGAATAACGAGGGCATGTCCGGGATTGTTGTTCCACCAGCGGGCGTTAATCAATGCCGTGATGTGTTCTGTTTGCCAGAACACGTCTGACTGATAATTCCAGCCTTCATTTTCCAGTCCGGCCACAATGCGACAGAAATGGCACTCGTATCCTTCCGGTGCATGATTATACATAACTTTGCGCCTTCGTCTCTTTGCGACTTTGCGTTACACTTTTCACTTCTACTCCGGCACGACCCAGGTGCCGGTTTCGCCCCGCAGCGCCGGCACCAGAAAATCCGGCCCGGTGATGATCGCCTTCGGCCCGCCGTTCTGCACGAAGTCCACCGCCGCTTCGATTTTCGGCAGCATACTGCCCACGCCAAAGTGTCCCTCTGCCATATACTGCCGCGCCTCGGCCAGCGTCATGCGGTCTACCAGCCGTTGATCGGGCTTGTTGAAGTTCAGCGCCACCTTCTCCACGCCGGTGGAGATCATCAGCAGGTCGGCGCGCAGCGTAAGTGCCAGCAGCGCGCTGGCACGGTCTTTGTCAATCACGGCGTACACCCCGCGCAGGCTGCCGTCCGGCTGCCGCACCACTGGGATACCGCCGCCGCCGCAGGCGATCACCACGTAGCCGCTGAGCATGAGCGCCTGAATGGCGTTGATTTCGATAACCGATTTCGGGATGGGCGAGGCCACCACCCGCCGCCAGCCGCGCCCGGCATCTTCCATCACCTGCCAGCCCTCGGCCTCGAACTTGCGCGCTTCTTCCTCGGTCATAAAACCGCCGATGGGCTTGGACGGCTTCTGGAAAGCCGGGTCGTCGGCGTCTACGCGCATCTGCGTGATGACCGTGGCGCAGGTGCGGTTCATGCCCAGGCGGCGCAGCGCATCGTCCAACCCCTGCTGAAGCATGTAGCCGATGCTGCCCTGCGTATCGGCCACCACCAGATCGAGCGGCACGTCATGGATGCCGCCCTCTTTGGCCGCAATTTCGCCCCGCCGCAGGATATACCCGACCTGCGGCCCGTTGCCATGCGTGACGACCACATGCCAGCCGTCCGCCACCATCCGGGCGACATGGTTGCAGGTTTTACGCGCCGCTTCCCACTGGCGGGCGATGCCGGGCTGCTTCGGGTCTTCGATCAACGAGTTGCCGCCGATGGCGACAATTGCCAGTTTTTCGATCATATTCAGCGTTTAGCCTTTGGCAAATAGCCGTCAGATGTTAATTCTTTTGATGCGCTGCCGGAACACTTTATCAAACCGTATCATTTTCTCGATAAGCATATCTTGCAGTGTCGGCCATGTTTCGGGTTCATTTAGACTTCCGAAATCACGGTACAATTTTACAATTCTGCTAGCGCGCTTATCATCTAACCTTCGCCACTCAAGCGGCTCTCCAAAATCCGCTTCAATGGCTTCCTTGTCCTGCAAAAGGGAGTCAAAGACTGCCTTGTTCCTTTCATAATCACCGACATCAATATACAAGTCTATGCCAGCACCATCCTTCAATATGAGGTAATTAAAAACTATTCCGCTGCGCCCTGAGCCTATTCCTAGCCAATGATCTGTGCTTGGCGTCTTGCTACTGAAAAGTTTTGTTTTGCCCTGACTTCGTTCTATCAAACCTGTCCAGAATTCTTTCCGATGATAATGGCGCTCTGCCAGTTCTTTCGTCGTTTCGGCAATCTCGCGGGTTTGTTCATCCGGCGCGGCTAAAACCGTAAACAGTGGGGCATATGGCGAGTCGGCAATTTTTACGGCTTCAACGCGAACCAGATAAAACGAGAAGTCGGCACCGGTGGATTTGTTCAGCCAGTCAATCACACGCTGATGTTCAGACCGAATTTCCGGTGTCACCCAGACAGCGGTTTTTGCTCCCAGGTTCACCATGTAGGTGAGCAGCTTCCCAAGATGGTCGTGATCGGTGCGCTCAAGCTGATTTTCGATAATGACATAAGTTCCGTTTTGATCTTCACAAAAAAGATCAACATTAAACGAACCGACCGCCTTTTCGCGCTCTATCACAGTCAAATCTATACCGATACGTTGAGCCAAAGCGTCAATAT
>JAPKMO010000111.1 GCA_026645945.1 Anaerolineae bacterium
AAATGTGACCGTGCGCGTGCTGGAAGGCCCGGTTTGCGACGGCATTTACAACTGGTGGCGCGTGGACGGGCCGGGCAACGGCGGCTGGATTGCCGAAGGCCGACCAGGGCGCTACTGGATTTACGGTTTTGCCGCGCCTGCCGGGACGCCCACATGCAGCAGCCCGCTCGGTTTCACCCTGGGGGCGCGCGTCGAACTGCTGTACGGGCTGCGCGTGCGCGCCGCGCCGGCGCTGGCCGGGCTGGTGCTGACGGTCGCGCCCGCCGGGACGGTCGTGGACATCCTGGAAGGGCCGGTCTGCGGCGAGGGGTATAACTGGTGGCGCGTGCAGGTGGCGGTGCTGAACATCCTCTATACCGGCTGGGTGGCCGAAGGCGAACGCGGCGCGGGCGACCTGTACCTGGAGCCGCAGGGCTTCGTGCCGACGCCGGTCTGCGCGCCGCCGCTGCCGCTGCCGGTGGGCATGAACGCCTACGTAGATTACCAGCCGAAGGAGTCGCCCAAAAATCTGCGCGTCGCGCCGGGGCTGAACGCCGAAATTGTCGCCACGCTGATTGACGGCATCGGCTTTGAGATTATCGGCGAACCGGTCTGCGCCGACGGCCTGAACTGGTGGCCGATTCGCATCCTCTCGCGCCCGGACGTGGCCGGCTGGTTCGCCGAAGGCGGCCCGGTCAACTACTGGATTACGCCGCGCCGCCCGCTGCCGCGCTAAAATTTTCCAGGGGCAGGCGAACCTGCCCCTTCACTACCGCTCATCCGGCGTTTGGCCGCCGAAGTTCGCACAAACGGCGCACTTGCGTTAAATTCACTTTTTCAAGAATCGTCATGCACAGGAGTATGTGGTTATGTGGAAAAGCGTTTGGCGCGCGGCGCTGGCCTGCGGACTGGCGCTGTCGCTGTCGGCCTGCAATCTGCTGGCTTCCGGCCTGCCCGGCGGCCAGACCACCACTATCAGCGGCCCGCCGGTCGTGCGGCTGGCCGCGCCCCTGCCGAATGCCACCTATCTGGAGGGCGTGGCCGTCAACATCCAGGCGCAGATCAGCAACGCCGGGCAAGACATCAGCCGCGTGGAAATCGTCGTGGACGGCACGATTGTCGCGCCCATCGCCAACCCCAACGCGGCAGGCGCGCCCGCTTTTACCGTATCCCATTCCTGGTCGGCTGCCGGTGTGGGCCAGCATACCATCAGCGTGACGGCCTTCCGCAGCGACGGGTTGAGCAGCGCTCCGGCCACCGTGAATATCAGCGTGGTCGGCATCGGCAGTTCGCCTTCCCCCACGCCGACCACTGCCGCCCCACCCAGCATCGGCAACGAGCCGCCGCCCGGCGCGCAGGCGCAGCCTACCGCCGCGCCCACCAATCCGCCGCCGCCGACCGAACCGCCGCCGCCCACCAATACGCCCACGCCCAGCAAGCCGGTCGCCAGCTTTAACCAGGGCGTGAACGTCCGCAGCGGCCCAAGCACGCTTTTTAACCCGCCCATCGGCAGTTTCGCCGCCAACCAGACCACCGACATCCTGGGGCGGACGCCGGACGGAAGCTGGTACAAAGTGCGCTACTACAACGCCGAAGGCTGGGTGTTCGGCCAACTTTTAACCGTCTCCGGCGACGCTTCGCTCATCCCCATTGACCCCGGCCCGCCCACCCCTACCCTGACGCCGACGCCCGTGCCGGTAACGCCCACGCCGACCACCAATATTGACCTGGTGGCGGGCAGCATCCGGCTGGAGCCAGCCGCGCCGAAGTGCAACCAGACCTTCAACGTATTTGTGGATGTGGCGAACTTCGGCACCGGGCCGGTTAATGGCGGTTCAATCTCCGTCCAGGACATCGCCGTGCGCGACGGCACGCAGCAGCAGGCTACCTCTGGCGCATTCGGCACGATTCAGCCGGGGCAGACGGTCAGTTCCGGCGCGATTCCGATCACCGTCAGCACTTACTTTAACGAGCGCCATAAAATCGTGGTCATCATAGACCCGGCCAACCAGATTCCCGAAACCAACGAGGGCAACAACCGGGCCGAACTGGAATACACGCTGGATAAGGGCAGTTGTTAGCGCGAAACCGGCATTGACGGGTTGAAGGTCGTAGGGGCGGCCACGTTGGGCCGCCCCACGCCGCTAAAACTGCCGCGCCCGCTGAATCTGCCGCAGATACGCCTGCACCCCCAGCACCAGCGAAACCGTCGGCAGCCAGGCCAGCCCATAAGCCGTGAAGCCAACGCCGATGAGCGTGAAGGGGTTGAACGCCTCGATCTCGACCGCCGGCAGGTTATAGGCCAGAATCGCCGCCGCGCCGAAGGCCGCCAGTGTGGTAAAAAAGTCGCGCCAGCGCGGCGTGGGCGGCAGGTGGCCGTCCAGCAGCGTTTCCCCCCTGGCGCGCCCGCGAAACCATAGAATCGCCAGGCATAAAACCAGCAGCGGCAGCACCGCCAGCAGCGCCGGGGCCGGAATGACGCCCTGAAACAAGCGCAGCCCAAACAGCGCCAGCAGCGCCAATGCCAGCACTCCCCATCCCCGGCGCGACAAACGCAGATCATCCGGGACAAGGCCCGCCGTGTGGGGGGCGGCATAAACCAGCAGCGCCGCGATCACACCCGCGCCGGTCCCGGCGGCGGCCAGCGCGCCCGGCAGGGAAACTTCGGCATAACCGGCGTCCGCCGGAAACCAGCGCACCCAGATGCCCCAGGCCGCGCCCACCACCAGGCCGCCGGCCAGCAGCAGGCGGCGCGGGCGCAGTCCCGCCCCGGTCAGCGCCAGCAGCAGCCCAATCATCTCCAGGCCGAGCAGGGCGTGCGCGCCCATCACCCGTGTGACCAGCGCGCGGGGCAGGTCATTTAACATCGTTTCGGGATTAATGACCAGCCCGGCGCACAGGCCGTAAACACCGGCCAGCAGCAGCGCGCCGAACAGACCGCGCACCCGGTAGCGGGCGATAAAATCCAGCAGCAGCGTGCCGACCGCCAGATACCCCGCCGCCAGCAGCGGCAGTTCGAGCAGGCTTCGTCCCGGCGGATTCGTCCACAGCAGCACTTCCGAACCAAAGGCCAGCAGCGCCGCCAGAACCAGACGAACCGGCCAAACCGAGCGCCGTCCACCGGATGAAAGCGCATGAGTCATCGGCAGCATCCTCGATTTTGCATAAATTCCGTAAAAATCTACGCAAATATCACAATTATTTACGTTCTTCAGGAGACATTTTGCGACCTTAGCACTATCCGAACGGTATAAAGTATACACAAAGCATTAATGATTTGGTCGCAATTATTTCATCATCAATGAATCTCCGTAACCCGATACGCAGAAAGGATAACCGGATGAACGCAAAAACCAAAGAGCCAACCTGGAAACGTTTACAGCGCGGCCAGGCACTGGTTGAATACTGGCCGACCCTGCCGGCAGCCGTTGCCGTCATGATCGGCGCTGCTATTATCGTGGGTTTTCTGAATACGTCTTTCCTGAAGACGCTCAACGGCCTGGAAAGCTACTGCAAAACCAGCGAAACCACGACCACTACCGCCGAGATGCACAACCATCGTATCGAAGCGTCGGCAGCGGTTTACGACCCGGTTACGAACCGGACAACCGTCGCGTTCACCGTTACCTCCGGCTCGAAACCTTCGATCAGCCACTGGGTTCTTGGCCTGCCGAAAGGTGTCGCCGCGCATATTATCCAGTGGAGCGAACCCTGGTCGTGGACGGATTACGACCCCACAACCGGCGCGGTGGGCGTCAAATTTGATAACCCCTACGAGGCCGATGACGAGGGCGGCGGCAAAGGCAAAAACAAAGCCGGCACATCGGGAATCGTTTTAGCCAGCTATACGCGCTTGGTGGCTGCCGAAACGAGCGGCGGCACGGCGGTGCGGGTCATCAGCCTGACGCTGGACGGCAACTACCAGTTCGGCACGATTACCGTGACCACCAAAGCTGGATCGGATCAGATCGGCGTGAGCGAAATCAGCGGGCCGATTGCGCGGCTGGATGACAAGAGCGATGACGGCAGCGGTGGCGGCGGCATTGATCGTTCGAAAGGCTGCTGACGATGGCACAGCGTAAAGTGGTTTCTCAGCGTCAGAGCGAACTTCAGCCGGTTTACGACTTTCTCGACATGCTGAACCCGGCTCGCCTGCGGGCGAACTGGAATCGAATCGGGCGGCGGGCGCAGTGGACACTTATCATCAGTCTGGCTTCGCTGGTGTTGATCTGGGTTGTCCTGAATCTGCTGCTGTTGACCATGCGGCACGTCCGCGCAACGACCGGGCCGTTCCTGTTCGAGGCGCTCCAGGCGCCTTATGAGCTGAGCGCGCGTCCGGTTCCGCTGCCCGGCGACGAAACGATGACGGTGCTGCCGGCAGCCGCCGGCGATTATGCGCTGCAAGCCGAAAACGTGCAGATCGTCGCGCCGGGTATGCCGGCCCCGGTACAGGCAGCCGCCGCCGAACAGGAAACCGCGCCAGCCCCTGCCGCCGCAAACTTTTTCGTCGGCCAGTGTTTGTTAAACGCCGCGCAGCCGGAAACGGAGACTCCCTGCACCGGCGTCGCCCCCCTGTACCTGACCTCCGGCACGTATGGCAGCGGCGGCGCGCGGCTGGACGCCGCTGCGGCGCGGTTCGATTCGGCTGCCAATGCCAGAGAAGCCATGAAGGCGCTGCGCCAGTTCAGCGGGGCGAACGAGGCCGTCGGTAACTATGCGGTGGGGGTTGGCGAGGTGGACTTTTTCTACAGTTCCACCGGCGAACGGTATACCTTCACCTGGGCGCACGATACCTGGGTTTATACCGTCTCCGGCGCGGCGTTCCATGAGCTGGAAAAACTGGTGCGGGCTTTTCCGTATTAAACCGGAAAAGAATGAACCTGGTAGACAGTGAGGCTTTAGCCCACTGGCAACGAGCTTTAGCCCACTGGCAACGAGCTTTAGCCCACTGGCAACGGGCTTTAGCCCACTGGCAACGAGCTTTAGCCCACTGGCAACGGGCTGAAGCCCGCTGTCCAATCAGGCGCAGTCTGATTGGTTTATCCATAGGCCGGCGTGGGATTAAATGTGCAGAAACGGACAAGGGGCTTGAAGCCCCTTGTTCTGTTTGCAGACCTTGTTACCCAAATCGCTTAAGCGCGGCCCAGGCGGCGCAGCAGCAGCCACCCCCCGGCCAGCACGATAACCAGCGCGCCGCCCAGAATCACCCAGCGAATAAGCGGCTTTTCGCCCGTTTCTGGCAGGCGCTGAACGCTGATAACACTCGCTTCGGTGGCCGAGCCGCCGATAATGCCCGCCGGGTTGACGATGATGAACGGCACCTGCACGTCATCGCGGACGCGCGTGGTGATTGTCACGCTGGCCGACGAACGCGGCGGGATGAGGTCGAACGTGACCGTCACCAGCTGGCCGCTGGCGGTGGCGTTGGGCGGCAGCGGCGGCACGATCTCCAGTTCGTCCGGCACACGGTCTTCAACGACCACGTTGGTGGCCGGGGCGTCAGTATCGTTGGTGACGGTGATCGTCCAGGAGACGATTTTACCGGGTTCGGCGAACGGGTCATCCGGCGTTTTGCTGATGCCCAGCGTGCCGGGCGCGCCGGGTTCGCCGGGCGCACCGGGCGCACCGGGCGGCGGCGTGGGCGTGACCGACGGCGGCGGCTGCAGCGCAAAACCGAAGTCGAAGGTATGGTCGTTGTCGCCGTACAGCCGCGTGGTCAGCGCCGTCACCGGGAAGTTCGTCTCGCTGACCAGCTCACGCGGGCGCGGGTTCACGCCGTCCGAGTCGCGGAAGTCATCGTTGCCGTCGTTGAAGACGCGGGTATTGGCGCGCGTGGCGTAATACGGCGTCAGCGGCCCGCCGTTGTAGTTGGCCGGGTCGTCCAGGCGGACTTCGTAAGCTGTGTCCGGCAGCAGGCCAATCGGCTCGAAGTCGTCACGCACGCCGTTGCTGTTGATGTCCACGAAGTTGATGCCCGGTGTTCCGGGTGGGAACAGGCCGGCAAAATAGATGTTCTGCTCGTTGAAGTAATACTCGCCGTCGGCGTCGGTGAAGGTCTGGGCGATGAGCGTATCTACCGTACCGTCGCCGTCGGTATCCATATACAGGCGCAGGCTGACGTTCGCCAGTTTAAGCTCGCCGGGGTCCTGGACGCCGTTCAGGTCGAGGTCTTCCCAGACCAGATTGCCGATTTCCAGCGGTGCAGGGCCGCAGACCGCTTCCAGGTCGCCCAGGCCGTTCGATTTACCGAACTGTTCGATCAGACCGGGCGGCGGCGGCGGTACGCTGGGGCCGTCAAAAATGCGGTAGCTGCGGAAGCGCGTGCCGGTATTGTGATTCAACCACACCACGCCCCCGTCGAACAGCGCATCCGGGAAGCCGCAGTTTTCGCACAGCGGGTCGAAGACCGTCATCGCCATCTCCGGGCTGCCGGGGATGTCCACCAGGCCGCCCAGGGAAATTTCGTCGTGCCGCGCCGGCCCATCCGCCGGGATATTCGGGTTATTGCGGTCGTGGAAGTAATACTCGCCGCCGCCGGGTCCCTCGCCGTTACCCGCCCCGCCGGTGGTGATGCCGCCGCAGCTTCCGTTATCCTCCAGCACCCAGGCCCCGGAAGCATCGCGGCAGGCGCGCAGCACGTCGCCGGCGGTGATGCCGTTGGACAACTGGCCGCTGCCCAGGTCAAATGGGCCGGGCTGCTGGTGGCCGGCACGGTCGCCAAAACGGTCACGAATGCCGATGACCATGTTCTGATTATCGAACACGATGTCGGCCAGCAGGGGTTCGGCGTAGACGTTAGCTTCGTTGTCCGGGTTCGGCCAGTTGGGGTTCCAGGGCCGCCACTGCGCCGAACGGTCGCGCCCGGTGAAGGGGTTCAGCGGGCAGTTCACGTCGCTCTGGTCGGCGCAGCCGCGCGGGTACGCCAGCGGGAAAGTTAATTCCAGGCGAAAGCCCCCGCCGGCCAGCGGGTCGAACGAATGCACGAACGCGCGCAGGTCGTTGGGGTTTTGCGAGGTTTCCGCCGAACAGACCGAACCGACGTACACACGGCCATCATGCACGCCCAGGCCGAACGGTCGCACATCGGCGCTGCTGGAACAAGTCTGGCCGGGCAGCCCGGTCAGGCTGTAGCGCCGGATGCGGCTGGCGGGCGGCACGGCAGCATCGTAGCCGATGGGGATGTCCAGCAGCTCGCGGGTATTCAGGTTGACGACGTAAATCGAGCGATCATCCTCAGAAATATCCAGGTCGCCAAGCGACCTTTTGCTGACCAGATTATACGTATCGGTATCATACTGCCAGCAGTTGTCGAAAAAGTTCGGCGGGCAGTCGGTGGTGCTGGCCGGGTGCGGGTCGGCGCCAGCGTTAAAGGCGGCTGGCAGCGTATTTAAGTCCAGGAACAGGCTAACCTGCCCGGTCGAAGGCCGCATGCGGTAGATGCCGCCGGTGGTGGTGGCCGTGCCACTGGCGTTCGGTCCGAAGCCGGTATGCCGCTTGAGGTAGGAAGCCACAAAAAAGCTGTCCGAAGCGCGATGATAACCCAGCCCCCAGGTTGTGCCGATCTGCGAGGCCAGCGCCAGCACCGGATGCGCCTGGTCACCGGTGGCCGTGTAGGGGAAGGTGACAAAAGCCGGGCTGTTCGCAAACGGCCCACGTAGTTGGTCTTCAAACACGTAGCAGCTCGTCCCCAGGTCGGGTGTGTTGGTGTGGCAGAACTGCGACGGCTGGCTGAGGCCCAGGCTGACGCCGGGGACAGCGCCGTTGCATTCCACGAACCGGATGGTTGTGCCGGAGTTCGCGCCGAAGCGGGCAGAGTAGAGGAATGTCATCGGCCAGCTGAACTCGATTCGCACCTCGCCGTCGGTAGGCAGCGTCAGGGTGTACGTCCCATCATCAGCCGTCGTGGCTGTGCCTACGCGGTTTCCGGCAGCATCATAAGCCTGCACCTCCACGCCGCCTTCGCCCGGTTCCAGCGCCTCCTGCTGGCCGTTGTCGTTATAATCCCGGTAAACCACGCCGGTGATGGTACAGGCCGCGCGCGCCGGTTGAATATAAACCCCAAAACTCATCATGATAAAGAGCAAAATAAAGATAATCCTGGGCAGGATTATCTTTCCTCTCTGCATACGATAATTCCGAATCATATGTTTTCACCTGATTCTGCGCTGCCGATATTTGCATTATAAAGAAGTTGTTATGTATGGGCAACTGCTACCAGCGTTGAAAGTTTTTTGACCACAAAACCTTCAGGTTTTTTCGTGAATTTTTAAGAAAAACGGGCGGCTCAACCATCTGAGCCGCCCGTCGCTTATGCTGAAAAGCCCGCCAACCTGTTATGGGCTGACCTCATCAAACGGCAGCGGTGTGGCTTCCTCGAACAGCGAGGTCGGGGCCACTGGTTGGGTAGGAAGCGGCGGCTGAGTCGGCACAGCAGTCGGCTGAAGGTTGGGGATGACCACGTTCACCGTGCGGTAGAGATACCCGCCGCTGTTGGAGAACATCGCCAGCCGCAGCGTGTACTGGCCGCCGCCGGCAGCCGCCAGCGCGGTGGTATCCCATGTGCCGAGGATGCCGGAGGTCTGCGGTGTGGTGGACGGGCCGGAAACGATCTGGAAGTTCATCGTACCGGCGCGGGCCACCTCCAACTGATAGCGGTTGAAGGCGGTGGCAGAGGCCGCGCCCGTCACCTGCACGATGCCGGAAACCTGCTGGCCCTCCGCCGGGGAAGTGATGCGAGCGATGGGGACTTCGGTATTCAGGTCGCAGGCGACCGGCGGGACGCTCTCCAGCCGGTCGCCGGTGAGGCCAAGCTGCCGCGCTACCGATGCTCCAGCAGCCGAGTTCAGCCAGGCCACCGCCGCCGCATCCGAGATGTTCACATACGTGCCTTCGATCTGGTTATCCGGGCAGTAATTGTTGGCCTGGTAGCCGGTCCAGGTGTCAATCGCCACCCGCCGCACAAAGGCCTGATCGGCTGCCGGCGGCTGCTGACTTGCCAGGAACAGTTCCCGCCGCAGCGCCGGGCAGTTCTCCGGCGGCAGCGTGCCGGTCAGGGCGCAAATCTGGATTTCGACCACGCTGCCGGGCGACGACACGCTGAAGGCCGCCGGCGCGGGCATCGTTCGCAGCGTTGCCAGCATAACCTGATTCCAGATCGGCGCAACGGCGTTGTAACCGCCGCCCTGCACGAACGTCGGCGCGTTGTCTGGGCGTCCCAGCCAGACGCCCACGACCGCGTTGGTGGTAAAACCCATCGTCCACAGGTCGCGGTTCTGGTTGGTCGTGCCGGTTTTGGCGGCCACATAGTTGCTGCGCGGCAGCCCTTCGATGGTCATCCAGCCGCCCGTGCCGAACTGTTCGGCGCGGGCATTGTCGTCGCTGAGGATGTTCTGCATCAAAAAGGCGACCGATGGCTGAATCGCCTGGGTGGGGGCCGGGCGCTCGGTTATCGTGACCGGCCTGCCGTCGGCGTCGGTGATACTTTCGATGATATACAGCGGCACGCGCGCGCCGTTATTCGCCAGCGTGCCGTAGGCCACCATCATATCGTACAGCCGCACGTCCACCGCGCCCAGCGCCGTTGCCAGCCCGAACTGCGCGTTTTCGGGGAACGTCAGCCCCATACGCGCGGCTACATCCTGGAACTTGGGCGCGCCGATGAAGTCGAAGGCTTTGACTGCCGCCACGTTGATGCTGTTTTGCAGCGCGGAGCGGACGGAAATCGGCCCCCGGAAACGCCCGTCGAAGTTGACCGGGCTGTAGGGCGGGATGGTGCTGAAGGTGGTCGGCACGTCCCACAAAATCGAAGCCGGCGTCAGGTAACGAACCTGGCCGGTATTGGGGTCTGGCACGCCTTCCAGCGCGGCGGTGTACACCACCGGTTTGATGGCCGAACCGGGCTGCTGGAAGGTGAGCGCGCCGTTCACCTGCCCGTCAATCTCCTCATTGTTAAAGTCCGGGCTGCCGACCATGGCGCGGATCGCGCCGGTGCGCGGGTCGGTGACCATGACCGAGCCGGTGTTGATGCCGGTGGTCGAAAGCTGGCGAATCTGGTTGGTGAGGGCGGTCTGCGCCACGTCCTGAATGCGCGGGTTAAGCGTGGTGCGGATGACAAAACCGCGCCGGTACATCTCGCCCGCGCCGTAGTCACGCTCGACGATCTGCTGGACGAACTTGACGAAGTGCGGGTATTTGTAGGTCACTTCGCGCGGGCGGTAGTTGCGCGCTTCGACGGCCGCCTGCTGCGCGGCGGCCTGCCGCACTACGCCCTGGTCAACGCAGAAGGGCTGGCTGAGGTAAGGCGCGTGCTGGAACTGCAAACAGCCCACCTCGGACATCCGGTTGATGACGGCTTTCATGCGGTCAAGCGTGGCATCGCGCCGGACGCTGTAAGTCGCCAGGTCTTCGCCGCCGCGCCGCACGGGGTCGTAGGTGGCAGGGGCGGCGATCATACCCGCCAGCAGCGCCGCTTCCGGCAGGTTGAGGTCATTGGCGCTCTTGTCGAAATAAAAGCGAGCGGCGGCCTCCACGCCGTAGGACTGGTTGCCAAAATAAATTTCGTTCAGGTACAGTTCGAGTATCTCATTTTTGGTGTACTGCTGGGCGATCTGCGAGGCGATGATGATTTCTTGCAGTTTGCGCTCCGGCGAAACGGTCGAGTCCTTCAGCACCAGCTGGCGGGCGATCTGCTGCGTGATGGTGCTGGCCCCGGATTCAACCTGCCCCGCGCCCAGGTTTTGCAGGAAGGCGCGGAAGATCGCCACCCAGTCCCAGCCGGGGTCTTCAAAAAAGCGTTCGTTTTCCAGCGAGACAACAGCATGGATGATGAAAGGCGAAATCCTGTCCAGCGGTACGTCGGTGCGCGCGCCGCCCCGCTCGCTGGTCAGTTCGGCGATGCTGTCGCCGTTCACATCCAGGATGCGGACGGTCTGGAACTCCGGCTGATAATCGGCCAGCGCGGCGATCTGGCTCTGCCACTGGTTGGCAATATTGGAATACTGAACCAGGATGAAACCGACGCCGCAGGCGAACAACAGCAGCAGCCCGCCCACGCCGACCGCCGCCAGGGTGAGCGCGGTAGTGGCGGTGCGCCGGCGCGCGCGCTGGGCGATCTCGTCGTAGGTGGGGGCGGCCTGTTCCAGATCATAATCCGGCAGTTCTTCTTCCGGGCCAGGAGCCGGGATGCCGGTGTATTCCCCGGCGCGGGTTTCCTGATAAAAACCGGTTCCGGGGCGAGTGGCCTGGTCGGCGGAAAGTTCCGCTCCCAGATAAGCGCCCGCCGTGCCGACCAAAGTTTGATCGGGGTCGGTGATGGGAACGCCCGCGCGCGGCAGCGGGCTTTCGTCTATATCGAAACCGCCAAGCGGGGTGGGTGTGCGGAAGGCGTCGCTCGGCTGCGTGGCGTCGAAAGCTGGCCCTGGCTCGGTGGCTAAACGCGGCAGCGAACCTTCCAGCGGCCCCTCTGGGGTAAATTCGGCGGCCCCAAAACGGCTTTCCGGCCCGCCTGCCAGCGAAACGGGGGGTTCGGAGACGACCCAATCGCCGTTTTCAAACCGATACCAGGTGTCGGTTTCCACGCCCATCATCCACCAGACACGGTTATCGTCGAGGATCATCAGGCGGCGCAGTTCGGCCTGAAGCTGTTCGCGGGTGATCTGCCCCTGGCGAAACTGCTGGCGCAGGCCGCGTACTTTCTGCTGCGTATCCTGGAATCGCTGCGCGAGCGCCTGCTGTTCCTGGGAGAGCGGCGAAGCAGGCGCGCCGGCTGCGGGGGCCCCGCCGGTGATGCCCAATTCGTGCAGCCGCTGGCGGGCATAGGAGGCCGGGTCGTCGGCAGCCAGGGGCGCGCTTTCGGCGGCGGGCTGCTGGCCGGTCTGCTCCAGCCGTTCGACCTGCCGGCGGGCATATTCCGACGGGTCCGGTATGGCTGCTTCGCCTGCTTCTTCGGCTTCTTCGGCCTCCACCGGGGCGGACGCCTGGCCGGGCAGAATGCTGGCCTTAGGCGGCTGCTCGACCAAGCTCGCCAGCGCCACCAGCTCGCTCATGCTGAAGGCGTCGTCGTCCTCATCCAGATCGCCGTCAGCCGGCGTTTTTAACTCACGCGAGGCTTCTTCAAGCTCCAGCAAACTCTGCGAATCGGACAAATCCAGGTCAATTTCCGGCTCGGCCAGGCCTTCGGCTTCCGGCGCGGCTTCGGCCCCGGTTTCCGGCACGCCACTCGCCGCGCGCGCGGCCTCGATCAGCGCCAGCTCGTCCGGGCGTTCTTCGATTACCGGCGCGGCTGCTTCCGGCGAGGGTTTGCGCACGGTAATCACATCTTCCGGGGTGAAAACCGTGTCCTCAGGTCGTGGCAAATGCCAGTTACCTTCGGCGGCGGGGGCAGCCTGCAAATCTGTCGGCAGGGCCGGCTGACGCCAGACCGCTTCGGGTTTTTCGCTGCGCGGAACGGGACGCCAGACACCGGGCGTCTGCGGCGCGCGCCAGCCGCCGGTAAATTCCGGTTGTTCCGGTACAGAGTCGTGTTTCGGTGGCTGGTCAGACATAAAAGCTAATCCTTACCATCGGTAAACGGCACGATTACGTCTCACCAATTATACACGATCTGGATAATCTGTGGGTTACTGCGGAGCTTTGCAGCAGGGCAGCCGCCCATAAAAGCAGAGGCCGGCGCGGCCCTGTGCCAACAGGGTTTTATACGAAGGCGCTCGAACCGGCTTGCAGCAGGCATTGACCCAGGTAAAGCGCCTGTTCCAGGGTGTAAACCACGCCGGCTGGCCCACCCTGGTACTGCTGGTGCGTATCCAGGTCTTTGGGGGTGTAAAAAGCATTCAGCCGAGGGCGCAGCCGGTGAAATGCCTGGTAGGTGTCCGGCGATTCGCCCGCCGGCAGGGGAATCCAGACGCGCCACTCGTTCGGCGGCGCTTCCCAGCGCAGGCGATAAGCCTCGTCCATCTGAATCCGAAAAGCCAGTTTTTCGCCGCTGCGCGGGCAGCCGCTCGCGGCCTCCAGCCAGACGTTCGGGCCGTAAATCAGCAGCGTTAACGGAATGTCGGCAAAACTGGTGACAAAAGCCCGTTCCCAGCCAAAAGCCTTAACCTCGTGCGGGGTGTGCAGGGCCGAAAACGGCGGACACTGTAAAACGGCGTGCAGGTCGTTATCGAACCACAGCAGGCTGCGGCTGCTCAGCTCGGAAAAAATCTGCTGCGCGGCATTCTGGCTGATGGTCAAAAATGAGCGCGCTACCACCGGCGATTTATAGCGGGCCAACTGCCGCCAGACCTGGATGTACAGCGCGCGCTCCGCGCTCGACAGCGACCGCAGCAGAGCCGCGTAGCGGGCGCGCAGCGCCTCCACCCAGGCGGCCTGGCCGTCGGGCAAACGGCGCGGGTCTATCGGCGGAAGCGGTTGAGCGTTCATTGGTCGGGCAGCAGTGTATCGCGGCCTTCGCCCTGTTTTTCCTGAGGACGCGCCGGCGACTTAAAAAAATGTGGGCGGTTGGCGATGGCCTGATCGAGCGTGTCGAGCCTGACCGGCACATCGGCAGGCGCTTCGTCATCCCGCGTTTCTTCGTCTTCCTCGTCGCTCAACCGCTCGGCAGCCATTTTTTGCTCAAGCTGCGGCGATATATCGGGACGAGCGGCGGACATTTCGGGCGGGGGAAAAGCGGCATAACGCGCTCCGACGCGGCTTTTTAAAACCAGGGTTTCGTCCTCGTCATCGCCGATCATGGCGGCCTGTTCTTTCGGCGCGGCCTCGGCAGGCGCGGTGTGTTCCACCGAAATAACGATGACGCTGACGTTATCCTCGCCGCCGCGTTCGTTTGCCAAGTCAATCAACTTCTGGCTGATGGTATCGGGATTGCTGTTTTGCAGGGTCACGTGGGCGATTTCCTCCGGCTTGACGTGGCGGGTCAAACCGTCCGAACACAATACCAGCCGGTCGCCGATGTGCAGCACCGCCTGGTACAAATCCACATCTATTTCTTCGGCCTGGCCCAGCGCGCGATACAGCACGTTTCGCATGGGGTGTTCTTCGGCCTGTTCGCGGGTGATATGCCCGGCGGACAGCAGCGCCTCGACAAAACTATGATCGGAAGTAATCTGGGTAATATGCCCATCGCTGCCTTCGATCAGATACGCCCGGCTGTCGCCTACATGGGC
>JAPKMO010000112.1 GCA_026645945.1 Anaerolineae bacterium
TTAAGCCCACTGTTCTGCTATCAGATCAATCGGTTTATGGATAGGTTCTTAACCTGTTTTTCAACCCATCTATACAAGGGATAACGTCTATGTCGGATTTACTTACCTATTTTAAGAGTCGCCAACCGGAGATGGTGGATTTCCTCGCCACGCTGGTCAGCTACGAAACGCCCACCACCGATAAGGCGCTGGTGGATAAACTGGGCGCGTTCATGGAAGACGAATTTAAGCGCCTGGGGGCATCGGTGACGCGCCTGCCCCAGACCGAGGTGGGCGACTTTTTGCTGGCGAAGTGGAACGAAAACGCCCCCGGCAAACCCATTATGTTCCTGATTCACATTGATACCGTCTGGCCGCAGGGGACGCTGGCCGAGCGTCCGACGCGCATTGACGACGAAGGCCGGCTGTTCGGCCCCGGCGCGATTGACATGAAAGGCGGCATCACCGTCGCGCTGTGGGCCATACGCGGCCTGGTCGAACGCGGCGAACTGCCAGAACGCCCCATCTGGGTATTGATGACCAGCGATGAAGAAGTCGGCAGCATTCATTCCGAGCCGGTCATCAAGGAACTGGCGGCGCAGGCCGGGCTGGTGCTGGTGATGGAGCCTGCCACCAAAGAGGAGGCGCTTAAAACCTGGCGTAAAGGCGTCGGCACGTATCATATCGAGGTGGAAGGCCGCCCGTCCCACGCCGGCAACGCGCCGGAGCAGGGCATCAACGCCGTCATCGAACTGGCGCAGCAGGCGCTCAAGTTACACGGCCTCAACGACCTGAAAAACGGCACGTCGGTTTCGGTGACGGTTTTTCACGGTGGCAGTACCAGCAACGTCATCCCGGCCAAAGCCTCCGCCCAGGTGGACGTGCGGACGATGACCGCCCAGGCATGGGACGAGATCAAGGAAAAAATCACTTCGCTGACGCCGTTCATCCCCGGCGCGAAGCTCAGCATCAGCGTCCACCATGCGCGCGGCCCGATGGAACACAACGATCAGATGAAACGCTCATTTGCCCAGTGCAAGGCCATCGGCGAACGTTACGGCCTGACTGTGCGCGAGGACGGCAGCGGCGGCGGCAGCGACGGCAACTTCACCGCCCATATGGGCATCCCCACCCTGGACGGACTCGGCCCGCAGGGTGACGGCCTGCACGCGCTGCACGAACATGTCGTCCTCAACAGCCTGCCGCGCCGCGCCACGCTGCTGGCGGCCATGCTCAAGGAATGGCAGTTCGAGGGGGAGATTTGAATCATAGGGGACAGACCCTCTCATCCCAACCCTTCTCCCCCGAATTCAGGGGAGAAGGGCTAAGACCACTCTCTCCCCGAAATTTGGCGTCCCTCCGGTCACGGGTTCTTTAGGGACACGCTGCTACGTGTCCGAAGCCCTGGCATCAAACGTTATTTATTCTCGACGCACGTTCACCGGGTAGCGGATCGTGTTCAAGACCGGGCAGGTTTCCTCGACCAGCGCGTGCATCCGCCGGATGGCCTCCGGCGGCGCGGATGAGTCAACGCGCGCGGTATAAGTGATGTCCTGCATCCGGGGCGGCTGTTCATACGGCAGGCCGACCACGCCTGTCATGTCCAGCCGCCCGCTGGCTTCGATCTCCACATGATCGAGCGGGATACCCAGCAGCGCAGCCTGGATGAGATAGGTATGCACCAGGCAGCTTGCCAGCGCGCCCAGCAGCATTTCCGGCGCGGTCGGGCCGAGGGCGTGTCCGGCCAGCCCTGGCGCGGAGTCGGTCACAAAGACGATTTCGCCCATGCGCGTTGGGCGCGCGCCGGTAATACCCGCTACCCTGGACGAGGCTTTCAGCGTAATCAGCGCCGAGTCCGGGTTGGTTTCATAATCGGCGCGGCGTGCTGCCAGCACGGCAGTCTTACGGCTCAGATACGGTTCAAGCTGTGACATACGGCCTCCCTTGAAAATAAAACTTATGAATAGAATGAACCCGATAGACAGTGAGGCTTTACCACTGGCAATAGCTTTAGCCTACTGGCAGCGGGCTGAAGCCCGCTGTCCGCTCAGGATCAGGCGCGGTCTAATTGGTTTATCCATTAGGGTTCTTTGCGTCCTGGTGTTTCAATGCTGTTTTCATCCCTCGTGGCGAGCATTAGCTCATAGACACCCCTTCAACATCATAAGCAAACTTCACGGCCCGGCCAGCCGCTCGCGCGCCGCTAAAAGCGCCTCCCGGCTGGTGATGCCGCGCATCGTCACCACCCAGTCATGCAGCGACGGGCTGGCGTCCCGGAGCGCCTGCACCGCCGGGCCGATTGGGTCCTGGCCGCCCGCCCCCGGCGCGCCGGACTGGTAGCCGCCGTAAAAAGCGAAATAGGCCTGGTTGAGCTTGCGAATCATGTAACCGTTGGTGGCGAACAGCGCCCGCCGTTCGGCCATATAGACTTCGGCTTCCTCGATTTTTCCCGCCGCCAGCAGGTCATCCACCGTCCGCCGTGTGCGATCCATCTCCGCGCCGAAGTCGAAAACCGGCGGCGCGGGTTCGGTATTTTCGCGGCTGGCCGAGGGCGTGGGCGCTTCCGGCGGCAGCAGGTCAGGATAATACCGCGCCAGCGCCAGCCGGCCTACCTCCCGACCGAACAGGCTGGCGGTCGTCTCGTTGATGATGCGCGTTTCCCCGGCAAACGTCTGGCTGTCGAAGTAGGCCAGGCCGAGCGGAAAGGCGAACAGATAATGGTGCAGCCATTCGTGAGCGATGGTTTCCAGCGCCCAGGGTATGGACGATGTTTCCAGCACCATCGCCGGATACAGCGCGATGCCCCCCAGCGGCACGACCAGCGACGATACATCCCGCCGCTCATCAATCAGCGACTCCAGGGCGCTTATTTCCTCCACCGTCATTGGGTCAAGGTTGATCGAAATATCGAAACGAATCTGGTCGCGCGGCGATACCACCAGCAGATTAGGCACGCGGGTGAAGTGCGCCGAAACCGGCGGCAAAATCTGCCCGGCCAGCGCGAATCCCTGTTCGGCCAGCACCGCCGCGACCTGCCCTTCCAGGATGGCTTCGGCCAGCGGCTGCCGCTCCCGCAGGTCGGCGCGCAGGGCATCCCGTTCGGCGCGGGGCGCGGCGCTGGCAGTCTGCGGGTCAGGCACTTCAGGGTCGGCGAACAGCATGTTGATCTGCGCTTCTATCGCCTGCGCGCGCTGCAAATCGGCCATATAAGCGCGCACGAACCCGCTGCGCACCGCTTCGGTCATAAACGGATGCTGGCCGTAAAGTGTTTGCTCCATCTTGACCGCCAGCGCGTTCAGTTCCCACGTCACATAGTCGAACTGGTAATCCTGCGCCAGCGCCGCCACCGCGTGCCAGGGCAGGCCGAGCGGCACAGTCGAATATTGCAGCAGCGCCAGCATCAGGCCGAGGAAAAAGCTCCACCGCAGCCCCCGCCCGACGAGACGCCAAACAAATCGAAACACGTTCAAAAAGAGGTTTTCTCCGCCGTCAAACACAATGAGGCGGGTATTTTTACCCGCCCCATCATCATATCTGATTACGCCCGGCGAAGCGAACCGCCCGGCATCCGTCGTAACGATTCTACTCGTATTTGAAGCGGCTGACGGCGATGATAAATAAAACTGCCGTCATACCCAGCAGCACCAGCACCGGTGTAACGACCGATTCCACGCCGCCGCCGTAAAAAATCACGCTGCGAAAGGCGTCCATCGCCCAGGCAATCGGCGAAATATGGCCGACCGTCCGCATCCACTCCGGCACAATTTCCAGCGGCCACCACGCCCCGCCCAGCGGCGCGGCGATTAAAACCACTAGGTTAATCACGCTGCCGGCCTGCTGTTCAGTTTTTACCAGCGTGGCGAACAGCAGCCCCAGCGCCGTACTGCACAGCGCGAAGGCCACCATCACCATCACCAGCGCCAGCGGCGAGTCGCCAAAATACGCCCCGACGATGAAGCCAAAAGCGAAGGCCACGCCGTATTGAATCATGCCGTTGACGAAACGCGCCAGCAGCTTGCCGCCCACGAACTGCCAGGGCGCGACCGGCATGGTCAGGATGCGCTGGAACGTCCACTGCTTGCGCTCCTGGATGAAAACGAACATCACCACCACCGTCGCCGCCATCACGTACATCGTGCCGATGCCCGGCACCGACTGGCTGAAACCCGACGGGCGGCGGCCTTCTTTGGCTGCGCTTTCGCTAAAGCTCACGGTCGGCGGCAGGCTGTTCCACAGGGCGCTGGCGGCGTTGTAGACGGCCTGTTTGAAGCCATCTTCGTCTTCAACGGCCAGGCTGCCGGTGGTTTGAACGGCCACCTGCGCCGCGACAGCCGCGCCGCCCACCCGCTGCACCACCGCTTGCAGCGCCCCCAGCGCCGCGCTGGCCTGGCCGGGCGTTTCCTGCGAGCGGTAGATGAGGCTCGCCGGCTGGCCGGCCAGCGCCGCTTCGCCAAAACCGCCGGGGATGATGATGGTCGCCTGCGTCGTGCCGTTTTTCACGCGCTCCGCCGCCAGTTCTTCTGTTAGGGTTGCCCCGTTCAGGCGGCAGGCGTTGTCCTCCCCACCGTCCATCGGGCATAAAATCAGCGCCCCATTGGCCGCCCGCAGATCGGCGAGAAGCTGCCCCGACAGCGCGCTGTTATCCTGGTCGAACACGTCCAGGCGGATTTTCACCACCCCGTTGCCGCCGAAGCCGCCGTTCGCCAGCCCGATGAAAAACATAATCACTACCGGGATAATCACCAGCTGCAGCCAGATCGTCCGGTCTTTAAACGTAACGCGGATGTCGTTCGCAGCCACGCTCCATAACTTGTCCATTGTTAAACATCCTTCCGCCGGTTGAACATGAGCAGGCTGATGCCGAAAAACAGCGCGCCGAGGATCGCCAGGAAGATCACGTTGGTCAGGATGTTCGCATCGCCCCCGGCCAGTTTGCTGAAACCCTCCGACCCCCAGCGGACCACCGACAGGCGGGTGAGAAACTCGAAGTCGCCCAGCGCGTTAACCGCGAAAAATGCGCCGCCCAGGATGCCCATCAATATACTGACGATGCTGCCGATGATATTAGCCTGCTCCGCTGTTTTGCCGACTGCCGCCGTAATCATACCCACGCCCGCCGTCCCCGCCGTTGTTGCAACCAGCATCAGGGCGATGGCGATGATGTTATCGCCCCAGATGGACTGGAATTGACCTTCCAGCAGGCTGCCGATCACCGTAAAGCCGATGAACAGGAAAATCAGCTGCACCAGGACGATCAAAAACGTGCCGACCAGCTTGCCGAACAAAATCATCACGCGCGGCGTCGGCGAGATCACCATACGCTGGAGCGTCCCGTTGCGCCGCTCTTCCAGGATGGTCGCGGCGGTGGCGTTGGCCGTGAACAGCGCAAAAAAGACCGCCTGCGCCGAACCGAACAGCACCAGGGGGTTAAAATCGGCCTGCTCGCCTTCGACCGTCTGCTGTTCAATCGAAACGATGGTGCGCCCCGACGCGCAGGCGATGGCCTGCGACAGATTGGCCGCCGCCGCGCCCATGCCCGCCAGCCCGAACTGCTGGCCTATCGTTTCGATGGTGGCCTGCGCCGCCACGAACCCGGTCAAAAGCTGGTTGGCGAAACCCTCCACCACGCTGCGGATGATGCTGGCCGAAATCGGGCTGGCGCTGCTGCCGTATACTTCGATGCTGCTGACTTCAACCTGCCGGTCGGCCAGGCTGTAGGACATCTTCTGGCTGAAATCTGCCGGAATGATGACCGCCGCCGCATAGCTGCCTTCGTCCACACCGGCTCTGGCTGCCGCCGCATCGTCCAGCAGCACCGCATCCGTCAGATCGGTCAGCGACATGGCCGGCGCGGTGGAAGCGGCGGCTTCCGTCTCCGGGCAGTCCGGCATCTGGCTGGCCGGCGCACCGGGTTCGCCATCCGGCGGCACGAACGCCTCGACCATAATCTGCCCGCCGTTAAAACCCGACGCGCCTTCGTCCAGGTTGACGATTGCCACTGGGATATTCTGAATGGGTGCGCTGCCGCTGCCCAGGTTGCCAAACGCCAGCGAAATGATGGTCGCCAGCACCAGCGGCGTCACGATCATGATGATAATCAGGTTGCGGTCGGTGAACGTCTGGTAAAGGTTGACGTATGCAATAGCCCAGATTTTTCGCAGCATGGCCTATTCCCTCAATGCTCGCCCGGTCAGGTGCAGGAACACGGCTTCGAGGTCGGGCTCGCGCACTTCCACCGAGAGAATATCCACGCCCATTTCGTCCGCGATCCGCAGCAGCTCCGGCAGCGCCTTGCGCCCGCGTTTGGCATGAACCGTGATTTCGCCATCCATCACCTGCCCGGAGCGCACCACCCGCATCGCGCCGGTAGAACGTTTTTCGATCACCAATTCCGCCGAGTCTTCCAGACCCGCCACCGGCGTAAACTCCGACGCGGCGTAGGACGCGCTGGTGATGCCCGGCACTTCGGTGCGGAAGCGTTCCAGCAGGGCGTCGGGAACCTGCTGCTCGCCCACGCTGAAGATCAACCGGTCTTCTTCGCCCACCTTCTGGATCAACTCGCCCACCGTGCCCAGCGCGATGATCTGGCCGTAGTCAATGATGCCGACCCGGCTGCTGAGTTCCTGCGATTCTTCCATCAGGTGGGTGGTGTACAGCACCGTCATTTTACGTTCTTCCTTCAAACGAATGACGGTATCTAGGATGCGGCGGCGGCTCTGCGGGTCCACGCCAACGGTCGGCTCGTCCATGTAAACCAGCTGCGGTTTGTGCAGCAGCCCGACGCCGATATTGACGCGGCGTTTCATGCCGCCGGAAAAAGTATCTATGCGGTCTTTATGGCGCTCGCGCAGATCAATAAAGTCCAGCACTTCATCCACGCTTTTCGCCAGTTCGCTGCCATGCAGGCCGTACATCCTGCCGAAAAATTCCAGGTTTTGCCGGGCGCTGAGGGTGGGGTACAGGGCGATTTCCTGCGGCACGACGCCGAGCAGTTTTTTGGCCTCTAACGCCTGCGTAGTAATCGAATAACCGCCGATTTTAGCCTCGCCCTCGGTGGGCGACAGCAGGCCGCTGAGCATCGAGATGGTCGTGCTTTTGCCGGCGCCGTTCGGCCCTAAAAGGCTGAAGACTTCGCCCCGGTAAATGTCCAGATCAATCCCTTTGACGGCCTCGACCACCGTACCATCTTTGCGTTTAAACGTCTTTTTGAGTCCTCGGACTTCTACCAGCACCTGTTTGTGTCCATTTTGCATGGTGCGTTATCTCCCCTGTTATGTGGGTCATCTATTGTACCAATACGTAAAAATGACGCGAAAGTTACACCTGGGGAAACAACGGCGCCGCCCTGGTCAGGCGGCGCAGTCGTCGCGGGGGGAAAACTGATTGATGGTCGCACTTGGCAGCGCGCCGCGTGTGCAGGCGCCGTTATGCCGCCCAGTTCCAGGCGTATACAATCGTTGCCACGTTAAATACCAGCCCGACGACGATCAGGAATTTGTCGTAGGCGGAAGGGTAGGTCGGCAGGCCGATGAGGTTAAACCCAAACAGCAGCAGCGCCGCGATGATGTTCACCCAGCGAACCAGGGGGTAATCCAGCGTCAGCGACAGCACGAGCATCACAATCGGCGTCAGCATGATGACGGCGATACCCAACCACATGCCCTGCGTGAACTGCTGGGTGTCCATCCTGCTCGGAAAGTCACCGCTGAATATTCGCAGCACGTCGCCCAGGAGGTAGGTCAGCATGAGCGCCACCCATAACCCGGAAAGGATAATCCTCACGTCTGCCATGCTCTACAGACCTCCGTTAACGTGCGCCATGCTGATGATAACCTTACCCTGGGCGTGAACTTCTTCCACATAACGAAACGCCTCAGCCGCCTTGTTTAACGGGTAACACCGGTCTATAACCGGTACGATTTTTCCGGCTTCGAGAAAAGCTGTCAGCGAATCCAGGTCTGCCTGGTTGGGTATCACCGACCCCATGCCGGTCATTTTCTTCTGCCCGGCCATCGAGATGAACGACCCCAGTAGAAGCCCCTGGAATATCTGCGTCATCGAGCCTCCGGCCACGACGTAATTCCCCCTGGGGCTTAAAGCCCGCCGGTAGTCGAAAATCGAGCGATCACCATTCACCGCCAGAATCAGGTCGTAAAGCTGCCCTGCGCTGGCGAAGTCTTCTTTGGTGTAATCAATGACCTGATCGGCTCCGAGCGCGCGCACCCTGTCCACGTTGCGCGCGCTGCACACGCCCGTGACTTCCGCCCCGAAGGCTTTGGCAAGCTGCACGGCAAACGTGCCAACGCCGCCGGACGCGCCATGAATCAAAACCCTGTGTCCGGCCTGGATTTTGCCCTGATTGTGCAGTCCTCGCAGGGCGGTCGCGCCTGCCAGAGGAACAGCCGCCGCTTCCTCAAAGCTGAGATTAGCCGGTTTGATCGCCAGCGCCTTTTCAGGCGCGCAGGCATACTCGGCAAAACCGCCCATGCCATAGTCTGTGATGTTCCCGTATACGGCATCGCCCGGCTTAAACTGTGTCACCTTGCTGCCAACCGCCTCCACCTGACCGGCGATGTCGCCGCCCAGGATGGTATTTTGGGGCTTTCGCAGCCCGCCGCCCATCAGCCGCGCCAGGAACGGCTGGCCTTTCAGCAGATACCGATCACTGGCGTTGATGGACGCGGCGTGAACTTTGACCAGGACTTCGTCATCCTTCGGCATCGGTTTTTCGACCTCCGTATACCGAAGCACATCGGGAGTGCCGTATTGGGTGTAGACAATCGCTTTCATGCTTTCCTCTAGGATTATGTTGGTAGGGCGAATTTGTGCCGGCTCAGGCGTCCGGCTGGACGGTGTAGGGCGGCGTGCTGCTGTCATAGTTCCACAGCCTGACCAGCTTCATCCCGCGCGTCAGCAGCGCGACGACTGCATAACCGACGGCGAAAATCTCCGGCAGGCTGCCGACCACCGGCGTACTGCCAAGCGCCGGGTTATCGGCAATGATGCGCTCAAAGACCGGCTTCGTCACCGCGTAGTACAGGCAGATGGTGCCGAATACCTCGATCACGGTGTCGGTCAGCCATAAACCGGCGCTCCAGCGATTGCGCCGCAGCGCCAGCAGGTTCAGCCCCATGATGGCGACGATGACGGCGACGAGCAGAATCATCCACGACGGCGGAAAGGGTATCACCGCGCCCGGATCGCTGAGGTTAAAATGCAGCGTCAGCCCGCCGGCGCGCAGCCAATACAGCGCAGCGATCACCGCCACCATGCCCAGGGCCGTGCCGAAAACAACTTCGGCGCGGTTAACGGCGCGCGGGTCGTCTACTTCCGGCAGTTCCAGCGGATTGAAGACCTGTTCATCCAGTTCAAGACCGGCGTGCTGCACGATGGCGAAAATCAGCACCACGACGCCGGAGAAAATCAGAGCGGCCTGCAAAGCCGCCAGCAGCGGATCAACCACCAGGCTGGACAGTGTAAACGCCTGCGCTGAAGTCAGCACGCCAAAAAAACTCACAAAGATCACAATCGCCGGGACGACCAGCCAGCCGCGCCGCAGCACCATCATCATGTAGGGGTACAGGTCAGGGCCGACGAGGTACTGCTCCCGGTTGTAGGAGGCGGCCATCCGGCGCGGGTCGCCCAGTTCGGCCAGCACCGCCGCCACGTCCGCCTGAGACGGCGGCTCGTCACAGCGGTCGTCCAGTTGATCCTGAATCTGCGAGCGCAGTTCCGCTTCGATCTCCGCCCGTTCTTTGGGGGGCAGGTACAGTCCGACTTGGTGGACGTATCGCTCGATCAGGTCAGCCATGATTTTCTCCCTGCAAAATGCCGCGCATCACCTTTACCGTTTCAAACCATTCCGCGCTCAGGATGGTCAGCACGTCGCGTCCTGCCGGGCTGATACGGTAATACTTGCGGGGGCGCGATTCGCTCACATCCCACTCGCTTTCCAGCCAGCCCTGCTTTTCCAGCCGCCGGAGCAGCGGGTAAAGCGTGCCTTCTTCGATCTCTAGCCCCTGTTCGGCCAGCCGCTGGATTAGGCTGTAGCCGTAGCGGGCGGTGTCCATCTGGCTGAGGACGGCCAGCACCACGATTCCGCGCCGGAGTTCCAGGCGAAGTTGGTTGATCTGCTCGTCTGTATCGGCCATGTGCTGTGTACCCTATATTGCTGTATGGCGCACAGTATCACTATACTGTACATCACACAGTATTGTCAAGTACACAGTATCGGGCAGCAGGTTTTCCCGGCAGAGGGAGGCAGTCTGGGTAAACAGCAATAACCTGCCGCCATCAACCAGACGGCGGCAGGCTCAACACATTTTCATCCGGCAGGGCTGCTACGCCACACTGATGACGACGTTCCCCTTTTTGTGTCCCTGGTCAACGTAGCGATGCGCTTCGATGATCTGTTCCAGCGGGTAACAGCGGTCTATGACCGGCCTAAGCTTCCCGGCCTCGATCAACGCCTTGAGGTCGCTCAGTTCTTCGGCTCTTAGGCTGCCGCCGGTATCCGAATCAACGTGAACGTTGAGATACATGCCGCCCTGCCTGAGCGCCTTTTGGGCGCGTGAAGGCGGAAATTTGGCAACCGCGTCAAACACCACGTCATAGGTCTGGCCGCTTTGCGTGAAGTCCTCTTTGGTGTAATCAATCACGTTCACTGCGCCCAGGGATTTCACCAGTTCGAGATTGGCGGCGCTGCATACGGCAGTTACTTCCGCCCCGAAGTGGTTGGCGGCAAGCTGCACGGCGTTCGTGCCGACCGCCCCGGACGCGCCGTAAATCAGCACTTTTTGTCCGCGCCGGATGTTTCCCTTTTTGAGACAGCGCCAGGCGGTCATCCCGCCGCCCACCGCTGCGGCAGCTTCCTCGTAGGTCAGGTTGGCCGGTTTGATCGCCAGCAGCCCATTTTCCGGCATACATTTGTATTCGGCGTGGCCGCCGAAATTCACCTCGAAGGTGGAGGCAAAAACCGGGTCGCCGGGCTTAAACCGCGTGACATCTCTGCCGATGGCCTCGATTTCCCCGGCCAGTTCCATGCCGAGTATCGGCCTTCTCGGTTTGCGAATACCCAGGTACAGCCGCGCGAAAAACCACTGCGCGCGCGGAACGGTGAAACTTCGCATCCGGCTGTCCCCGATGGTGATGGTTGTAGCGTGAACTTTTATCAGGACTTCATTGGGCTTCGGCGTTGGTTTGGCGACCTCTGCCAGATGCAGCACTTCCGGCGGGCCGTACTTGTCGTACACAACGGCTTTCATTTGTCCCCCTATGATTGGTTAGAACCTTTGGTTATGCTAGGGTGAGGACGACGCTGGCCTTTTTGTGGCCGGCCTCGATGTAGCGGTGCGCCTCGGCGGCCTGTTCCAGCGGGTAGCGCCGGTCTATAATCGCCGTTAACGCGCCGGCCTCGACCAGTTCTTTGATGAAAATCAGGTCATCGAGCTTTTCGGACGACAGCGCGCAGACCACTTTTTTGCCGCCGCGCATGGAAGTCCACAACATCTGAAGAAGCTGCTTCGTCTTGAAGCTGGCGTACAGCAGGCGTCCGCCCGGCCTGAGCGCGCGTTTGCAGCGCGCGAACGAAGTTTTGCCCGGCACGTCCAGAATCACATCGTAGGTTTCGCCGCTCTGGGTAAAATCCTCTCTGGTGTAGTCAAAGACCCTATCCGCTCCCAGCGCCTTCACGAATTCCACCCTGGGCGTGCCGCATACGCCGGCCACTTCCGCGCCAAAGCAGCGGGCAATCTGCACAGCCGCTGCTCCGATTCCGCCGGAAGCGCCGTTGATGAGGACTTTCTGCCCGCGCTGAATATTCACTTTTCGCAGCAGACTCAGCGCGGTTAACGCGCCGTAAGGGACGGCGGCGGCTTCTTCGTAGGTCAGATTGGCCGGTTTGGGCGCCACCAGGCCATCTTCCGGCATACACACATATTCGGCATTCGCGCCCATACGTGGGCCGAGGTATCCGAATACCGGGTCGCCCGGTTTGAAGCGTTTGACATCCCTGCCGACGGATTCAACGTCCCCGGCAAATTCATTGCCCAGGACGTGTTTCTTCGGTTTGCTAAACCCGAAGGCCAGGCGCGACGGAAGCCAGAAAAACGACGGCATTGAAAAATTGGCCGGGGAGACGGTGTTGAATTTCCGGGCCAGAATATCCCCGAAGTTGACCGACGCCGCATGAACCCGAACCAGGATTTCATTGTCCTTCGGCGCAGGTTTCGCCACGTTATTGAGCCGCAGCACATCCGGCGCGCCGTATTCGGTGTAAACTACTGCTTTCATCGTTCCGCTCCTCTCTTGCTGCGAATGGCAGCTTTTACCCGTTACTTTCTTCTACAAAAAAGACTGCTTCTAAAGGTAAGCCGAAGGTCAGGGCGATACGGAAGGCCAGTTCCAGCGAGGGGGAGTATTTCCCCTTTTCGATGGCGACGATGGTCTGTCGGGTGACGCCCACTTTGTCGGCCAATTCCTGCTGCGTCATTTCGTTATGGTCAAAACGCAGGCGCCGGATATGGTTGCCGATAACAATTTTCTCCATCTCAGAACCCTCGCCGATAAAAGTAGAACTGCGAAATATCGCCGACCATCTCCGAGGCCACGCCGGAGCAGATCAGGATGATGAACATCGCCGCCGGCGGCATACCAACGACCAGCGCCACCATCGCCAGAATGAAACCAACAGCAAACACATAAAGCGAATTCTGAGACGCTTTCAACTCAACCAGCTTGTCGCGCTCATCGGTGATGGGCGGCTCTTCTTCCCGCGTGGCGATGGCGTTGATAATGTGGAATATGATGTAGATGATGATTCGGGCTACCACCGAAACCGGGATTAAGATGAGGAAAAAAGCGCCCCAGAAGTGGAAAACCTCCGGCGAATAGGCGCTGCCTGCCGGGTAGCGTTGAATCATGTAGGCCGAATAAACCGCCGTAATCAGGATGATGCTGATGAGGTTGACAAGGCTTCGTCTTTCCTGATAGGACATGGCTTCTCCTCCGTGTCTGTCCTGTTTTACTTTAAGTAAAGTTTACTTTACACAGAGTAGCACAAAACAAACATAATGTCAATTATTTTTTACATATTCTGCGGCTGTTCGGTTAAGGATGCGGCACTCTGGCAGTGGGTGGGCTTTTTGTGTTTTCGAGGAAAGGCTCGTTGGGGGAAAGGCCAAAAAACACTTCTCTGGCGGCGACATACGCTGTTCATCGCCGAGAAGTACGTTGGGGCGTATTTTCGGTCAGGGGCTTGTGGATAAACAGAAAAAAAAGAGCCTGATAGGTAGTGAGGCTTTAGCTCACTACTGGCAGCGGGCTTTATGCCCCCTGGCTCGCTAATATTCGATATACCGCCGCCACACGTCCGGGCCGGTGCCGACGGCGATCACCAGATAGCTGGTGCGCGGCGTTTTTGGCTCCCAGCGCAGCTTCATGCCGATTTCGTTGGGCAGCCGGTCGCCTTTACGGTGGTTGCAGGCGTAGCAGGCGCAGGCCGTGTTCGTCCATAGGTCGCGCCCGCCGCGCGACTTCGGCAGAATATGATCCACCGTGAAGTCGCTTTTGCTCAACACCTTACCCTTTACCAGCGAGCCGGGCAGCACGCCGCAGTAGATGCAGGTGTAGTTATCCCGCACCAGCACGCCCTTGCGGCTCCAGTGCGCCTGGCGGCGCGGCACGTTGACATAGGTGCGCAGCGCGATCACCGACGGCACGGGAAACTGGTCACGAATAGTCTTTAAGAATTGGCCGGATTGTTCGATGACGATGGCTTTACCGGAGAGAATAAGATTAATCGCGCGGGGAACGGAAATCACCGCCAGCGGCTCCCAACTGCTGCCGTTCAGCAGAAGAACCCGGCTGTTCAGGGCGATGCTACTGGACACAGATGTTACCTCGTGAACACCTATCTGCTGCCTTTGCTCCAGAATTCACAACGCCCATTATACCGCAAAATCGTTAAGCGTGTTTTAGCAATTCAATCGTCTGCTTTAACAAGTGGCGGGGAAGTGAGCCAACACCCATTTTCGCGCACCAGCCTTCCCCGCCGCCCTCCAGGATGAATGTTTCCGCGCTATCCAAACTGACTGTTGTTTCGCCGTTCAGCACTCGATTC
>JAPKMO010000113.1 GCA_026645945.1 Anaerolineae bacterium
TGCGCGATACGTCGCGCCCGCTGCGTTCGGCGTACCTGCGCACCAGTTGGTCGCGGGTCAGAAAGCGGCTGTCGCCGACCGGCATCATGGCGGCGGCCTGGAGATAGGGCGGGTCGTCCGGCTGCGACCAATACGTGAGCAGCGCGCCCAGGTCGGCCAGCGGGTCGCCCAGCGTACACATATCCCAATCGAACACGGCCACCAGCCGTCCGGGGTCGTCCGCCGCCAGCATGACGTTATCCAGCTTGTAGTCGTTATGCACCAGCGCCGGCGCGCCTTCCGGCGGCAGGTTGTTTTTCAGCCACTCGTAAACGGCGTCCATCTCTGGCAGATCGCCGGTTCGGGCGTTCTGCCAGCGTTTGAACCAGCCGTCCACCTGCCGCGCGATGAAACCGGCGGGTTTGCCCAGGTCGTCCAGGCCGAGCGCCGCGTAATCTACGGCGTGCAAGGCCGCCAGCGCGTCCACCAGGGCTTCGCTCATGCGGCGCGGCGCGTCCGGCAGGGCGGCGAATTCGTCCGGGATGGCCTTCCGCACCACCACGCCCGACCGCCGCTCCATGATAAAAAACGGCGCGCCGATCACCGAAACATCGTCGCAGAACAAAAACGCGCGCGGCGCGAGCGGAAAAGCCCGGTACAGCGCCGACAGCACCCGGTATTCGCGGCTCATGTCGTGCGCGCTGGGCGCGACCGGCCCCAGCGGAGGGCGGCGCAGCACGTACTGGCGCGTTCCGTAATCCAGCAGATAGGTGAGGTTGGCCGCGCCGCCGCCGAACTGCCGAACGGCCAGCGTTTTCTGGCTGTCCGGGAGCTGGCCGCGCAGGTAATCAGCCAGGCGCGTTTCGTCAAAACGTTCATCGGGACGGACCGGGATAGTATCGGTGAACATAAAAACGCAGCACTCGAAATTTGTTTTGGGTGAAGGGTACTACAGGCGCGGGCGCGGCGCAAAAAAAAACCGCGCTACCTTCTGGGAGGGAGGGTCAGAAGGCGGCGCGGCATCGAAAAAGCGAGTTCAGGCCAGGGTGCGGCGGCGTTCTTTCGGCCTGGCGGCCAGCTCTTGCAGCGCACGCCAGCCCGCCGGAGCGGCCAGCCAGAGGATGAGCGCCATTAACACGGCGGAAGTTAAACACCACAGGCAGGTCGCGCCGATGACGAACGGCTCCAGAAACGTGAGGTAAATCGAAAAAACCACGCCGAACAGCGCCATCAGCAGCAGCGCGGCGTCGGCCAGCCGCCGGCTGCCGGCCTGGCCGTAAAACCAGGCCAGCAGAATCGCCACATAACCGGCCACGCCGATCAACCCGATGGGAATGCCGAAGATGCGCGCGTAAGGGCTTTGCTGGACGGTATTGCAGTCCCCCACCACGCCGCAGACCGCTTCGCTGGCCGTCGTTTCCACATGCGCCAGATAGCCGGCCACCGCCAGCCCGACCAGCGCCACCACCGGCAGCAGCCAGCTTTCCGGCTGGCCGGTCGCCCGCAGCAGCATGACCATGACCAGCAGCAGCGCCGCCATGACGGCTGTCGTAATGGGCGTGACGCCGGCATTGCCGCCGACCATCAGCGCCGCCGCCAGCCCCAGGCTCGCCAGCGCCGCCGCGCGTAATACCCACCGCCCCGCCGGGCCGTCCATCCATTCCAGCAGAGCAGCCGGACGCTGAGAAGAAAGCGCCTGCCACCCGGCTGCCAGCACGACTCCGGCGCTGGCGACCAGGCCAACCAGCACGATCACTGCCAGGGCGTTCGCCACCGGGTCGGCACGCAGGCGGTCCCACAGGGTAGGCGTTTCGATTTTAACCAGCCCTTCGGCGGCTTCCGGCGGGTTTTCAGCCGGTTCGGCTGCCGCTTCCTGCCGGGCTGCCTGCTGAGCCTGCTCTCTTTCAATAATGGCCTGGTAAAGTTCCTCAATGCCGGGAATGGCGGGCAGGCCGATGCCGCCGCTCGCCAACCCCTGGCGGATGACCTCCGGCGCGCGGGCCGGGATTTCTATCGAACCGACCATCACTTCATCGCCGATGATGAGCATAGGGACGCCCGTTGAAGCGATGTTCAGCGATTCCAGCGCCAGCCGCATAAGCTGGCCGCCCTGCGGACCGGAAGCGTCTATAAACAACACGCGCAGTTGGTCGCCAAATTCGGACTGAATGGCCGGCCAGTGATTATTAATAACTTCGTGGCAGTGCGGGCAGCTCGGCGAGTAAAAAAACACGCCGTACACCACCGGCTCGTCCGCGCCGTAAACCGAAACCGGCGCGATCATGAACCCGACAACCAGTAAAACCCACATCCAGACCAGCAGACGCCTCACGGCAACCTCCCCATACAATATATAACCGCTGTTCTTAACATTATGCCGTAACCCGCCGGCATCGTTTAGTGAAAGAAATCACAAAACCATATGCCGTGTGGCATGTTCCCGGTCTGGTGCAATTCGTGATTTTTTCCGCTACACTAGTGCATTAGCAAGATGAGAATGCCTACCCCCGGCGGTCGGCTGAGATAGCAGGCTTAAAGACAGTGGGCTTAAGCCCACTGTCCAGCCCACTGTCCCACTGCCGGTATGCAGATTAAGCTGGTTCATGTACTTGGGTGTGGACGGCCATACCTCCGAGATCAAACCAACATGCGCGTTCAACGCTATCATTCCCGGCTCACGTTTCGTAAACAGCGCCGCCGGCGTTCCGGTTGTTTGTCGCTGGCGGTGCTGTCCGGGCTGCTGGTGAGCATCGTGGCCGTGTCGTGGAACTGGATCATTCAACCGCGCAGCGCGTCCCCGGCGCAGGAATCCAGCGAAGGGCTGCTGGCGGCGGCGGCGCTGGCTTTTGAACGCGGCGACCTGGACGGCGCGATTGACCTGTCGCGCCAACTGCTGGCGACCTACCCCGACCACGCCGACGCGCTGGCGCTGCTGGTGCGCGCCCTCATCTACCGGAGTTACAGCGAATACGACCGCGCGCCAGACCGGCAGGCCGCTTTGCAGCTGGCCGAGGAAGCGGCAGCGCGTTACCCGGCGGGGCGCGCCTTCCAGGCGATTTTAGCCTATGCCCGGCAGGCCGCCGGGCAGCCGGTCGAGGCAGCCAAAACCGCGCAGCGCGTGCTGGATGCCGACCCCAACAACGCGCTGGCGCGGGTGGCGCTGGCGCTGGCCTATGGCAGCGTCGGCAGTTTTGAAATCGCCCTGCGCGAAAGCCAGCAGGCGGCGGCCAGCCCGGACTGGGCGCTGGAAAGCCAGCGCGCGCTGGCGATCAGCTACGGCGATATGGGCGACTACCGCAGCGCCATCGCGGCCATCGAACGCGCCATCCAGATCAACAGCCGCCTTATCCCGCTGTATTTCGAGCGGGCGCTGTACGCGCTCCAGATCGGAGATGCCGACGCGGCGACGGCAGCGTATTTCCAGGTGCTGGTGTACGACCCGGAGAATGTCAAAGCGCGGCTGCGGCTGTGCGAACTTTCCAGCCTGCTGCGCGAACACGACGCAGCGGTGAACTACTGCTCCCAGGTGACGGAACGTGCGGCGGGTTGGGCGGACGGCTGGTATCAACTGGGGTTGGAATATTTTTTGATCGGCGATTTTAAGGCCGCGCAGAACGCCCTGCACCGCTGTTCGTCGCTCCAGGTGATGCAGAATGTGCCAGTTAACGAACGGCGCTTCGAGTGCTGGTATTTGCAGGGGCAGGCGGCAGAAATCGTTGGCGACTGCCAGGGGCTGCTGGCGACCTATAACGAGTTCCGCGCCATGTCCGCTTCTGCCCCCGTGCCGCAAACCTGGACGTACCCGCCGGAAGGCCCGCCGGGGTGCAGCGCCGCCGTTTCGCCATCTCCTGGAAGTTAATCGAGCAGGGGCGATCATCACCGGTCGCCCCTGTTGATTCCCCGCTCGGTGCAACTTTGGGCGGCGGGGCTGCGTAATAGGGGATAGACAGCCGCAAGGGGACGATCATGGAAAAGCCAAAACGAGAAGTGATTATCAACCGGTTGAGCGAGTACGAACCGCGCCGGTCATCGCGGGCGCTGGCGCTGGTGTTAATCGGCGCCGGTGTGGTGCTTTTGCTCGTTAACGCCGGAGCGTTGTCGTTCAGCGACATCGGCAGTTTTTTCGGCAGCCTGGGCGGGGCTATCGGGCAGTTTTTCGGCAGCCTGGGCAGCGCCATCGGGCAGTTTTTTGGGGGACTTGGCCGCGCCATCGGCGACATTTTCGGCAGCCTGGGCAGCGCCATCGGGCGCTTCTGGCCGGTGCTGCTCATCCTGTTGGGCACGCTGCTGCTGCTGCGGCGCGGTCGCCCGACCGGCCAGGAATAAGTTGGAAGGCAAACGATCGTGCAAAATCGTCTGGAATACCGTTCGTTATTCTGGCCGCTGGTGTTAATCGGCGGCGGGGTGATCTGGCTGCTCGCCAACCTGGGCGTGTTGTCCGCCGCCAGCATCAGCGTATTGTTCCGGCTGTGGCCGCTGATCCTTATCATCATCGGGCTTGATCTGCTTTTTGGACGCCGTTCGCCGGCCATCGGCGGCCTGATCGGCATCGGGGCGATAGCGGCGATCATCCTGCTGATGCTGGTCGGCCCATCGCTGGGCTGGGCGGCAGATGTTGAGGTGAAATCCGCCAGTTTTAGCGAGCCGAAAGGTGGCGCGGCCTCCGCACGGGTGGAGGTTAACGTCGGGGTGGGCGAATTGAATGTCACCCCGCTGGTGGACTCGAATAATCTGTTCGAGGCGGACGCGAAATATATCGGCGAGATCGAGTTCAAACACGAAGGCGGGGCGGAGAAATTTGTGAGCCTCAGCCAGCGCAGCGACAATGCAGATTTCGGGTTCGGCTTTTTCGGCTTCCTGTTTAATACCGAAGCCAACCGTTTGATGTGGGACGTGCGGCTCAGCCCGGACGTGCCGCTGGAGCTGACCATCAACACCGGGACGGGCGGCACGGCGCTGGCGCTGGAAAGCCTGCAGTTGAGCGGCCTGAAGGTGAACGCCGGCACGGGCGGCATCACCCTGTCGCTGCCCCGGATGGATGAAAGCTACCGGGTCGAAATTTCGGCAGGAACAGGCGGCGGAACCGTCAGCATCCCCGAAGGTGCGGCGCTGCGGCTGCACGCCAGCAGCGGAACGGGCGGTTTTACCTTCGATGTGCCAGATAATGCGGCGGTGCGGCTGGTGGGCAGCACCGGCACCGGCAGCATCAGCGTGCCGGCCAGTTTTATGAAAGTCAGCGGAGACGAAGAAGGGCTGGTCGGTGACCGGGGAACCTGGGAAACCGCCGGTTTCGAGAGCGCCGCGCACCAGATTATCATCGAATTTGAAGGCGGCACGGGCGGTTTGACGGTGCGGTAAGCCGTTTCGTGCGATGTGTGTATCTATCAAGGAGTCTACAATGAGCGAGCAGGAACCACAGGGCAAAAAATATACCACCGAATGGTCATTTTCCTTCGATCAGATCGGGGAGAGCCTGAACCGGCTGTTGGGGTCGCTGGGCGTCAGCGATGAAGAAGTCCAAAAAGCGGAATATGCCGAACCGGTTGGCGAGGCACTGTCGGCCAAAATCAAGCTGGGCGCGGTGGTCGGGCAGATCACTATCAGCGCGCTGGCGGACTCCGATAACCTGTTCGAGGCGGAAGTGGCCTACGTGGGCGACATAAATTTCGCCGTTAAGGGGGAGACGGAAAAAACCATCGAACTCGGCCAGAAGATGCGGAGCGTTTCGGTCGGCGGCCAGATCAAAAAGGTGCTGAACCAGTTCGCCAACCGGGACGACCTGTACTGGAAGGTGGGCATTAACCCCAACGTGCCGGTAAAACTGGAACTGGACGGCAGCGTGGGCGTCGCCCGTCTGGAGCTTTCCGGCCTGCGCCTAACCGAACTAGAGCTGGACGGCGGCGTGGGCGAGACGCATCTCATCCTGCCGGCCACCGGCGCGCGCTACGCGGCCAAAATTGAAGGCGGAGTCGGCGCGTCGCACATCACCATCCCGGAGGGCGCATCGCTGAACTTAAAAATCGAAGGCGGCGTCGGCGGGATTGAAGTGCATGTGCCGGAAAGCGCGGCGGTTCGCATCGAGGCGGAAGGCGGGCTGGGCGGCGTAGCCGTGCCGCCGCACTTCACACGCACGCGCGGCAGCAGCGACTTCATCGGCGCCAGCGGTGTCTGGGAGACGGCAGGTTTTAACCTGGCCGACAAACAAATTTACATTCACTTCGAGGGCGGCGTGGGCGGCCTGAAAGTGATGTAGGCCGCAGCGCGGTGTTCGGGAAAATAAAATCGGGGCGACCATAACGGTCGCCCCGACTGCTTGTGGCCTAAAACCCGATCAGTGAATGAAGCGGGACGGATAGGCGGCCACGCGGCCATGTCCCCAGTACTCATCGGTGCTGGTGCCGACGTAATCCGCCGCCCAGCGCAGATAGGCGAAAATCATGTCCGGGCTGGCCGTGCCACCCAGGTAGCTCTGGTAAATGGCGACCGTGCCGGCCACGTGCGGGGCGGCCATGCTGGTGCCGCCGGCCCAGTAGAAGCGGCACAGGCCAGCCGCATCGTCGCAGGTACCGTTGCTAAAGACCAGATCGAAGACCCAGCACGGGCGGGTGAGCGCGCCGACAGTGCAGGTTTCATTACCCGGATAAGCCGTGTCACCACCGGGGGCGGCGAAATCAACACGTTCGCGGCCATAGTTAGTGTAGCTGGTCGGGTAATCCAGGAAAGCATTTTCGGGGTCGAGCGCCCAGCCCATTGGCGCGGTGGCCGACACCGAAATGATGCCGCGCGCGTCCGACGGCAGGTGGATGAACTGCGGGTTGGCGCTGAAGTCGAAAGCGTCGTTGCCGGCAGAGGCGATCACGGTCACGCCCTTCGAGCGGGCATATTCCGCCGCGCGCGAGTAAGCCTCGAACCAGGCCAGAACGTCATCGGCGGTATAGCAGCCGAAGGCGTCGCAGGCGCCGCGCGTATCCAGCGGGCCGCTGCCCAGGCTCATGTTGATGACCTTCGCGCCGCTGTCGGCAGCGTACTTGATACCTTCGATGATCCAGCCGTCTTCGCCGTAGCCCAGAAGTTCCGACAGAACCTTGACGCTCATGAGCTGCGCTTCCGGCGCAACACCGATCACGCCCCAGGCATTGTCCGCCGCGGCGGCGATGCCGGCCACGTGCGTGCCATGATTGAAGTACAGGCCCGGATCAATGGCCCACCAGTCCTCACCCGGCACAAACGACTTGCTCAGGTCTTCGCGCAGGTTGGGAACCAGGTCAGGGTTGTCCTTGTCAATGCCTTCATCCAGGATGGCGATGATGACACCCGCGCCGCGCGCGCCGGCTGCCCACGCTTCGGGGGAGTTGACCGCGTCCGCGCCCCACTGGAGGTCGAAGTAGAAGTCGTCATCACCGGAGAACGGCGGGTTCGCCTGGGCAGCCACATCCAGCGATTCGAGGCGGGTCGGTTCGATGGCGCGAATACGGCGGTTGGGGGCGATACCCTTCACGCCCTTGACGCTGGATTCGAAGTTCGGGTTGGCGCTGGAAACCACCAGCATGCCGAGCTGCGACAGGTTTTTGGTGATGGTGCCGCCCGCCGCGCGAATCTGGGCTTCTACGGCGCGCGGGATGCCGCTGCGCGTGTTGGCGACAACGATATAAGACCGCATCCCGCCGCTCTGGGCGGCTACGACCGTGACCGAGAGCGCCCCCACCAGAACAATTAACAAAAGAATGAGAATAGAACGTTTCATGTGCTTTTTCCCTCATACACCTAACACTGTTTTAAGCAAATCTCTAAATTTGCTCTAATGAATAAGCTATCCCTTTTTAGAGGTGCTGACAACTAAAATTTTCCTAAAAGGCTTTATGAAAAGCCGGATAAAATAAATGTTATTATTTACCATTGCTTTGATAATATTTTTCAGGTTATTTTCTATTAATTCAAAATCATTCAGAATTTCACGAGATTTTGAACATTATAGAGATGCTTCACGAAAAAACCAAGAAAGTAAAACACAGATTTAGATAAGGTTTCCGGGTTGTATACTGCGAAATTGATGAAATTTTAAGCAGGCGCGTAAAACCCGGCCTCCCCGCCGCGTGGCAGCCGTAAGTTAACCTGCTTTAATAATGATGCCGCGCTTTTTTCATAATTGAAGGCTGCGGCAGCGCCTAAAAATCCTTTAGGTAAATTTTGTATCGAACTTGCGGGGGACTTGGGGGAGAATAAAAAACCCGGCGGGATTTCAGCCGGGCTTTACGTTCTTTATATTCTGGTCGTTCAGGGCGCGGGGGACTCGCTTTCGCCGGCCTCTTCGTCCTGGTCTTCCCAACTGATAATCCACACGCAGGCCCCGGCGACCAGGACGGTCGCCCCGATGAGCGCCAGCCATTGAGTCGCCAGCAGGCCAACATCGCGCGCTTCGATAACCAGCAGGATAACCATACCCGCCGCCAG
Source organism: Anaerolineae bacterium (assembly GCA_026645945.1). GTDB lineage: Bacteria > Chloroflexota > Anaerolineae > Aggregatilineales > Phototrophicaceae > CFX2. The sequence continues at coordinate 8,431 of JAPKMO010000113.1, forward strand.
GATAACCCAGGCGGACAGACGAGGATGCGCCATCATCCAGCGAACCGGCGGTAGTTGTTCAAGGCGTTCCATCGAATGTTTCTCACTCTCTCAACAGAGTTAAGTCATAAGCTGGACAGGGGGTTAAACCCCCTGCCCGGCAGAATGGTTAAATCGGCTTGAGAACGCGATCTTCGCGCAGCTTTTTTGTCAGGATGAGCAGCGTGCTGCTGCCGCCCACCAGTTCCTGAACGGCCTCGCGCCAGGCCGGGATTTTGATCTGCTCAACGGTGGTATGTTCGTAGCCGTTTTTCAGGAAGGTCTGGAGGGTATCCGGGGTAGTGGTGGTCGGCAGAAAGATATAACCGACCTCGCTCTGCAAATCCTTTGACGCCTGCTCGATGGCGGTCAAAAGCTCCTGCACCACCGGGCCAGGGTGAACGTCCGGCGCCAGGTAAAACTCGTCCACACGGGTAATCAGGTTTTCGACCTGCCAGCCCACCAGCCCCACTACTTTTTCGCCCATGTCCTGGGCCAGCAGGTAGCTTTTCTGGCCGAAGGCCATCATCACATCCATGCGGGTCATGGTTTTGTCGGTATTCTGGCTGATGAAACTGGCGATCACTTCGGCGTTATTGGGCATCCCGCGCCGCACGATGACTTTGACCGGCGTAAGGGGAGCGGTCTGCTGCTGCGACCGGGTGACGGCTGCCGGCGCGGGCGCGGGCGGCGCGGGGGCCGCCGGGGCAGGCGATGCCGGCGCGGCTGTCGGCGCGGTTTCGGCAGGGGCGGCAGGGGCGGCAGGGCGGGCCGGCGCCAGTTTGGCCTGCACGCCGCCCCAGGCGGCCTGCACCTGCTTCCAGGTTTCTTCAACATTGCCGTCGTTTTTGATGACCACGTTGGCTTTGGCGATTTTATCGGCCTGCGCGCCCTGCGCGGCGATGCGCTGGCGGGCGTCCGCTTCCGGCATCTTACGCTGGCCGACCAGCCGCCTGAGCTGGGTTTCCGGCGAAGCATCCACCACCCACACTTCATCAACGGCTTTTGCCAGGTCGCCCTCCAGCAGTTTAATCGCCTCGATGACCACCACCGGCTGGGCCGCGCGGCTGATGAGGGTAGCGACCGCCTGCCCGACAATCGGGTGAACGATGGCTTCCAGCTTGGCGAGCGCATCCGGGCGCGCGAAAACGATGCTGCCCAACAGGTTTCGATCTATGTTTTTTTCGGCATCCAGGATGAACTGGCCGAACGTTTCGACGATAGGTTTATAAGCCGGAGCGCCGACGGCCATAGCCCGGTGTGTCAGGCCGTCGGCATCAATCGTATACGCGCCCAGATGTTGAAGCATCTGGCGCACCACGCTCTTGCCGACGGCGATATTTCCCGTGAGGCCGATCACATATTTATTTGCCCAACGACTCACGGCGATACCTCCGATCCAGATCAAGACTGCCCCATAATGGCGGGGAATTTTGTTGATTATTGTAACGTGTTTGTGGCGTGCAGGTCAAACGCGAAAAACAATACATTCGTAATGTTTGCGGCAGACCTCTTGACAAGCCGGGCAGTTCACTCTATAATGTGAACAGTGTTCAAATTATAGATCGTCGTTAAGTGTTTTAGAGGGGGCTGTTTATGCCGTTGGGACGGGTGGAACAGCGGCGCGAAGGCGTGCGCGAGGAGATCAAACAGGCGGCACGCCGGCTGATGGCCGAACATGGCACCGCCGGCCTGTCGCTGCGCGCTATCGCCCGCGAAATCAACATGCAGCCTTCGGGGCTGTACCATTATTATGGCAGCCTGGATGAGCTGATTACAGCCCTGATCGTGGAGGCCTTCAACGCCCTGGCCGACGCGCTGGAAGCGGCGCGCGAAACCGCCGCCGGGCAGAGCAGCGCCGCACAGTTAATCGCCGTCCTGCAGGCTTACCGGCGGTGGGCTATGACGCACCCGACCGATTTTCAGTTGATTTACGGCAATCCTATTCCCGGTTACGCCGCCCCGCGCGAGATTACCGTGCCGCCTGTCATTCGCGGCTTCAGCGTGATTGTCGGCCTGATCGAAAACCTGCTGCAAAGCGGTGCATTGGAGGCCGTTCCGCCGTATGACCATATGCCGCCGGAAATCGAAGCGCGCCTTCAGGAGTTGATCGAACGCGACGGTTATCCGGTATCGGCACGGGCGCTGTTCCTGGGCGCGGTCGGCTGGACGCAGTTACACGGCATCATCATGCTGGAGATGTTTAACCACCTCCAGCCGGTCGTCGGGGACGCGGACGTTTTTTACCGCGCCCAGGTTATCAACCTGCTGAAAACGATGGGGCTGAAAACAGCCGTCTGAAATCCATTTCCTGCAATCGTATCGCCAATCGTAAAACCGCCTGTAGAGCAGCTGGGTTTGTTTAGTGCGCCCCAGCAAAGGAGAAAACGGATCATGAACGCGGAACTGCACGTCGTATTCGGATCAGGGCCGGTGGGACTGGCCATCGTGGATGAACTGGCGCGGCGGCATCATCGCGTGCGTCTGGTCAACCGCAGCGGGCGGGCGAACGCGCCTGCCGGGGTGGAGGTAATGGCCGGGAACGCCGCCGACCCGGCGGCCACGCGCGAACTGTGCCGGGGCGCGGCGGTCGTCTACAACTGTTTAAACGCGCCGGATTATCACAAATGGCACGAGCAGTTCCCGCCGCTGCACGCCGGCGTGCTGGAAGGCGCGGCGGCCAACGACGCCCGCCTGGTGGTGATGGAAAACCTGTATATGTACGGGCCGCACGACGGCCAACCGATGACCGAAGACATGCCCATGAACGCGGCACGCGGCACGCGCGGCCCGACCCGCGCCCGCATGACGCAAGACCTGTTCGATGCCCACCGCAGCGGCAGAGTGCGCGCGGTCAGCGCGCGGGCGTCCGACTTTTTTGGCCCGCGCGTGCATGAATCGGCTGCCGGCGACCGGATGTTTGGGCCGGCACTGGCCGGTAAAAGCGTGCAAATCCTGGGCGACCCGGACGCGCCGCACACCTATACCTACATGCCGGACATTGGCCGCGCGCTGGTGATGCTGGGTGAATGTAACGAGGCGTTCGGGCAGGCGTGGCACATCCCCAGCGCCGAAACGGTGACGCCGCGCCGTTTTGTGAGCATGATCGCCGAAGAAGCCGGGCTTGAAAGCGCGCCAAAAATTTCGGCCATCAAAAAATCGCCCCTGCGGGCGCTGGCGCTGCCGCTGATGGGGCTGTTTATCCCGCCGCTGCGTGGTTACGACGAAGTGCTGTACCAGTTCGACGAGCCGTTCATCGTGGACGCGAGCAGGTTCGAACGGCTGTTTGGCAGTTTTGCCACGCCGCTGCGGGATGCCATCCGAGAAACGGTCGCTTGGTACCGGCAGAACGGCGCGCCTTAACCGCCGAAGGCCGCCATGTAAACCGAACCCCTAACCCTTCTCGCACTCAGGGAACAGCCCTCACCCCCGGCCCCTCTCCCGAACGCGCTGCGCGCTGGGAGAGGGGTGAAATGCGGGGCTGTTCGTCTTTCATCCCCCTCGCCTAGTCCCGAAGGGACGGTTGGGAGAGGGGGAACGAGGGGGTGAGGGCAAACAAACGGCGCGCCTTAACCGCCGAAGGCCGCCAGCGCCGCCGCCAGCGCGGGTATATAGTCCACGAACGGACGCGCCGCGCCTGGCTCGCCGCCCCGCCGCGTGACGACAACCAGCGCCGCCACCGCCAGATCAAGCTCGCGCGCCAGCGTCAGGTATGGGCTGAGGAAACGCCCGGCGGCATGTCCCCCGGCGCGCGCCCAGAACAGCGCCTCCGCCGGGGTTTCCAGGCGCGCGGCGCTGACGCAGACGTATACCCCGCGCCGGAACGGCCTCGGCGAAACAGCAGCCCCCCCGGTCAGCAGTGCCTCCCGGCTGGCCGGGTCGAAGGGCGGGACCTGCTGCACGAAACCGCCGGCTTTTTCGCTGAAGTAGGTGTAATGCTGGCCGCGCGTGCCGTCTATGTAATCATCCGGTATCAGCCAGTCGCCCGGCTCCAGCAGCGGCGACAGCGCCCCCACCGACTCGAACAGCCACAGATGCGTTGCGCCCTGGTCTTTAAACGCGCGGACGGTAGCGCGCGGGTCGTCGGCAGCCGGCGCGCATGTCAGCACGTCCGCCCCGTTCAGGCCGGTTTGGCCGATGGGCGCGGACGGGCCGTAGGGCGTTTCGTGCCGTTCGCCGAGCTGCGGCGTATCCGTGAGGATGGCGATACGAACCACCGGCTGCCCCCTTAATCCAGCGTTTGGAACGACCGCAGCACCCGCGCCGGGCCGGAAAGCATATACTCGCCCAGGATGGCGGGAATCAGCACCGATTGTCCCACCGGCATAACGGTTTGCTGGCCGCCCCAGGTGATGGCGGCCTGGCCTTCCAGCACCGTGAGGACATGAAAACGGCGTCCACCGGTATCCAGCATGACCGTTTCGCCGGACAGCTGGTGCTGGACGGTCGTGAAATAGGGGCAGCGAACCATCTCCACCAGCGGCGAATCGTCCCTGGTGGTGCGTTTGATTTCCGGCAGCGTGTCCAGGTTGGCGACGGCCAGCCCTTTTTCGATGTGCAGGTCGCGCGGTTCGCCGTCCAGCCCCCGGCGTCCCCAATCGTACAGGCGGTAGGTGGTGTCCGACGACTGCTGAATTTCGTAGATCAGCAGCCCCGGCCCCAGGGCATGAATCGCCCCGGCGGTGTTGAGCAGCACGTCGCCCGCCGTGATGTTAGCGTACACCAGCAGGCGCTCCAGGGTGTTCTGGCGGATGGCTTCGGCCAGATCGGAACGGGTCGTTCCGGGCCGCACGCCGATCACCAGCCGCGCGCCGGGTTGGGCGTCCAGCACAATCCAGGCTTCGGTTTTGCCGCGCGGCTCGCCTTCCAGTTCCCGCGCCTGGTCGTCGTCCGGGTGAACCTGAACCGACAGCCAATCGCGGGAGTCCATCAGCTTGAGCAGCAGCGGGAAACCCAGCGCCGGGTCGTTATCCAGGCCGATCAGGTCATGACCGTAAGTCGCCAGCAGCGCGCCGAGCGTTTGCCCGGCCAGCGGGCCGTCGGCGACGGTGGCGGTATCGTGCATCTCCCAGGATTCGCCGTAAGGCTCATCGGTGGGCAGGGGTTTGTTGAAGACGGTTTGCAGGCGGCGGCCACCCCAGACGCGGACGTGCAGCGCCGGGTTCAGCCGCAGGGGATACAGAGGTGTCATAACAAAATCCTTGTAATCACAGGTGAAGTTTTGTGAGTCACAGCCGTTTACTGGTAGAGTAGGGGCGCGCCTTTGCTGCCTGGAGCGAAAAACATGCCCATCCCTGATTTTCAAACCCTGATGCTGCCTGTCCTGCAAATTGCCGGCGACGGACAGCCACATTCGACCGGCGAAGTGATTGAAATTATAGCATCTCATTTTGGTTTATCCGACGAAGATCGAAATGAACTGCTGCCAAGCGGCAGGCAGTTTCGCCTGGATAACCGTATTTCATGGGCGCGCGCCTATCTAAAAATGGCTCAGTTGGTTGAAAATGCGGGACGTGGGCACTTTGTCATCACCCCACGCGGCTTGCAGGTTCTCCAATCGAACCCTCATCGAATTGATATTAACTTTCTGAAACAGTTCCCGGAATTTACAAATGCGCGCCTGCGGTCAGATCGAAACAATGAAGAAC
>JAPKMO010000114.1 GCA_026645945.1 Anaerolineae bacterium
TTTTCGTCGGTCATAATCGAGATGGTTTCAATTTCCGGGGCCAGTTTTTTGTTGGCTAACCCCATCCGAAACTCAAACTCAAAATCCGAAAAGACGCGCAAACCCCGAATGATTGCCATCGCGCCGATTTCTTGAGCATAGTTTACAGTCAATCCTGAATATCGCGCAACTCGAATATTACTAAAGTCCGCGAACGCCCGTTCCGCCAGTTCCACGCGCTCCTCGGTGCTGAACAGCAGCTTTTTTTTCGGCATGTCATAAATGCCAACGATCACTTCATCAAACACTTTGGCGGCGCGTAGGGCGATGTCTATATGCCCGTTATGAATCGGGTCAAGGGTCGCGGGATACAAGGCACGACGAATCATCGGCGTTTCTCCAACAGATCGTGGATAGGAACGCGCTGCCGGGCGTCCCCATCTTCAAATGTCGAAAGTTAACTTACATCGCTGCGTTCATTATGAACCATGAACACGCGCTGCGCCAGCAGCCGGTGCTGCGGTTGGCTTAAATCCGGGTCTTCTTCGTAAATGGTGCGCGCTTCGCGCTGCGCCAGGTCTACCAAATGCGGCGACATCAGCTCCGCCAGCTGCAGTTTGCTGCCGCCGCTCTGGCGCGTGCCAACCAGATCGCCCGCCCCACGCAGCTTCCAGTCTATCTCCGCCAGTTTAAAGCCGTCGGTCGTGTTTTCCAGGGCTTGCAGGCGCTCGCGCGCTTCCTCGGAAGCGGTATCGGACAGCAGCAGGCAGTACGACGGATGTTCGCCCCGCCCCACACGCCCGCGAAACTGATGAAGCTGCGCCAGGCCAAAGCGGTTCGCCCCTTCGATGACCATCACACTGGCGTTCGGCACGTTCACGCCCACTTCGGCCACCGAAGTCGTCACCAGCACATGGAACTTACCGGCGGCAAAATCGGCCATCACCTGGTCTTTTTCGGCGGGTTTCATCCGGCCATGCAGCAGGCCGACCTTGTGGCGGAAAAAGACCCGTTTCAAACGCTCGTAAGCTTCAATGGCGGCGGGCGCTTCGATTTTTTCCGACGCCTCCACCAGCGGATGCACGATGAAGGCCTGCCGGCCTTTGTCCAGTTCGGCCTCGACAAACTGGTACATCCGCTCCCGCTGAACCGGCTCGACGATGCGCGTCCTGATCGGGATGCGTCCCGGTGGCATTTCGTCAATCACCGTCAGGTCAAGGTCGGCGTAAACCGTCAGCGCCAGCGTGCGCGGGATGGGTGTGGCGGTCATCACCAGCAGGTGTGGATTTGTACCCTTGCCGCGCAGCGCCCCACGCTGTTCGACGCCAAAACGGTGCTGCTCATCAACAATCGCCAGCGCCAGATCGTTGAACTGCACACCTTCCTGAATCAGCGCGTGCGTGCCGATCACCACGTCAATCGAGCCGTCCTGGATGCCCCGGTAGATAGACTCCCGTTCGGTTGTGGTCAGGGCGCTGGTCAGCAGCGCCACCACTGGGCGGCGCTCCCCCGGCATCCGTTCCAGCGCCTCGCCGATGTTACGATAATGCTGCTCCGCCAGGATGCTGGTAGGAACCATCAGCGCGGCCTGTTTGCCGTTCGCCAGCGCCATCGCCAGCGCCACCGTCGCCACCGCCGTCTTGCCCGACCCAACATCCCCTTGCAGCAGGCGGTTCATCGGCACAGGTTGCGCCACGTCGCGGCGAATGTCTGCAATCGCCCGCTGCTGCGCGTCCGTGAGCGGGTATGGAAATACCGTCTCGACAAAATGCTGCAAATACTCGTCCGCCACCACCAGCGGCTGCCCCGGTACGGACTGCCAATCGCGGCGGTTACGCAGCACGGCCAGTTGCAGCAGCAGCAGCTCGTCAAAAATAAAGCGCGACCGAGCATGGTTCAGATGATCCGGACCTTCAGGAAAATGCAGATTCTGAATTGTCCAGCCCAGGTCGGCCAGATCGGCGCGTTCCAGCGTGGCTTCCGGCACGTAGTCCGGCAGCCGCTCCGCCCAGTACTGCACCGTTTTACGCATCAGCTTTCGCAGCGCGCGGGCGCTGAGGCCCTCGGTCAGCGGATAAACCGGCACGATGCGGCTGGTATGCAGGTTTTCGGCGTCCAGGTGTTCCCATTCCGGGTTGGTCATCTGCACCTGATGGCCGAAAATGGACGTTTCGCCGCTCAGGACGATCTGCTGGCCGGCGCGAATCTGGCGCGACAGGAAATGCTGGCCGAAAAACATCACCCGCATCCGCGCCGAACCATCGTCTATCACGATAAAAAAGTCGCGGCGACCGCCCCTGCCGGCCCGCACCTCGGCATGAACCACGCTGCCGATCACGGTCGCCATCTTGTTGGCTTCCAGACGGGCGATCATACTCAGGCGGGTATAATCGTCGTAGCGCCGGGGCAGGAGCAAAAGCAAGTCATTGACGGTGAAAACGCCCAGATTTTCCAGCAGTTTCGCCATGCCCGGCCCCACGCCCTTGACCACCGTGACCGGCTGCTGCAAACCACGCAGGATGTCCGCCGCCTGCTCCGGGTCAAGCGCGGGGCGCGGCCGCCGGGGCGGGCGTGCCAAGCGGGCCGGCTGCGGCAGATCGGATTCGACCGGGGGACGACGTTCACCGCGCGGTGCTTTCGGCGCGGGCGCGTCGTAGCTGTCATAACCGGCTTCCTGCGGTTCGTCGGCGATTCCATCCTGGGGAAGTCCGTCTGCTTCTTCGTCGGCGGGGGCGGGTTTTTCCGCGCGCGGCGGCGGGCGCTGGCGGTCTTTTTTCGGTTTGTCCCGATGGGGCGGCCTGGCCCGTTCGCCCCTTTCCGGCGGGGCGGCTGGGGCCGGCGGCGTCTCCGACGGCGCGGCTGCCGGGGACTCCGGCAGGCGGTATTCCGGCGGCGGCGGCACGCGGCCAACAATGCGGTCGAGCATGTAAGTGATGGTTTTGTGCCGCTCGATTTTGTTTTCCATTGCCTCGTAACGCCGCAAAATGGACAGCAGTTCATCCACCAGCAGATGATGTTCCGGTTTACGGGCCTGGGCGTGGGCATCCAGCGCCCATTTTTCGCTAAAAGCGGCCAGACCGCCGATGACAGCGGAGTCCTTACATCCCTGCTCGCGTTCCAGTTTTAATATCTTGACCAGTGTTTCCAGTGCTGAAGGCATATTATCCTAACCACAATCTATGGATTTTCGATCGGCAGGCGCTCCGGTATAAATACGGGCTGGACGGCATGGGCGGAAACCCAGCCGTAGCCATCGCCCGATTCGACCTTGTACCAGCCGCCGTCGGCAGTTTGTGCAAAAACGATCAACTTGGACTTCGCGCTTTCGATCACGGCGCGATCTGGCCCGCGCCGGATATTCACCCCGGATGCGCTGCTGGGTTTGATTAACCCCAGCACCGGCCACGGGTTTTCGGCAGCGCCGTAGATAAAACAGCCGCCGCTGGTGTCGCCCGTCGGCACCAGACCAAAGGACTGGTACGACACGGCCAGCAGCGTGCCGTCCGGGCTGAACTGTGGATAACCCGTCACCGGCACAAACCGGCGTTCGCCGGTTGCCACGTCATACACACCATCATCCTCGGTCACCAGCAGCGTACCGTCCGGGCTGAACATGGCCGAATTGGCCGCAAAGTCGCCCTGAAGCACGAAGCGGCGTTCGCCGGTGGCGGTATCATATACGCCGTCGCCGGCAGTCGCCAGCAGCTTTCCATCCGGGCTGAACACCCCACTATAACGAATAGCGAAACGGCGCTCGCCGGTGGTTACATCATACACGCCGTCGTTATCTACGGCCAGCAGTGTGCCATCCGGGCTGAAGCTGACGCCGCCCGTGCCGTGAGTCTCGAACCGCAGCACGCCGGACGGCACATCATGCACACCGTCAAACAGCGCGACCAGGGCGCTGTCCGGGCTGAAGACCGGCAGCGACCCCGTGATCGAGAAATGCTGCCAGCCGGAAGCTGCATCAAGCAGCCAGTCCCCGGTCAGCCATCGGCCATCCGGGCTGAAGACCGTCGGGCCAATGCCATAAGCGTAAAGCCGCTTCCACGTTCCGGCCTCATATACGGCATCGCTGCCGACCGCGAACAGACGGCCATCCGGGCTGAAAACGCCGGTGCGGTCAAAACTGATTTCCCCGCTGGCAGCATCGTAAACCGTGCCGCCCGGTTCAGCCGAGGCCAGGCCGCCTACTTGCAGCCATTTGCCGTCCGGGCTAAACCACCCGCCGTTTTCAGAAAAGAACGTGACAAACCGGCGTTTCCCCGTCTGTACATCATAAACGCCGCGCCCGTCGCTGACCAGCGTCCAGTCCGGGTTAAACTGGCAGGTCGGCAGCGCATAACCCAGCGTCAGGTCGGCCACGTTATCCGGCGTGATCGGCACCCGACCGGCAGCGGGTTGAGCCGAAACCGGCATCGCGCTCAGCACCAGCACAAACACCAGCGCCGAAAACCATGCTCCCCAGGCTTTTAAACGAATCATGCACCCCTACCTTTTCCGTCCCGCCAGGTGGCTACTACGCCGCGCGGCGGAGGGTGGCAACCCCCAGCGAATCCGGGCCGATGTGGACGCCGATTACAGGCGTCACGCCGAGGATACGGGTATCCGGCGGCGCGATGTCGGCCAGCCGCTCCCTGAATGCCTGCGCCGACTCCAGATTGTGCGTGTACAGGATGGTAAGCCGTTCCAGCGGCGCTTCAGCGCGCGCCAGCTCGGCCAGCTTGTCCAACGCGCGGGTGAAGGTGCGGACGAGCGCCACCTGCGGCACTTCTCCGTTCAGCACGCCGATAACCGGCTTGATCTGCAAAAGTGCGCCGACGCTGGCTTTTGCCCAGTTCACACGCCCGCTGCGGCGCAGATATTCCATCGTCGCCAGACCTGCGTACACCCGCACCCGCTCCCGCGCGCTTTTCACCACTTCCAGGACACGCTGGAGGTCGCCGGTTTCTTCGGCGGCCTCCGCCCCCACCAGCACCTGATAACCCAACCCCATGCTGACCATGCCGCTGTCCAGCAGCGTAGTACGATCCTGCAAGCCCAGGCTCTCGACACCCAGCCGCAGCGTATTATGAATCGCGCTCAAAGCTGCCGGGGCGGTCAGGACAACTATATGGTCGGCATCCTCGGCTACCTGGGCGATCACCTGCTCGGCCAGTGCCGGAGAAGGTGCGGAAGTGGTCGGGTGCGGGCGAATGGACGGCAGCTGTTGGTAAAACGTCTCTCGGTTCAGTTCGCGGCCATCGTCGGCATAACTCTGGCCGCCGTAATTCACAAACGAAGGCACAACGCCGATTCGATACCGGGCGACTAGTTCTTCCGGGATGTCGCAGGTGCTGTCGGTCACAAACCGAATCTTTTTAGAAGTCGTCATCTGGCTCGTCAGCCTCGCTTTCAAGGATGACAATCCCGGTCGCCTCGGCGCCCACCAGCGCCGCCAGCGAGGGATTGTAAAGCGTATAAGGAAAATGCTGCCCCGGAAAATCAATCGCCAGGCGATCCTGCACCAGGCGCGTCTGCTCGCTGAGGTATGGCCGGTGCTGGACGATGATGACATCTTCAATATCGGTGAATTCCACCACGAATTCCACCAGGCGATCAATCGCTTGCAGCCGCGTCCGCACTTTTTCGATAAGCTGCAAACGCCCATCCTCGATGCCCAGAAACGGTTTGATGCCCAGCAGCATCCCCAACACCGTATGCGAGGGCGACATGATTTTATTCTGAAGCAGATAATTCACCGACTCGACATAATACACGCCGAATATCCGCTCGGTCGCCCCGCGCACGGCTCGTACCATGTCCTCGACCGTACTCTCACGTTCGATGGCTTTGGCCGCCACCTTCACCAGCATTCCCTGGCCGGCGCAGATGGACTGCGAATCGATCACCACCACCTGACAGTGACCAGCGACCTGGCGCGCCGCCTTCGCCGCGTTCGCCCAACTGGGAAACATCTCCCGCGAGGCGTGAATCGAAATGATGGCGTCGCACGTCCGGGCAAGACGATTATACACCTCGACATATTCGGCTTCAGTGGGGGACGAAACCAGCGGCGCGTAAGGTTGGTGCGCGATCAGGCGCAAAGCCTCCTCGGCGCTTAAATCAACCCCCTCGCGGTAAGTTTTGCCGGCGATGCTGATTTTATTCGGAACGATAGTAACCGGGTTCTGCTGCAAAAAATGCGGCGTCGCCAGATTCGCGCAGCTGTCGGTTACGATATGGACAATCGGCATTTATTCCACGCCCAAAATATAGGGATAAAGCGGCTGCCCACCATCTACCAGTTCAAACTCCTGGCCGCTGTATTCCTGCCGCAGCGTTTCAACCAGCGATTCGGCATCCGCTTGAGTCACGTCACGCCCATAGTATAACGTAATCAGCTCACGTTTGTCCGCCCCGGCTTTTCGCAAAAGTTCGCGCACGACCGCGGCCATCTCATCCCCGGCCACCGCCAGCACATCATTAATCAGGCCGATCAACTGTCCGGCGCGTACCGTCACGCCGTTCAGCGAGGCGGCCCGCGTGGCGGTCGTCACCTCGCAGCTTATCACGCCGGGCATCGCCTCATTCATCGCCTGGGCCAATGCTTCATGACCCAGTATTTCGCGCTCGTTGACATAAATGAGCATGGCGCTGATGCCCTGCGGAATGGTGCGGCTGGGGACGACGCGCACGTGTTTATCCTGCGCCAGCGCCGCCGCCTGCCGCGCCGCCATGATGACGTTCGCATTGTTCGGCAGCAGGATAACTTCGTCATTCGGCAGCGACTCGATGGCCGCCAGAAAATCCTCGGTGCTGGGGTTCATAGTCTGCCCACCGGCGATCACAAACGCCGCGCGAAGCTCCTCCGCGAACAACCGGCGCAGACCGTCGCCGCTGGCGACCGTCACCACCGCCACCCCTTCAACCGGCGTATGCTCGCGGGCGCGCCGCTCCTCGATATAATGCTGGTACTGGAGCTGCATATTTTCCACGACCACATCATCCAGCATCGCCCCGGTTCCAATCGCGTAGCTGATCGGCACGCCGGGATCGTGGACGTGAACATGCACTTTAATCAGGTTTTCGTCCCCCACCACCAGCGTTGACCAGCCGATTTCAGAAATGGCTGCCCGCACGGCCTCCACATCGAAAGGCCGGTCAAGCCGTTTCATGAGGAACTGCACGTCGTACCCGTAACCTTCGGCATCTTCCGGCTGCAGCGCCTCCTGCCAGCCAGGCCGCTGGACGGCGACGGCTTTCACCGAGCGGATATGGATGTCCTCGCCGCGCAGCAGCCGCAGCATCCCTTCCATCATAAACGTCCAGCCCTGCCCGCCAGAGTCCACCACGCCCGCATCTTTTAACACGGGCAGCAGGTCCGGCGTCCGCCGCAGGGATTCATAAGCCGCTTCGACTTTGGTTTCAAACAGCGATTGCAGGTTATTTTCGCTGCGCGCGCGTTCGTTGACGGCTTCCATCGCCTGGCGCGTCACGGTCAAGATCGTGCCTTCGACCGGCTTCACCACACCTTTATAAGCCATTTCGACGGCGCTCCGGCACGCCTGGGCGAACAGTTCCGAATCAAAAACGGCCTGCCCTTCCAGCACCTGGGCAAAGCCGCGCCACCACTGCGAAAGGATGACGCCGGAATTGCCCCGCGCGCCCATCAACGCGCCGCGCGCCAACGCGCCGCTGACGTTCCCCACGTGCGCGTCATCCATGTGGGCGATCTCCTCATAGGCTTTCCGCATGGTCAGGTACATATTCGTGCCGGTATCGCCGTCCGGCACCGGAAAGACATTCAACTGGTTGACCTTTTCCTGGTTATTCGCCAGCCAGGCCAACCCGGCCTCCGTCAGCCGTTTAAAGAGATGCCCATCACAGGCTTCGATACTTGCATTGGCAACCATGATCGTACTGCTGAACTCCTGTTATTATCGCGCCAATCGGCCACCCTCGCCCCTTGCATCTTAAGGGGCGTTATGGTAGCATCGCCTCAATTGTCGCATGGCTAGAAAACAATTGAGGCGATCCATCATGGCGAAGTGTGAAATGTGTGGCAAGGGGCCCATGTTCGGCAACCGCCGCAGCCACTCGATGCGCGCGACCCGGCACAAATTTAAACCGAACCTCCAGCGCGTGCGGGTGTATGAAAATGGGGTCTTCGTTCGCAAAACGCTTTGCACCAAGTGCATCAAGACGCTGGCAAAGGCGTAAGCCTGCCCCATCCTGATCGGAAGCCGGTTGAACCGGCTTTTTATTTATCAACCGCCTGCCGCAGCGCATGGATACCTTCCCCAACGCTGTGTCGGTCGCTGTAAATTGCGCTCCCGGCGATCAGCACATCGGCCCCCGCCTCGACCGCCGCTCTCGCCGTTTCCGCCTGGATACCGCCGTCTACCTCGATGGCGATTGGCCACCCGCCAGCCTCGATCATCGCCCGAAGCTGCCGGATTTTGGGCAGCATTTCCGGCAAAAAGGTCTGCCCGCCAAAACCAGGATTGACGGTCATCACCACCACCACATCCAGCAGCGGCAGAACCTCGCTCAAAAAACCCGCCGGCGTATGGGGATTGATGGCAACGCCCGCGCCACACTTCAGCTCTCGCATGATCTGCAAGCTGCGGTGCAGATTCGGGCTGGCCTCCCAATGAATGCTGATCTGGTCGGCACCCGCGTCGGCAAAAGCTTGCAAATGGCGCTCCGGCTGGACGATCATCAGATGAACGTCCAGCGGCAGCGTCGTCACGCGGCGCACCGCGCGCACGACCAGCGGCCCCATCGTGATGTTCGGCACGAACTGCCCATCCATCACGTCAATATGAATCAAATCACACCCGGCGGCCTCGGCTTCCTGAACCTGCTCGCCCAGCCGGGTGAAATCGGCAGAGAGAATTGACGGCGCAATGCGAACGATGTTTGTCAATTTTCAACACCTGCTTCTGTGTAAGTACAACAACCAGAACCACCCAAAGTTGCGCGATAATCCGTCTCCTAATGCCCCAATATGGGGTGCGGCCGGTACGGCGCCTCCAGATACTCCATGTCCTCCGCCGACAGCTGAATATCCAGCGCGGCTACCGCTTCTTCAAGCTGGTACATCTTGCTGGCGCCAATGATCGGGCTGGTGATGCCGGGTTTGTGCAGCATCCAGGCCAGCGCGATCTGCGCCGGCGAAACGCCCCGCCCTTTCGCCAGTTCCGTCACCCGGTCAAGCGTTTCAAAATCGTTATCCTGGTAATACATCGAATGCGCGAAACGGTCGCTTTTCGACCGGGTGGTTTCGCCGCCTTTGTCGCGGGTGCGGTTGCCGGCCAGGAAACCGCGCGCCAGTGGACTCCAGGGAATGACCCCCAAACCCTGATCTATGCACAGCGGAATCATCTCGCGTTCTTCTTCACGATACACCAGATTGTAATGATTTTGCATAGAGACAAAGCGCGTCCAGCCATGAAGGTCGGCAGTATACAGCGCCTGGGCAAGCTGCCAGCCGTACATGCTGGACGCGCCGATGTACAGCGCCTTGCCGGCTTTCACCACGTCATGCAGGGCTTCCAGCGTTTCTTCTATCGGCGTTTCGGCATCCCAGCGGTGAATCTGGTACAGGTCTACGTAATCTGTACCCAGTCGGCGCAGCGAATCATCTATGCTGTGGTGGATATGTTTGCGCGAAAGGCCGCCCTGGTTCGGTTTTTCGCCCATCGGGTGATACACTTTGGTCGCAATCACCACTTCGTCGCGCCGGGCGAAGTCCTTCAGCGCCCGCCCGGTCACTTCTTCGCTCACACCCATCGAATACATGTCCGCCGTATCGAAGAAGTTGATACCCAGTTCCAGCGCCCGCCGGATGAACGGGCGGCTGTCTTCCTCATCCAGCACCCAGTCGCGCCATTGCGATGAGCCGTAGGTCATCATACCCAGGCAGATGCGCGACACTTTCAAACCACTCTTGCCAAGATTCATGTACTGCATTGTTCGCTCCTATTCGATAACCGGGCTATTCTGAACGGTCGGCCTGTTTATTAAGCACCGCCGCCTTAAGCTGGCCGCAGCCGGCATTGATGTCAATACCCCGCCGGACCCGTACCGTCGCCGGGACGCCGTATTCCCCCAGGATGGCCGCAAAACGATCTACCCGGTCTGCCGCCGACGGACCGTGCGCGTAACCCCCGGTCGGATTGAGCGGGATGATGTTCACGTGGCACAACAGCCCTTTGAGCAGCTTGCCGAGCGCGTGCGCCTGCTCCGGCGTATCGTTTTCGCCCTGGATGGCCGTCCACTCAAACGAGATGCGCCGCCCGGTTTTTTCCATATATTCGCGGCAGGCGGCCAGCAGTTCGGCCAGCGGCCAGCGTTTGTTCACCGGCAGCAGTGCGGAACGTTCCTCATCGGTGGCCGCGTGCAGGCTGATCGCCAGCCGTACTTGCAGCCCTTCACCGGCAAAACGCCGGATCATCGGCACCAGCCCCACCGTGCTGATGGTGATATGCCGCGCGCCGATGCCCAGATCATCCATCAACCGGCGCACCGCCGCCAGCGACTCGTCGTAGTTGTGGAACGGCTCGCCCATGCCCATCAGCACGACATTGCTCAGGCGTTCGCCCTGGGCTTCCAGTTCGCGGGCGAACAGCACCACCTGTTCAAAAATTTCCCCTGCCGTCAGATGCCGGGCAAAACCCATCTGCCCGGTAGCGCAAAAAACGCAGCCCATCGCACATCCGGCCTGGGTCGAAATACAGGCCGTCCGCCGGTCATCGTCATATGGCATCAAAACCGACTCGATCATCTGGCCGTCCGGCAGGCGGTACAGCCGTTTGAGCGTACCATCGTAGCTGGCCTGTTCGGA
Organism: Anaerolineae bacterium; assembly: GCA_026645945.1. Classification (GTDB taxonomy): domain Bacteria; phylum Chloroflexota; class Anaerolineae; order Aggregatilineales; family Phototrophicaceae; genus CFX2. The sequence goes on from JAPKMO010000114.1 coordinate 10,811, forward strand.
AACCAGCGCCAGCACCCCCAGCGTCGTTTCAGCTTGCAGCCGGTCGCGCAGCTTTTTGGGTAAATTACGCATCTCGTCGAAGGACGAAACGCGCTTGTCATAAAGCCATTCGCGCACCTGGCTGGCGCGAAAACGCGGCTCGCCCCAGGCCGCCAGCAGGCCGGCCAGGCCTTCCGGGCTGAGGTCATAAAGGTTGACCGTCATCGTTCGTTTTTCCTCATCATCGGCGCCGCTGCCCGCCGGCGAAGATCACCACCAGGATAGCAATCACCAGCAGGCCAATAGACACCAGTCCCAATATCCCGGCGGGCGTGCTGAACACCTCGACAGGCGAAACCACGACCGGCGTCGGCGTGTTCAGGCTGCCGGGCGGCCTGGGCGTCACCGAAGCGGGCGCGGTCGTCGGCGTGCGGGTGGCGGTCGGCGACGGCAGCGGCGTCAACGTCGGCACGAATCCCGGCGGCGTGTCTGTCGCGGTCGGCGGGGGGGGCGTGAGCGTGAGCGTAGGCGTCGGCGTCAGAGTGGGTGTGGGCGTCCGTGTCGGCGTCGGGGTCGGCGTGGCGGCCTCATAGGGCGTAAAACGGAAGTCCCCCGGCGCGGAATCCGAAAAAAGCCAGCGCCGGAAGTCCGGCAGCAGCGCCGATACCGTCGTTCCGGCTTCTGCCGTAAAAACTTCCTCGAACGACTCGGCTTCGGCAGCCGCGCGCGCCAGCCGGAACAACCCCGGCACGCCCAAACGCCCGGCGAGATACCGCACCAGGCCGTGACTCTGCGCCAGCCACAATCCCCGGTCAGTTTCCGGCATCACGGCCAAAGCATCGGCGGCCAACAGGCGGTCGCTGCGCGCGGCGGTTTGCAGCAGCGCCAGATCGCCGGGGCGGGGCGCAGGCGAATAAAACGCCGCTATGCCCGCCGCAAACCAATCCGGCGCGTTCGACCAGCCGTAAAACTGCCGCGTCCAGTAAGCAACCACCGCATCGCGGATGCCGTTTACGCCCGGCGAATCGCTCTGCACAACATCCAGCCCGCTGGCGCGGAAGATCGCCTCGGCAGCCGCCGGATTGCAGGGAACTTCCGTCCCGCTGTCCGCCCCCACCGCCACCGGGCTACCGTCGGCGGCCCGCGCGCAGCCCGCCGGAATGGTCGTGTATACGGCCAGATTGAACGATTCGTTTCGCCCCGTCTGTTCGGCCAGCAGATCGTAGACCGGCTGGAGTTCCCGCCGCAGACGCCCCAGCACGTTGCCGGGCGCGTCGATTCCCTCCGCCGGAATCGCCAGATTAAACGGCTCGCCTTCCTGCTGCGCCCAGGTCACGCGCGGGTCAGTAAAGGTGAACTCGTCCTCAACCCGCGCCACCTCGCCGGCCCGCGTGACGACCTGCCAGGCATAGCGCACGTCCTGGGACAGCCGCAGCGGTTCGTCCGGTGACACCGGCCACAAGTAGGCCAGCTCGGAAAACGGCTCACGCACGATGGCCGCCGTTTCCCGGTCAATCTCCACTGCCACCGCCGGGCGGCCTGCCGGCTCCACCGTCAGCGTCAGCACAGCGATTTCGCTGAGCGGGCGCGCCAGAACAATCTCGAACCGGACGGCCTGCGGGAAGATGATTTCGCTGCCCCACTGAATGATATAGTTTTGCTCCGGCTGCGCGGTCGGCTCCTGGCCCCGGACGACCCCGGCCAGCGCCAGACCCAGCAGCCACAAGCAGATGGTTACTCGTTTTATCATCACAAACCTGCTGCCCCGGCAGCCCAGATTGCTATCACCTGTATCACAAAATTGTAGACAAAATGCGCCAGAATCGCCGCCGTCGTACTCTGGCGCTGGCGCACCCAGCCGAAGCCCAGGCCGATCACCAAAATAATCAGCGAGGCCGGCGTGAGCGTGTACTGCATATGCACCAGCGCGAAAAAGATGCCGGTCGCCCACAGGCCGAAAACCGGCTGGAGCGCCCCGCGAAACAGCACTTCTTCGCCTACCGCCGCCGTCGCCGCCAGCAGGAACGCCAGCGGCAGCGTGCCAAACGCCCGCGACAGCCCTTCGGCGGCGGCGCTCTGTTCGTTGATCTGCTCGATAGGGGCCAGCAGCGCCCAGATATTCGACATGACTATCAGCGCCAGCACCAGCAGCAGGCCGGCGCCAATACCCCAGCGCAGGTCTTGCGCCGTCGGCAGGCGTAAACCCAGGCGCTCCAGCGTCTGCGGCAGCGTCCGCCGGATCGCCAGCCCCACGCCCAGCAGCGCCGCCACCACCATCAAAACGGCCTGGAACACCAGCGATGACGATGATATATCCTCAAAATTCTGCGCCAGGCCGCTTAAACCGCCGCTGAGGACAAGCTGCCCGAACGTAGCCGACAGAAACACCAGACATAACACGACGGCGGCGGTATGGACGGGTGCGTCCGGGTCGTACCCGCTGCCCAACCGCTCCCGTATGAGCCGGCGCGTTTCCGGCGAGGCCACCACACGCGCCCCAAACCAACTGATAACCCCGGCCAGGGCAGCATTTACCAGCGCCGCCCGCACGTCAATGGCGGGCAGCTCCGCCATCAGATCTGCCGGCAGCGCATCCGAAACCCCGTTCAGCAGCGCCATCTGGAGAATCAGAAAGTTATAGACGAAGTTCATCAGCGCCAGGCCGTACAGCAGCCAGCGCTGCAACAGCGCCCGCTGGCGGGCGGCCAGATCATCACCCCCGCCCGTCAGCCGCGCCAGTTCGTCCTGGTTGGCGAGATAAACCGTCACCCCGACGTACAGCAGGGCCAGGATTGTCAGCAGCAAATCGGCATCATCCATAAAATAACGTAAAATAACGTGCGCCGTGTTCCACGCCTCGGCGCACTATGATAACACAAATTTTAGTGTTGACCGTGTTTTTAGGCTGTGTTACAATGCCAAATGCCAGGAGGGATGGCCGAGTGGTTTAAGGCGCTGGTCTTGAAAACCTGAGTGGCTTCCGAGTCACCGTGGGTTCGAATCCCACTCCCTCCGCCTGGAAAAATTTATACCCTTTGGGGGGGGTGCCAGAGTGGTCGAATGGGGCCGCCTGCTAAGCGGTTATCCGGCTTATACCCGGATCGCAGGTTCGAATCCTGTCCCTCCCGCACGACAAGACCCAATCCGAACATTGGGGTTCGCTAAGACCGGCAGGGGAAACGTTGCCGGTCTTGGTTTTTCCTTCGCCTTCAGCGCCACTGACAGCGCTTCTGTCCCGTACCTGATCGGAGATGTCTCGCAGGTACGCGAACGGCGCGCGCAGCTCCAACT
>JAPKMO010000115.1 GCA_026645945.1 Anaerolineae bacterium
CAGGCTATTGTGTACTTAGGGCAATCGCATATGAAAGCTTAATGGGTTTTCAAAAGGTCATTGTGGTTCGATAAAGTGGTTCGATAAAGGCCGTTTCGCGGGTAGGGGCGCAAGGCCTTGCGCCCCTACGAACCACCATAACCCTGTATGGCTCCGAACCTGGCATGATATGCAATTGCCCTGTTGTGTCCTTAACAGACGTATTGGTTTGCCGATGTTATAATAGCGTGGGAGCAGTATCACGACTCACACAGTTACATTTCAGGAGATAGGCATGATCCGCCGCACCGTCTTTTTCGCGCTTGCGTGTTTCGTGGCGTTGTTTGCCGGCAGCGTGCGCGCCGTCGAATCCCCGCAGATTATCGGCCCGGAAACCTACCCGGACGGCATCAACCCGCTGACCGGCCTGCCGGCTGACCCTGATTTGCTCAGCCGGCGTCCAATTCTCATCAAAGTGTCCGATTATCCGCCGGTCGTTCGTCCGCAGTCCGGCTTAAACCAGGCCGACATCGTTTGGGAACATCTGCTGTCCGGCGGCGTGACGCGCTTCAGCGCCATTTACTTAGGACAGGACGCCCCCCATGTCGGGCCGATTCGCAGCGCCCGGCTGGTGGATTTTGAACTCACACGCATTTATCGTTCGTTGTTTGTATATTCCGGTATGGCGGAAGGCACGATAGACGTGTTACGCACCGATGGGCTGGTGTCCTCGCGCGCCATCGGCGGCAGCGGCCCCTGCCCGGCGTTATGCCGTTTCCCTAAGGATGGCCTGGCGCTGGAACACACGCTGTACGGCGATACCGCCGCGCTGTATGAAGAAGCCGCCGCCCGCAGCCGCGATCTGATGCCCGAACCTGTTTACGGCATGGCCTTCAGCGAACAGTCCCCATCCGGCGGTGTGCCGCTGGACGGCCTGTGGGTGCAGTACCGGGAAACTGAAATTGAATGGGTTTATGATGACGAAGGCGGGCGCTGGTTACGCAGCCAGGATGGCGAGCCGCATATGGACGCGGCCACCGGGACGCAGATTAACGCCGCTAACGTGCTGGTTATTGAGGATGACCACATCGAACAGCCCTTTGTGAGCGCCAACTACTGGGGGCCGGGCGATTTTGCGTTTTCGGTCAATTTTATCGGCAGTGGGCGAATCGTCCTGCTCCGCGATGGCCGCTACTATGAAGGCCAGTGGCGGCGCGAAACCCGCGACGACCCCCTGATGTACTACGACCTGGAAGGCAATATCCTGCCTTTTAAACCCGGCAATACCTTCGTTAACCTGGTTCCGCGCTGGATTGATGGCTACCAACTGGTCTTTTTGCTGGAGGATGCCGCCGAAGTATCGGTCGTGACCGGCGGCGGAATCCTGATGCGGAACGGCCCTGGAGACGCTTATCGTTCGCCGGATGTGGCCTACCCCGGCGATACGTTCGAGGCGTTGGGACGCAACCGCTCCGCCGACTGGCTGCAGCTGCTGCGCCCCGGCGACGGCGTGATCTGGATGCCCGCGCGCGACCTGGAACTGAACGGGCTAAATGTGCTGACACTGCCCATCGCCCGCCCGTCTAACGAACGTTAGTTTATCGAAGGCTGGGGCGCGAACACAATCACGCCCCGGCAGGCGATTTATAAATCCGGCGCGGGGGTCGGGCTTGGCCCCGGCGTGAGGGTGAAGGTGGGTGTGGCGCTGAGGCCGATGGTCGTTGCGGTGGCGGCCATGTCCGGTTTGGTTTCGCTGACGACAACATCTCCGAGCCAGCGCACGACCGAAACCCAGGTTCGCCCCGGTTTCATCATCATCGGCACGTTGTTTCCATACAGCAGCTGCAGCGCGCTGCCGGGTTCACTGTCCTTACGGAACCAGTAGCCCTGGTAAAACTGCCCGTCGCGCAGCAGATACGCGCGGCCTTGATCCCACAGCGCGATTTCGTGCGAGGCGTAATTCGCGCCGGGCGGGAACAGGTCGGGGCGTTCGTTGTGCGGCACTTCGATCACGATCAGATTATCTGCCCAGAGCTGCTGGTTGTCGGCGATGTCGAAGTGAGGCAGGTCATCGGTGTAGCGCAGATAGCGACTGGAAGCCGCATCGTACTGCCAGCGGGCGCTGGTTTGGCCGTACCAGTCAATAAAAATGTCGTTGATCGGCTTGCCGTCGGGGTCGGGCTTTTCATTAAAGGCGAAGCCGCGTGCCCGCAGCGGGGTATTCACGTTGCGGCGGGTCGCCAGCGCCCACACCTGGTTGGTATCCAGGAACAGTGTATGCTCGAAAGCCAGGCCGTCTTTGGGGAAGCGGCAGAAACCGGCTTCCTCGCAGTTGTCGCCCTTCAGGGGCGAAAAGGTCTGGTACACAAAATCCGCCGCCATGATGATTTTTTGAATCGGCTCGCTGGTGCCGGAGTAAGCGAACAGCGCGTTGTACATCGGGATGAGTTCCAGGTCGAACAGCCGCGCGCTGCGTACTGAACCGACGTGATCGGGCGCGTTGTTGCGGTAAATGGCGGCAAAGCGCGTGACGCCCCCCTCGACTTCATATTCATACACCACATCGGCCTGGTTAACGCCGCTTTGCGGGCGCACCACCGGGGGATAGTTAGAAATTTTGACGATCAGGTTGCGGCGTCCGGCGGCCTCTTCGTTCGGGTAGGGCAGGCCGGTCAGCGGGCTGATGCCCTCCGGGTATGAATAAGGCCCGATAGGCGTCGGCGTTGGCGTGGGGGTGTCGGTGGGCGTCGGCGTGTCGGTCGGGGTAAAAGAAGGTGTGAAGGTCAGGGTGGGGGTCGCCGTCGGTGTGAGGGTATGGGTCGGCGTCAGGGTCGCGCTGGGCGTGGCCGTTGGCCCGATGGGCGTATTCGTCGCAAACAGCAGCGGCGCGGGCGAAGGCGTGTTCGTACCGGGAAGCTGTGCCTGACCATAAACCACGTAGGGGATCGCTGCGGCAAGCGCCAGCAGCGCCGTTATTGAAAAACGTGCGAGAGTGCGTCGCATAACGTCGGAAAAACCTCGTCTCGTTTTGAGTGCCGGGGAGCAAGTATAGCACCATGCCGCCGATTGCAAAGGGGTATTCGCGCCGGGGCGTAGACCAAACGCCGAGTAACCGGCACGTAAGCCGGGTGTTAGAACACGAAGCGCGAGCGTACAATACACTTTAACACCGATTAATTGGGTCATCCGGCTTCCTGGTAGTTATTTTCTTATGCGGCAAACGATCAGAATCACGGCCATCCTGCTGTTGAATACACTGGTTATCCTGCTGGTTTTTGAACTGCTGGCGCGGGCGATTCTATGGCGCAGTCCGGCGGGGCAGAACGCGGCACAGCCGGGTTTCGGCTTCAGCGCCAGGGGATATGGCGACCTGCTGCCTAACCTGGATACCGTTGAAAAGCTGATGCCCACGCGCCCCTATCACCTACAAACCAACAGCGCCGGCCTGCGGAACAGCGAGGAAGTCCGGGAAGATGCGTTTCGTATCCTGGCGGTTGGCGATTCGTTCGTTTATGGCATGTACGTCCACAACCGGGAGACGTTTCCGGCGCGGCTGGAAGAACAGCTTAACCGGCGGCTGGAAACGCGCGTCCAGGTGTTGAATGCCGGCGTGCCGGGTTATACCATCGCCGACGAATTGGATTATCTCAACGAAAAAGGATTGGCGCTGAAGCCCGATCTGGTCATCCTGGGTTTTTACACCAACGATATTTTTGATTTTTATCCCATCATGCGGGAGTATTTTTCCCGTCCGGTGGTGCTGGGTTTCGCGTCGTCCTCTGCCAGGCCGCCTTCGACACTGCAAGCCTTTCTGCGCGACAACCTGGCGCTGTACAACCTGTGGCGGCGGCTGCGCGGCGAGTATCAGGAAGCGCAGATTGAGGCGGAAATCAACCGCGTGACGCCGACTGTTCCGGGGCTGCACCGCACGTATCAAGACCTGACATTTTTAAAGCCAGACGCGCCGGAATTCGCGGGCGAATGGCAGGCTTACGAAGACGCCCTGCGCGAAACGCTGGCGCTGCTGGCCGAACGCGGCATCCCGGCGGCGCTGGTGGCCTGGCCTGATCTGTCACAAATGCCGACCGACGGCGGCCTGCCGGACGCGCCCCAACGGATGCTGGCGCATGTGACCGCCGAAACCGGCACACCGTTCCTCGATCTGCTGCCGGTTTACCGCGCGGCGGGCGATATTACATCACTGTACCTGATGTATTATGACCCGGATGCGCCAATTGACCCCAACGCGCCGGATGCCGCCGTTTTGCAGTACAGCGGCGACGGCCATCCCTCGGCATACGGTCATCAGGTCGCGGCGCAGGCGATGACGGAACTGCTGATTCAAAACGGCCTCGTCCCGCAGTAACAGACGATACGCGAGTCCTTTTATTAAGAGTTTATCCGTAAACCCACCAGACAATGGGCTTAAGCTATTAAGAGTTTATCCGTAAACCCATCAGACAGTGGGCTTAAGCCCACTGTTCTGCTATCAGATCAATCGGTTTACGGATAGATACTAAAACCCTGTTCCCGGTCCTCTCATGAACAATTTATCGTCAAAAGCTTGACAATAAGTGAACGAAAGGCGTAGGATTTCCCATGTAGAAAACACACAGGAGGGGAATGCAGCATGTCGAACCGCGAAATCGTGGCGGAGAATCTGGTTAAACGCTACAACGGGAATGTGACCGCCGTCAATGACGTATCATTCCGGGTGAAGTCCGGCGAGATTTTTGGCTTCCTTGGTCCCAACGGCGCCGGCAAAAGCACCACTGTCGCTATGCTAACCACACTGATCGTGCCGACCGAGGGCAAAGCCACCGTCGGCGGTTATGATGTCGTCTCCGAGGCCGGTGAGGTGCGCCGTATCGCGGGCGTGGCGCTGCAGGAAATCGGCCTTGACCCCCTCATGAAGTCAATGGAACTACTTACCATCCAGGCACAGATGTTCGGCCTCAACCGCCGTCAAGCGCAGGAACGCGCGCGCGAACTACTTGATCTGGTCAAACTCTCCAATGTGACCGACCGGCGTGTGGGCAAATACAGCGGCGGGATGCGCCGCCGCCTTGATCTGGCACTGGCACTGGCGCACGAACCGGCCATCCTGTTCCTGGACGAGCCGACCACCGGCCTCGGCCCGGCCAGCCGCCGCGACATCTGGAACGAGGTGCGCCGCCTGAACAAACAGCTTGGCATGACGATCTTCCTGACCACGCAGTACCTCGAAGAAGCCGACGAACTGGCCGACCGGGTTGCTATCATCAACAATGGCCGTATCGCCGTCGAAGGCACGCCCGCCGACCTGAAGGCCGGCTTGGGCGCGGAGTCCATTAACGTTACCTTCCGCGAAACCGACGATGCCGAACGCGCCCGTTCTGAACTGGCCGGAATGGCCGAACGCGCGCAGGTTGACCGTAAAACGCTGCGGCTGTACCTCAGCCGCGCCGCCGAGTCCGTGCCGGCGGTGGTCAACCGCCTGGGGCAGACCGGGCTGGAACCGGTCTCATTAACCCTGACACAGCCGACGCTGGACGATGTGTTCCTGCACTTCACCGGCCAGCGTTTCAGCGCCCAAGACATGCCGGAAGCTGAAGTTGCCTAGCCGTTAGCCAGTGTGATTAAAAGAGGAAACCCATCATGAGCGTGATCTCCAATCCGACGACTTTAGCGGGTATTCGCGGGGCAGAACGCCCCGCCTCGATGCCGTTTTTCCTGCAAGTGACCACCATGACCTGGCGCAGCCTGGTGACGATTTTCCGCACCCCGGCAGCGGTCATTCCGGGGCTGCTCATCAGCGCCTTTTTCCTGTTCGTTTACGAGGCATCGCTGGGCAACGCTTCCAACTTCCTGCCAGGGCTGGCCGGGAAAAGCTACCTGGCCTTTATCCTGCCGGTGTCGGTCATCAGCTCGGCCTTGAGCGGGGCGGCGCTGGCTGGTGAAGCCATCGTGCGGGACATCGAAAATGGTTACTTCAACAAACTGCTGCTGACACCCCTCAGCCGAGGTGCGCTGCTGCTTGGCCCGATGATCGCCGGCGCGCTGGTTCTGGGCCTGCAAACGGCGGTTGTGGTGGTGGTCGGCCTGCTGATGGGCCTGCGCCCCGAAACCGGCGTGGCGGGCATCGCGGCGGTGCTGGGTCTGGCGGTGCTGCTGGGCGTGGCGTTCTCCGGTTTTACAGTGTCTATTGCGCTGCGGACGGGCAGCGGCGCGGCTACCCAGGGCGCTTCGTTCCTGTTTTTCCCGCTCACCTTCCTGACGGCCACGTTTGTGCCGCTGTCTCTGCTAACGGGCTGGATTAAAACGGCTGCGACCTACAACCCCATCACTTACATCCTGGAGGCCATGCGTTCGGTGCTGCTGACCGGATGGGAAGCCGACGTGCTGGCGCGGGGTCTGCTGGCGATCCTGGCGATGGCCGCGCTGACCTTCACTTTCGCCATCCTCAGCCTGCGCGCCCGCACCCGCCGCCGTTAGGCTGCTCGACGAAATCTTCTCTCCGTGTATGAAACACAGAGGCGCAGTGAGATTTCGATTTCCGCGCCTCTGTCGCTTTTCATCTCCGTGTTACAACGCGCCCCTGTTCTGACCGAAACTTCCGGCAGCGCGAAGTATCGTTGTATAATGATTTGAACAAAAAGCCCGCGCGCGGGGTATTGTGGGTAATATTCACCGTGAACCGGATGTGGTAAAAGACGTGGAACGCGCCAAAACAGACATCAGCGTTATTCATCTGCCCGCCAAATACCAGACCATCGAACTGGACAGCCGCCTGCCGCGTTGGGCGCGGCGCTCCAATCCGATCATTCGCCGCCAGCTGGGGATGTACTGGAAAACCATCCTGCCGGAAGTCGGCTCGCTGGCAAAAATCGTGCTGGTGCAGGTCGTGCTGGTGCTGCTGACGCTGGTCTGGCCGTTTCTGTTTGATCTGGCGCTGCCGACCATCACTGCCGCGCTGCTGCTGTTTCCCATCGCTGTGTTTCTGTACGGGCAAATCCTGGCTTCGATTGGCTTTACTGCCGCGCTGTCCATCGTGGATGAACTGCGGAACGGCACGTTCGATCTGGTGCGGGCCACCCCGCTGCGGTTGGAGTCCATCCTCGCCAGCAAAATCGCCGCTGCCATCTGGCGGCAGGTGGAAAACCTCAGCCTGTTGATTCTGGCGGTGTCGCTGCTCAGTATGCCGCTGTTGATTTCGCAGTACGCCACCATGTTCCCACTTGACCATTACCCCTATCTTTCGCGGGTCGCCATGATTTTGGGGCTGGTTGTATCGCTCGTGCGGCTGATGATCGAGCCGTTTATGGCGGGTGCGATAGGGCTGCTGGCGGGCGCGGCCTTCCCACTGCGTTCGACGGCTATCATCACCAGCGGTTTTCTGGGCGGGTTTTACTTCTTTCTGCTCAATTTGGCGCGGTTGGTGTCTATGCCCTGGCCGCTGCGTTTTGTGCTGGATTTTGCGCTGCCCATTGCGCTGCCGCTGGTCATTACCTGGCTGTCGCTGCGCGTCACCCAATACTTGATTAGCCGTAACTGAAACGTAGGCCAACCGTCCGGTAAGCCGGAAAACCCCTCGCGTATGCTGGATAACAAGGTAGATTTCTACCGGTAAGCCTTTAAAAACGGCGTTATTTTTCATTTCGCCGGTACAATCAATCGGTAGACTTAGTGGAGACGCGAGGTAAAGCACGATGCACAGGAATTTACGCTTTTTTGTCCTGGCGTTGGCGCTGGTGCTGGCGCTGGCCGTCACTGCACAGGCGCAGGATATTTCGCCCACGTCGGGCGAAGTCAACCCCAACGCAAACATTAGCTGGCCGCCGCCGGTTTACGTGCTGCGCGGCGAGTTTGTCGTGCGCGGGTCGGCCAACCTGCCCAATATGCTGAGTTATTTTTTGGAGTTTCGCCCGCTGGAAGATGACCTGAGCAGCGCCGACGATACCGTACCCTGGTTTCCGGTCACGGCGGCGCTCCAGGCTGCCGTCCGGGATGATGTGCTGGGCATCTGGGATACCACACTTGTCGAGGACGGCCTGTATGAACTGCGCCTGACGATTAACCTGCAAAATAACCAGCGCGAGTTCTTCCGCGTTGCGCCGCTGCGGGTGGAAAACGAGCCGCCGCCGTTTGCGATTACGCCGGTCGCGCCGCTCCCGACTCCGACAACATCGGCCCCCCCGCCGCCGCCTCAGCCAACGCCGACCCAGTTCGACCCCACCCCGCGCGCGACCGTCAGCGCCAATGTGCCGGTCAACGTTCGCCGGGGCGACAGCGTAATTTATGAAGCGTTTGCCGCTTTGCAGCCCGGCCAGACCGTCACCATCGTCGGGCGCAGCAGCACCGGCAGCGGCTGGTACGTGGTTGACCTGCCAAACGGGCAGCGCGGATGGGTCGCGCCGACGGTCGTCACCGTCAGCGGAGACTTGAGCGGCGTGCCGTTCGTCGCGCCGCCGCCGCCGCCCACACCGACGCCGATTCCGGCCACGCCGACACCCGCCGCAACGGTGAATCTGGTCGCCGGCAACTTCCGCTTCGATCCGCCGTCGCCGACGTGCAACCAGACCTTTAACATCTATCTAGACGTGGCGAACTTTGGCTCGACAGCCAACCCCAGCGGGCTGCTTTCGGTGCAGGACTTCCGCGTGGCCGACGGTTCGCTTCAGGCCAGTACGGTCGGCGCGATTCCGGTTATCCAGCCCGGCCAGACGGTTAACGTCGGCCCGATTCCGCTGACGGTCAGCACCTTCTATGACGAACAGCACCGGCTGGTCATCACGCTTGACCCCGGCAACCTGATCCCGGAAACCAGCGAAACCGACAACACCATCATCGCCGTTTACACGCTGCAAAAAGGCGTCTGCCCGTAATCGGGCCGCGAGCCGGCAGTCACCAGAACGACCATAAGGGCGGGGCAAAACCCGCCCTTATAGCAAGTTATAATTCGCTTTTGTTCCCGGCTTTTACCTGGAAGTTGTTTTACAAGGAGGGCTGCTTATGTCCAGGATAATATTTACAATGCTGGTTCTTTTGCTGGTTTTTCTTCCGGCGGCTGCTCAAAACGATGCGGTTATCATCACCTGGCCGCCGCCCGTTTATGATGTGTCCGGCACGATTTCGGTGATCGGCACGGTGAACCCGCCGGATTTGCAGGCCTATTTTTTGCAGGTCAGCCTCTATGACCAGCAGCCGCCGGCGTGGATACCGGCCAGCACGTTGAAGAACCAGCCGGTGGTGAACGGCGTTTTGGCGGAGTGGCCGACGACGACCGTGCCGGACGGCATTTATCAGCTTCGGCTTCAGGTGCGGCTGCGCTCCGGCCAGGATATTTTTTACACGGTTGGGCCGATACGGGTGGCGAACGCGCTCCAGCGGCCAGAGGGCGAAGCCGCCGTCGTGCCGCAGCCGCTTCCTATCCATCCCACCGAAGCGCCGACCACGCCTCAACTCGTGCCGCGCCCGAACCCGGTCAACGAGCTGCCTGTGCCGGTTGGGGGGCAGGTGGCTTATTTTACCGACGAAACCATCGCGGCCATGAAAACCGCCGGCATGACCTGGGTCAAGTGGCAAGTGCCGTTTATTATCGGCGATACGAATCTGCTGAACGTGGCCCGCGACCGCATCAACTGGTCGCACGAGGCGGGCTTTAAGGTGTTGTTGAGCATTACCGGCGAAAAAGCAGAGCTGGCCGAACTGAGCGCAGACTACTATCCCCTGTATGCCGAGTTCCTGGGGCAGGTGGCGGCGCTGGGTGTGGATGCCATCGAAGTATGGAACGAGATGAACATTGACCGCGAATGGCCTGCCGGGCGCATTTCGGCGCGTTCGTATGTCGAGATGCTGCGGCAGGCGTATGAAGCTATCAAAGCCGCCGACCCGCAGGTGATGGTCATCAGCGGCGCGCCCGCGCCGACCGGCTTTTTCGGCGGCTGTTCCGCCAACGGCTGCGACGACGGCGATTATTACTGGAATCTGGCGAACGCGGGCGTGGTGAATTACGCCGACTGCATCGGCGTGCATTACAACGAGGGTATTCTGCCGCCCATCCAGCAGGGTGGCGACCCGCGCGACAACTATCCCACGCGCTACTTCCCGCTGATGACGCAGCGCGCGGCTGCGCCGTTCCGCAATTCCGGCATCCCCCTGTGTTATACCGAAATCGGCTATCTTTCGCCGGATGGCTACGGGCCGCTGCCGGCGGGCTTTGAATGGGGTGCCAGCACCAGCGTGCAGGAGCAGGCGGAATGGCTGCGCGATGCGATCAGCATGGCGGCGGAATTTCCGAATCTGGAAATCGCACTGATGATCGTGTTTAACGTGGACTTCGACGTATACGACCGCGACCCGCAGGCGGGCTTCGCCATCATCCGCCCGGACGGCAGCTGCCCGGCCTGCCAGACGATTGGCTCGCTGCGCGGCGAGGGCTAAAAGCAAACGCTGGAGTTAACAGCGCGAAAAGCTGCTTCCATTAAGAAATGTGGAATGTAACGTAAAGATATTGCCGCTGGCAGCGTCCAAATAGAGGTTATTCGTCATAAATCAGGGGTGGGATTACTCCCATTCTTTGATGCCCGAAACAAGGAGCAAAACATGGCACAGGTGAACGTAACCTGGGTGCAAGGAAAAACCTTCGTCGGCACGGACAGCACGCAGCATTCGGTGGTTATTTCCAGCCCTGCCGACGGCGTGGGCATCAAACCGTCGGAGCTGCTGCTGCTGGCGGTTGGAAGCTGCACCGCTTATGATGTAGTGAACATCCTGGAAAAACGCCGCGCCTACCTGACCGATGTGCGTGTGACCGTGACCGGCGAGCAGGAAACCGAAGCCCCCTGGACGTTCCGCAAAATTCACATCCACTACATCGTCGGCGGTTTTAACCTCAGGCCGGAGGATGTCGAAAAGGCCATCCAGCTTTCGGAGGAAAAATACTGCTCGGTGTCGGCCACGCTGCGCGCGACGGTAGCGATCACGACCGATTTTGAAATCCTGGCAGCCGAGCCGGCTGTGGCCGTATCGTAAGTAGGGAAACGTTTATGATTATCAGCGACAACGATGCCGCCAAGCGCGACCTGCTGGCGAAAGCCCGCGTGATTGCCGTCGTCGGCCATTCCGACAAACCCGACCGCGACAGCTACCGGATAGGCCAGTATCTGCGGCAGGCCGGTTATACCGTCTATCCTGTGAATCCTGCCGTGACTGAAATTGATGGCCGCCCCAGCTACCCAACGCTGGCGGACGTGCCGGAGCCGATAGACATCGTGAATGTGTTCCGCCGTTCGGAACACCTGCCAGAAATCGTGGACGCAGCTATCGCCGTCGGCGCGAAGGCCATCTGGGCGCAGGCCGGCGTGACGCACGACGAGGCAGCGCGGAAAGCCGCCGACGCCGGGCTGGACGTGGTGATGGACACCTGCATCAAGGTTGAACACGCACTGCTGCTGGCCTGAAGGCGGCAGCGGCGCATAGATTGAGAGTCGAGGGCTGCCGTTGAGCGGCCCTCATGTTTGTTGTTCCGAAGCCAGCCAGGCTTCATAATCCTCCTGCGTGACGAGATCGCCACCCACAACTTCGGTATTTTGCAGGCGGCGCTGGGCGTCGAAGTACAGCCGCAGTTCGGCGCTGCGCGTGCATTTGTAAGACGAGCCGCGCACCGTCTTAAAAGCGAAGTACCCGCCGTCGTCGCCCAGGCTGATGTCGTTGTTGCGGTCAATCCGCACGCGCACTACTTCCTGACAGCCGGCAGGTCGGACGTAAAAATACAGGCCGGCGCGATCCCCCGCCTCGCCCTGCGCGGGCTGCGAGCCGCCGAATAATTTACGGAAAAAGTCCATCGTATTCCCCTTTTGGCATTCCCCAAAACATAGGCCAATTGTAACACCTTTATCCCGGTTGACAGATCGCGGACGCGCGCTATAATAGTTCACGAGGGTTCACAATGGTTCGGCGGCCATTCGCAAAACCAAGCGTGCAATCTTTCGGAGTTCTTTACGGAGAGCGGGAGGATGATGAACATCAAAGGCGCAGCCCAGATTAATCAGGAAGCGGGCGATCCAATCCAGGCCATCGCTGTAGGTACGCAGCAGCACGCCCCCCTCAACTTCCTCTAAAACCCCCAGGTCGTTCGGGACGCGGGCGCGGGCGAAGTCGAAATCGGCCTTCAGCAGCACCCGAATCTCCCATACGCCGGGCATGTTGGCGATGGAGTTGAGCAGGTAGCCCAGCGCGTCAAACTTCGCCGGAGGTTTGAAGTTGGCATCCACCGGCCTGTGCCGGTAGACACGATCCAGGCGGAAGATGCGCAGACCTCGCCGCAGGTGGCAGTAAGAGACGGCGTACCAGAATCCAGCGTGATAAACCAGGCCGTATACGTCAATCGCTCGTTCGGTGATGTCGCTTTGCCGCGCGCCCCGGTATTCAATCCACAGGCGCTGGCGCAGGTAAGCGGACAGGCTGAAGGCGGCGATCAGTTCCGGTGCGACGGCGGCATTGGCAGCGCGGATGTCCAGCGTTAACACGCCGTGCATGGCGCGCACGTGATCGCGCAGGTCGTCCGGCAGAACGCGCTCGATTTTGGCGGCGGCGCTTTCAACGCCGGGCGCGGCGGCCAGGCCGATCTGCCGCACGGCCAACAGGCCGAGGATGATCGCCAGGATTTCGGCATTATTGAACATCAAGGGCGGCAGGCGAAAGCCGGGCCGCAGGCCGTAGGACCCGTAACGACCTTTCTCACTTTCGACCGGAATCCCCAGGTCGCGGAGCATTGTAACGTAGCGGCGCACGCTGCGAACATCTACTTCCAGGCGTGACGCCAGCTCCGAACCGGAGACACTTGGTCGGGATTGTAAAAGCTCAAGAAGGGTTAGTAAGCGTGTTGTAGGACTGTACATCTCTCATCTTTTTCTCATAAATGCCGCTTTAATGAGGACAGATTATACCCTCTTTCAGTGGTAAGGTAGAGGTATAAAGATGAGGCGAAAGGAAGCGATTATGAACCGGGGTAAGGCAGCCGTCGCAGCCGGACCATCTCGTCAGGATCAGGAACGGTTCATTCAGGCTATCCTCGAGGGCGCCTCCGAGTTGTGGCAAACACGACGCGATCCCGCCAGCATCACCCCTTCCGGCGACGACCGCGAGAGTTCGGCGCGGCTGCGAGAACTGCGCTCGCGGTCGAACGCGCTGGCGCTGGCGTTCGGTTATCGGGAATGATGGATGGCGCCGGACGAAGTGGCCTCATAAGCGGGATATGGAAGGAAGGGGAAAACCTGTCCAGCTGGGCAGGGAAAATATCGGACTTTTTGCCGGGTGCAAACCCGGCTTAGTGCCGGATGCAGGGAACGCCGATTTCTGCTTAACTGAATAGTGGGCGAACATGCCGGAGCAGAGAGGGCTGGTCGTGATAAACGTCATGGGGGAACTCGATCAAGTTGCGCTGCGCGAATACGACCGGGCAAGGTCTATAGCAACCCTGCGCGGCTTAATAAGCCGGCTTCTGCGGCGGTCAAACGATCTGCTGACGCTGGATTCGGTGCTGAGGGATGCCCGGTTCAAAAGCCAGCACAGCCTGGGTATTCGCGCCGTGCCGATCAACGAGATCGTCGGCAGCGGCGGGCGAACGGATGATTTCGACCGGGCTTTTTACCCGCGCCGGGACGTAACCCAGGAAAGATGGATGAGTGTGGACAAAGCCAGCCGTGAAGGCGTGCTGCTTCCGCCGGTGGAACTGCGAAAAGTGAACGAACACTACTTTGTGATGGACGGCCACCATCGCATCTCGGTGGCGCGCCAACACGGGCAGCGGTTCATTGATGCCCATGTGGTTGAAATCATCATGACCAGACACATCTAAAGGAAGGGCGGGGGCTTTTCGCCCCCGGTTTTTTAATCAATCGGCTCTTTGTAGATGATGTAACGACCCATGTCATCACCCTTGCCGATGCAGGTACTCAAATCCACCTTGAACTCCCGCCCACCGGATACCCAGCGCAAGCCCTCTTGCAG